>JBPBQS010000060.1:0-11687 GCA_050920955.1 Janthinobacterium lividum | reverse complement strand
CAAGGCTCCGGTGCCGTCGCGCGAGTCGCTGGCCGCCGAGTACGCCGCCCTGGACGCGCGGCTCGACGCCGGCGACCTGGCGGGCACGCTGTCGGCCTGGGACGCGGCCCGGCGCGGCTTCGACAGCTGGACCGCGCTGGTCCACCTCCGCTTCGCGCAGGACACCACCGACGCCGCGCGACGCGCCGACCGGGAGCTGGCCGACGCGCTGCAGCCGGAGGCGACGGGCCTGGACACGGCGCTCCGCCTGCGCCTGCTCGCGGGCGACCGCGCCGCGCTGGAGCGGCTGGCCGGCGCGCATGCCGTGCGGCTGTGGGAATGCGACGTGACGACCTTCCGCCCGGAGATCGCCGCCGACCTGGAGGAGGAGGCGCGCCTGTCCGCGCGCTACACCGAGCTGCTCGCCGGTGCCGAGATCCCGCTCGACGGCCGCGTGCTCAACCTGTCCGGCCTGGGTCCGTACGCCGAGCACGCCGACCGCGACGTGCGCCACGCGGCCGAGCGGGCGCGCTGGGGCTTCTTCGCCGACAACCGCGCGGAGCTGGACTCGATCTACGACCAGCTCGTGCGCCTGCGCCACGGCATGGCGCTCAAGCTGGGCGAGGCGAGCTACACCCCCCTCGCCTATCGCAGGATGCGCCGCGTGGACTACGGCCCCGCCGAGGTCGCGCGCTATCGCGACCAGGTGGTCGAGCATGTCGTGCCGCTGGTCGCGCGCATCCTGGAGCGGCGACGCGCCGAGCAGGGCTGGGACCGGCTGCGCTTCTGGGACGAGGCGCTGATCGACCCGGCCGGCAACCCCGGCCCCGCCGGCGACCACGACTATCTGGTGGCGCAGGCGCAGACGATGTTCGACCGGCTCGAGCCGCGTCTCGGCGACTTCTACCGCATGATGGTGGCCGGCGGCTTCACCGACCTCGAAGGCCGCGCGGGCAAGGCGGGCGGCGGGTTCTGCACCTCGTTCCCGACGGTGGGCGTCCCGTTCATCTTCGCCAACTTCAACGGCACCCAGGCCGACGTGAACGTGTTCACCCACGAGATGGGCCACGCCTTCCAGAACTGGGAGAGCCGCGGCCAGCCCGGCATCGACCTGCTGTGGCCGACGATGGAGGCCGCCGAGATCAACTCGATGGGCCTCGAGTTCCTGTCCTACCCCGAGATCGGCCTTCTCGTGGGCGAGGACGCGGCCGACCGTTTCCGCCGCATGCACCTGATCGGCAGCCTGGCGTTCCTGCCCTACGGCTGCTGCGTCGACCACTTCCAGCACGAGGTCTACGCCAACCCCGACGCCACGCCGGCCGAGCGCCACGCCATGTGGCAGCGCCTGGAGCGTCGCTACCTGCCCTGGGCCGACTACGGCGACCTGGCGCACCCCGCGATGGGCGGCCGCTGGCAGGCCAAGCCGCACATTTTCGGCAGCCCCTTCTACTACATAGACTACACGCTCGCGCTCTGCTGCGCGATGCAGCTCTGGGCGCAGGCGCGACACGACCCGAAGGACGCGCTCGCCCGCTACGTCGCCCTCTGCGGTCAGGGGGGTGCTGCGCCGTTCGGCGAGCTGGTCGCGGGCGCGGGGCTCGTGTCGCCGTTCGCGGAAGGGGCGCTGGCGGAGGTCGTGCGGGAGGCGGCGGAGGTGCTGGGCGTCTGAAGGAAGCATGGGCTCCGCCCAAACCCGCCAGGGGCGAGCCGCCCCTGGACCGGCCTTGCTCAAGTAAGCCATCCAAGGGGCTCCCTTGGCAGAGTCCGGAGGCGGAGCCTTTGGCCTTGCTTCCTGCCTTGGCAAAGCGCGGCGCGCGTGGCTACGGTCCGGCGCACAGCTCAGGAGCCGCACCGTGGACGTCACCAAGATCACCACTGGCAAGAACCCGCCGCACGACCTCCACGTCGTGATCGAGATCCCGCAGGGCAGCCAGGTCAAGTACGAGATCGAGAAGGAGAGCGGCGCGATCTTCGTCGACCGCTTCCTGTTCACGCCGATGGCGTATCCGGCAGCCTACGGCTTCATCCCGGGCACGCTGGCCGACGACGGCGACCCGGCGGACGCGCTGGTGCTCACGCCGGTGGCCGTGGTGCCCGGCGCGGTGATCCGCTGCCGGCCGATCGGGATGCTGGAGATGGAGGACGAGAGCGGCCAGGACGAGAAGGTCATCTGCGTCCCCCACGACAAGATCCACACGCAGTGGACGAAGGTGCAGTCCATCGCCGACCTGCCCGAGATCACGGTCAAGGCGATCGAGCACTTCTTCACCCGCTACAAGGACCTGGAGCCCGGCAAGTGGGTGAAGGTCACGGGATGGGCGGACAAGGAGAAGACCGAGGCCGCGATCCTGCGCTGGATCGAAAAGGCGAAGTAGCCGGCTGCTTCCTTCCCTAAGTAACGGGATCAAAGGGTCCTCGGACCCTTTGCGGGTCCGGGCAGAGCCCGGCCTTGCTTGCTTCAGCTTCGCTTCAGCGCGCCCTCGACCAGCTCGATCTGGCGGGCGACCCGCAGCAGGGACTCCGAGCCGTCCGCAGGGCGCTGCGGCAGGGGGCGGCGGGTGGCGGCGGCTTCCAGCGCGTCGCCCACCCAGGCGGCCCAGGGGTCGCGGGCGGCGGCGCCGGGCTCGTGCTGGAGGGCGATGAGGCGGCCGGAGAGGCGGCGCAGGGCGGCGTCGACGACCATCGCGGCTTCCACGCGGTCGCGGTGGCGGCGGCGGGGCTCCTGCAGGGCTCGGCCGATGGCGGCCTCCAGGTTGTTGCTCGCGAGGCCGGCGGCGCGGCGGGCCTCGGCGGTCGCGGCGGGGCCGGGGGTGCCCAGGGCGACGCGGGCGTAGCGGGCGTGGGCGAGGACGGTGCGCAGGATCTCGTCGGGGAGGCGGTCGGGCTCCCAGCTCGGCCAGAGCAGCAGGCTGCCGGCGACGGCGATCAGGCCGCCGACCAGGGTGAACAGCGTGCGCATCGCGGCCACTTCCAGCGAGGAGTGGCCGGGCTCGACGAGCTCGACCAGCACGACGATCTGCGGGGTGAGGCAGGCGATGTAGGCGCCGTAGCTGACCTGGCGGGCGGCGAAGCCCACCACGCACAGCGGGAACATCAGGGCGGCCAGGGCGAGCGGGGTGTGGGCGACCATGGCGAGCAGGCCGCCGAGGAGCGCGCCCAGCACGGTGCCGCCGATGCGCTCCAGGGCGCGCTGCCAGGTGGCGGCGAAGAACGGCTGCATCACCAGGACGACCGTGTAGGGGAGCCAGTGGGTGAAGGTCGTCTCGTAGGACAGCGTGACGACGAGGGCGGGGGCGGAGATTACCGCGGTGCGCAGGGCGTGGCGCAGCATCACCGAGCGCCAGCTCAGGTTGTCGCGGATCGGGCCGAGGATGCGCGCGCGCAGGGGCACGGCGGCCTCGCTGCCGAAGGTGCCGCCAGAGCGCTGCCCGCCCCGGGGCCCGGAGACGGCCAGCATGATGCGCAGGCGGTCGCCGATGGCGTCGGCGATGCCGCGCAGGGCGGGCTCGTGCTGCCCGGCCGCGACGATGCGGGCGATGGCGGCGTCCATGCCGGTGCCGCGCTCGTCGCGCTCGTGGAGGATGTCGTCGGCGACGGAGAGGAGCACGGATTCCAGCGGCGCGAGCATCCCGTCGGCGCCGGCGCGCAGGGCGGGGGCGTGCTCCAGGAGTTCGGAGAGGGCGATCAGGGCGCCGAAGAGCTGGTCGGCGGTTTCCAGGCGCACGCTGGCCTGGGCGGCGCGGGGGCCGACCTGGCCGCCGCCGCGGGCGAGCTCGACGACGCGGATGCGGGCGCGCTCGATCGCGTCGCGCACGGCGCGGCGGTGGGCGCGGGCGTGGGCCTCCCAGTCGGCGAGCGCCACGCCCTCGCGCCGGGAGAGCGCGTGCAGGTCCAGGGCCAGCTCGGCGAGCATCTGCCACGTCTCGGCCACCGCGAGGCAGGCGTGGCGGGCCGGGTAGAGGCGCCAGATCACCAGCGTCAGGAGCGTGCACCACAGGCCGCCGGCCACGAACATCGCGGCGATCAGCCCGGCCTTGTGCGGCGACAGCGGGACGTCGAGCGCGAACACCAGGACGACGGTCAGGACGTTGCCGATCGCCGCGGCGGCCAGGCCGTACACGCGGGCGTAGGCGTTGCAGAAGATCACCACGCAGGCGAGCGGCACCACGACCGGGATGCCGAGCGGGCGGAGCATGCCGAAGCAGCTCCAGATCGCGGCGCCCACGGCGGTGAAGATCAGCAGGCCGGGGACGCGGTTGCGGATCGGGCCGCCCACGTCGCAGAAGCACGTCAGGTTGGCGGCCAGCGCCATGTAGACGAGGGGCGGCCAGGCGATCCACTCGTTGGCGATGATAACGATCGCGCAGGCCAGGGCGGCGCGGACGCCCTCGGAGATGTCGAGGCCGCGAAGGTCGAAGCCGATCGGCAGGCGGGCGAGGTCGCCGCCGGGACGGCGAAGAGACGCGAGGCGCATGTGCGGGAAACCGGAGAAGGAAGGCCAGAGGCGCTGCCTCTGGACTCCGCCAAGGGAAGCCCCTTGGATGGCTTTACTTAAGTAGAGGGATCAAAGGGCCTCGGGCCCTTTGCGGGTTTGGGCAGAGCCCATGCTTGCTTTCTTCAGGCGGCGGTGGCCATCCCGCGCAGGACGTACTGCAGGATGCCGCCGTGGCGGTAGTATTCGACCTCGTCCAGCGTGTCGACGCGGCAGATCAGCGAGACCGTGTCCGTGGTGCCGTCGGCGCGGTGGATGTGCAGGGGCACGCGCATGCGCGGCGTGATGGTCTCCAGGCCCACGAGGTCGAAGGTCTCGTCGCCCTTGAGGTCGAGCGTGTGACGGTCGACGCCGAGGGGGAACAGCATCGGCAGGACGCCCATGCCGACCAGGTTGGAGCGGTGGATGCGCTCGAAGCTCTCGGCGACGACGGCGCGGATGCCCAGGAGCATCGTGCCCTTCGCCGCCCAGTCGCGCGACGAGCCCATGCCGTATTCCTTGCCGCCGAAGATCATCAGCGGCACGCCCTCGGCCTTGTAGCGCATGGCGGCGTCGTAGATCGGCATCTGCTCGCCGGACGGCATGTGGCGGGTGATGCCGCCCTCGATGCCGGCGACCATCTCGTTGCGGATGCGGATGTTGGCGAAGGTGCCGCGCATCATCACCTCGTGGTTGCCGCGGCGCGACCCGTAGGAGTTGAAGTCGGACTGCCGGACCTGGTGCTCGCCGAGGTATTCGCCGGCGGGCGAGGTCTTCTTGATCGAGCCGGCGGGGCTGATGTGGTCGGTCGTGATGTTGTCGCCGAGCAGGCCGAGGGAGCGGGCGCCGGTGATGGCGCCCTTGGGGGCGGGCTCCATGGTGATGCCGTCGAAGTAGGGCGGGTTCTTCACGTAGGTCGAGCCGTCGTTCCAGCGGTAGGTCTCGCTGCCGGTCTCGACCTGCAGCGCCTGCCACTCCTTGGTGCCCTTGGACACCTCGCCGTAGCGGCGGACGAACTGCTCGCGCGTCACCGACGAGGCGACGAGGTCGGCGATCTCCTTGTTGGTGGGCCAGATGTCGCGCAGGTAGACGGGCTGCCCGTCGCTGCCGGTGCCGAGGGGCGCGGTGGTGATGTCCTCCATCATGGTGCCGAGGAGCGCGTAGGCGACCACGAGCGGGGGGCTGGCGAGGTAGTTGGCGCGCACGTTGGGGCTGATGCGGCCCTCGAAGTTGCGGTTGCCGGAGAGGACGGAGACGGCGACGAGCTTGTTGTCCTCGATCGCGTCGATGATCGGCTCGGGGAGCGGGCCGGAGTTGCCGATGCAGGTCGTGCAGCCGTAGCCGACGAGGTTGAAGCCGAGCGCGTCCAGGTCCTCGGACAGGCCGGCGCGGTCCAGGTATTCGGTGACGACCTGGGAGCCGGGGGCGAGCGAGGTCTTCACCCAGGGCTTGGGCGTCAGGCCCTTCGCGCGGGCCTTGCGGGCGACGAGGCCAGCGGCGACCAGGACGTAGGGGTTCGAGGTGTTGGTGCAGGAGGTGATGGCGGCGATCACCACGTCGCCGTGGCCGATCTCGTAGTTGGAGCCGAACACGTGCGCCTTGCGGCCGAGGTCGTTGGCGGGGACGCCGAGGCTGCGCGTCAGCTCGGAGTGGAAGGCGGTCGAGGCGGACTTCAGCGAGACGCGGTCCTGCGGGCGCTTCGGGCCGGACAGGCAGGGCTCGACGGTGGAGAGGTCGAGCTCGAGGGTGTCGGTGAACATTGGCTCGGGGGTGGAGGCGTCGCGGAACATGCCCTGCGCGCGCAGGTAGGCCTCGGTCAGGGCGACGCGGTCCTCGTCGCGGCCGGTCTGGTGCAGGTATTCCAGGGTGAGCGCGTCGACGGGGAAGAAGCCGCAGGTCGCGCCGTACTCGGGCGCCATGTTGCCGATGGTGGCGCGGTCGACGACGGGCAGGTGGTCGAGGGCGTCGCCGTAGAACTCGACGAACTTGCCGACGACGCCCTTGGCGCGGAGCATCTGCGTGACGGTGAGCACGAGGTCGGTGGCGGTGGCGCCCTCGGGCATGCGGCCGGTGAGGCGGAAGCCGATCACGTCGGGGATCAGCATGGCGATGGGCTGGCCGAGCATGGCGGCCTCGGCCTCGATGCCGCCCACGCCCCAACCGAGCACGCCCATGCCGTTGACCATCGTGGTGTGGCTGTCGGTGCCGTACAGCGTGTCGGGGTAGGCGAAGGTCGTGCCGTCGACCTCCGCGGTCCAGACGGCCTGCGCGAGGTACTCGAGGTTCACCTGGTGGCAGATGCCGGCGCCGGGGGGGACGACGCGAAAATTCTCGAACGCCTCCTGGCCCCAGCGGAGGAAGGCGTAGCGCTCGCCGTTGCGCTCGAACTCGATCTCGACGTTGCGCTGCAGGGAGTCGGGGGTGCCGGAGACGTCGACCATCACGGAGTGGTCGATCACCAGGTCGACGGGGACCAGCGGGTTGACCTTCTGCGGGTCGCCGTTCAGGCGGGTGATCCCGTCGCGCATGGCGGCGAGGTCGACCACGGCGGGCACGCCCGTGAAGTCCTGCATCAGGATGCGGGCGGGCTTGAAGGGCACCTCCTTCGTGGACGAGCCGTTCTCCAGCCAGCCGACGACGGCGCGGGCGTCGTCGACCTTGTAGGAGCGGCCGTCCTCGAAGCGCAGGACGTTCTCCAGCAGCACCTTGAGGCTGACCGGTAGGCGGTCGACGTTGCCGATTTGTTTGGCGGCTTCGGGGATGGAGAAGTAGTCGTAGCGGCGACCGCCCACATCGAGGGTTCGGCGTGTGCGAAGCGTGTCGTGCCCGACGGTCTTCATGGCGTTCCTTTGGTCGGCGGTGGCGCGGCGCAGCGCCCGCGCGGGGCGGGGCCGCTTGATCCCTGGTCCCGGTTACACCATACCCGCGCGTTGCCCGTCCAGGCTGGCGCCCCTGCCGCGTGGGCGCTTCTCCCGTCCGCGGTGCGGGGGTACGCGGGCCCAGGCGGCACACCGGGCGGGGAGGCGGGATGCGGCTGGTGGCGAGCGGGCTGGCGGTGCTGCGCGGCGAGCGGCTGGTGCTGCGCGACGTCGACCTGTCGGTGGCGGCGGGGGGGGCCATGCTGCTGCTCGGGCGCAACGGGGCGGGCAAGTCCACGCTGCTGCGGGTGCTGGCGGGGCTGCGCCGGCCGGACGCGGGGGCGCTGCGCTGGGACGGGCACGACGCGCTGGCGGACCCGGCGGGGCATGCCGGGCGGTGCGCGTACCTCGGGCATGCGGACGCGATCAAGCCGGGGCTGACGGCGGCGGAGAACCTTGCGCTGGCGGCGCGGGTGGGCGGCGGGCGGGTCGCCGACGCGCTGGAGCGGGTGGATCTGGGGCCGCTTGCGGAGCTGCCGGCGCGGATGCTGTCGGCGGGGCAGAAGCGGCGGCTGGCGCTGGCGCGGCTGTCGCTGTCGCGCGCGGCGCTGTGGCTGCTGGACGAGCCGACGCTGGGGCTGGACGTGGCGTCGGTGGCGCGGTTCGGGGCGATGCTGGCGGCGCACCGGGCGGGGGGCGGGGTCGTGGTGAGCGCCACGCACCTGCCGCTGCCGCTGCCCGGGGCGGAGGAGCTGCGGCTTGGCGCGTAGGCAAGGAAGGCGAAGGGCCCTGCCCTTCGATCCCGCCAAAGGCTCGCCTTTGGAAACCCCGACTTGGGCCTGCGGCTTGCCTTGGTGTGCCGGTCCAGGGGCGCTGCCCCTGGCGGGTCCAGGGCAGCGCCCTGGCCTTGCCTTGGCCGCGCGATGACCCTGTTCGCCGCGCTGCTGTCGCGCGAGATGCGGCTGTCGCTGCGCCACGGCGCGGACAGCCTGGGCGCGGTGCTGTTCTTCTTCCTGGCGGGCGCGCTGTTCCCGCTGGCGATCGGGCCGGCGCCGGAGACGCTGGGGCGGCTGGCGCCGGGGGTGGTGTGGGTGTGCGCGCTGCTGGCGACGCTCCTGCCGCTGGACCGGTTGTTCGGGGCGGACCTGGACGACGGGTCGCTGGACCAGCTGCTGCTGACGGGGATGCCGGCGGGGGGCGTGGCGCTGGCCAAGGCGTGCGCGCACTGGCTGGTGACGGGGCTGCCGCTGCTGCTGGCGGCGGGGCCGCTGGCGGTGATGCTGCGCATGCCGGCGGACGGGGTGCCGGCGCTGCTGGCGGGGCTGCTGCCGGGGACGCTGGCGCTGTCGCTGCTGGGGACGACGGGGGCGGCGATCGTGCTGGGGGCGCGGCGGGGGGGCGTGCTGCTGCCGCTGCTGGTGCTGCCGCTGGCGACGCCGGTGCTGATCTTCGGGGCGGCGGCGGCGGACGCGGCGGCGACGGGGATGAGCGCGCGGCCGCACCTGCTGCTGCTGTGCGCGGTGCTGGCGGTGGCGGCGCCGCTGTGCCCGCTGGCGGCGGGGGCGGCGCTGCGCGGGGCGGTGGAGTAGCGCGGGTGTGTCGCGGGGGCCGAGGGGGTGTTGCGCGGATGCCACGCGGCGTCACGATGATGCCATGTGGAGAAGCTGTCACGCCGCGCCGGCGGCGGGGGTGCGGGCGCGTGTGCTAGGTCTGGGGGTGATCCGATCCGGCCGGCGGCTGCGTGCCGCGGTCCGCCGGAGCATTCCCCGTCCTGGAGACTTCCCATGCGCCAGCTTGCCGTCGCAGCCGCCCTGCTGCTGTCCCTGCCCGTCCTCGCCTTCGCGCAGAGCGCCACGACCATGAGCCCGGCGAACCCGGGCGCCGGCTCGCAGATGCCGCAGCCCGAGAACAGCCTGCCCGCGGGCGCCGCCACCGGCTCGCACGGCGATGCCGTTGCCCCGATGCACCACCATGTGACTCGCCACCACCGCCACGCGGTGCACCATAGCAACCCGAGCCATGCGATGAGCCACACGGTTCCGCAGAGCACCGCCCAGTAGCATCCGGCCGACACGCCCGGTTTGAAAAGGCTTTCCTATGCGTAAGATGATCCTTGCGGCAGCGCTGCTGTTCGCGCTGCCGACCCTGTCGATGGCGCAGGACGCGCTGACCTCGACCACCAGCCCGCCGAACCCCGGCACCGGCTCGCAGATGCCCGAGCCGGCGAACAGCCTGCCGAGCAACAGCGCGACCTCGGTGGCCACGTCCAGCACGCCCGGCCGCCGCCACCGTACCGTGAACAAGAACAACCCGGGCCGCGCGATGAGCGCGACCCGTCCGACGCCGCTGGCCCAGTAGCCGGTGGGGTGGGGCGCGGGTCCACACCGCGCCCCGCCCGTCTTCCTCCGTCGCGGGCCATTGCCCGGGCGGCTTCCCGGGCGGTTCGCGTTCGGGCCCCTGTCGCCGGGCGTCGCGGTTCGCGGCGGGGCGGCCTTCGGTTTCTTCCCTTGCGTGGCGAGGCTAGCGGCGGGTCTTGGGCTCGAAGCGGTACGGGCTGTCGCTCGTGGTCATCGGGTCCAGCGCCAGGCGGTGCTCCAGCGGCGGGAACGCGCGGCTCCGGCAGCCCTCGCGCTCGCACAGGCGGCACGACAGGCCGATGCCGACGGTGGCGCGCTCGATGTCCATGGCGTCGGCGTAGACCAGGTCGGGCGCGTGGCCGATGTCGCAGCCCATGGCGATCACGTGCACCGGGTTCGGCTCGCCCCACATCGCCGCCGGCTTGCTCACGGTGCGGGCGAAGCACAGGAAGGTCGCGCCGTCGGGGAGCTGGGCGACCTGCACGCGCATGGCGCCTGGCGTGGCGAAGGCGGCGTGCACCACCCAGCGCGAGCACGAGCCGCCGAAGCGGGCGAACGGGAAGCCGGCGGCGGAGAAGCGCTTCGTGACGTTGCCCGCGGGGTCGACGCGCAGGAAGAAGAACGGCACGCCGCGCGCGCCGGAGCGCTGCAGGGACGACAGGCGGTGGCAGGCCTGCTCGAAGCTGACGCAGAACCGCGCGGCGAGCAGCTCGACGTCGTGGCGCAGCGCCTGGGCGGCCTCCAGGAACGGCGCGTAGGGCATCAGCAGGCAGCCGGCGCCGTAGTTGAGGAGCGCTATGCGGATCAGCGCGGCGGCCTCGGCGGAGGAGGGCGCGATCACGGCGAGCTCGGCCTCCACGGCGTCGCGGGCCTCCAGGAGCATGAGCTGGAACGCCATGTGGAAGCCGCGGCTCTCGCGCGGGAGCTGCTCGGAGAGGGTGAGGGAGCGCGCGGCCGGGTCGTAGCGGCGCAGCGCGCCCTCCAGCGGGGCGACGCGCACGCTCAGGCCGTGGGTGCGGCGCAGGCGCTCGGCGAGCGCGTGGTTGGTCTCGGACGGGGTGGCGGCGAGCTCGGCGCCGATCGACTCGGCGGCGGCCTCCATGCCGGGGAAGTGGTTGGCGCGCTCGTGGAAGGCGTCGCGCGCCTCCTCGTTGGGCAGGAGGATGCGGCGGCCGGACGGGAGCGCCAGGCCGCTGGCGTCGTCGCGGGCCACGCGCCAGGCGCGGTAGAGGGCGAGCACCGCGCGGGCGGCGCCGGGCGAGTTGGCGAGGGACTCGATCTCGTTCTCGCCGACGTGCTCGTTGCCGAGCAGCGGGTCGGCGAAGGCCTCGCGCAGGCCGGCCTCCATCTGGCGTTCCTGGGCGCCGGACAAGGCGGCGAGGTCGACGCGCAGCACCTCGGCGAGGCGGATCAGCAGCGACGCGGTGACGTTGCGCTGGTCGTGCTCGATCAGGTTGAGGTAGCTGGCGGAGATGCCGAGGCGGACGGCGAGCGCCTGCTGCGACATCGTCTGCTCCAGGCGCAGACGGCGGACGGTGCGGCCGATGAGGGGGCGTGCCATTGGGTGCATGTTTTACAACTTCACACCGGCGGTTGTGAAGGCCTCGACCTGATTTCGCCGCGCGCCCTGCTTGTGCGGTGCAGCAGCGCTCAGGTTGTGTTAATTGTTGACCAGCATGATGGCCGAGGAGTTTTCAGAGATGACGCCGAACGTGAACCACAGCCCCGACGGGATGGGCGGCAGCGCCCCGCAGGATCCGAACCGCTTCGAGGGCATCCGCCGCGACTACACCCCGGCCGAGGTCGCCCGTCTCTCCGGCTCGTTCCACGTCGAGCACACGCTCGCCAAGATGGGCGCGGCGCGGCTCTGGCACCTGCTCAAGACCGAGCCTTACTTGAACACGCTGGGCGCGCTGACCGGCAACCAGGCGATGCAGCAGGTCAAGGCCGGGCTGAAGGCGATCTACCTGTCGGGCTGGCAGGTCGCGGGCGACGCCAACAGCAACGGCGAGATGTATCCGG
>JBPBQS010000009.1:0-11711 GCA_050920955.1 Janthinobacterium lividum | reverse complement strand
CTGGCAGCCGCAGGGCGGCACCGGGTCGTAGCCGCCGTCGCAGAACGGGTTGCAGCGCAGCACCCGCCACGCCGCCAGCACGCTGCCGCGCGCCGCGCCATGCTCGCGCACGGCCTGCACGGCGTATTCGCTGCACCCCGGCTCGAAGCGGCACGCCCCCGGGATCAGCGGGCGGATCGTCCACTGGTAGGCGCGCAGGGCCGCGGTCAGCAGCAGGGCGGGCGAGATCACGGGGGAGCATCCGGCAGCGACACGCCGGCCTTGCCGAGGGCACGGCCGAGATCGTCCAGGAGCTGCCCGAATGGCCGCCCGCGCGTGGCGTCGCGGCCGATCAGCACGAGGTCCACGCCGGGCAACGCCTGCCCGGCCAGCAGCAGCCGGGCCGCCTCGCGCAACCGCCGACGCGTGCGGTTGCGGACCACGGCGTTGCCGACCTTCTTCGTCACCGTGTAGCCCACGCGCAACGGATCGGTGTCCTCGCGCATGAACGCCTGCAGAACCAGACCATGCACGGCGGCCTTGCGACCCCGGGCTGCGGCACGCAGGAACTCCGCGCGAACCTTCAGGCGCGGCGGCAGGCGCCCGGTCTGCGGGGGCTCGGGGCTTGGAGGCGCCATGTCGGGCGCCTGTCCTTGCCGGCTGCCGTCAGGCCGAGAGGCGCTTGCGGCCCTTGGTGCGCCGGTTGGCCACGACCTTGCGGCCGCCCACGGTTTCCATGCGGGCGCGGAAGCCGTGACGGCGCTTGCGGACCAGCTTCGAGGGTTGATACGTGCGCTTCACGAGCAGTCTCCAGAGGATCAGGGCCGGCCGAACGGCGGCGCAGGAGGCCGCAGGGGCCGTCCCGTTCAAGCCGCGGCTTATAGGGGCGTGGCCCGCCGGGCGTCAATGCGCCGCTGCACTCGCCGCAAGGCCCCCTCCCTCCCCGGAATGGATTCCAAAGGCGAGCCTTTGGCGGAGCTTGAGGCGGAGCCTCAACCTTGCTTCCTCTCCGCGTGCCCGACAGGGTGGCGCGATGACCCGTTTCTGGCCCTTGGCCCTGATCGCCGCAGCCCTGCTCGCGGCCTGGGCGTCCGGCGCCGGCCACCTGCTGTCGCTGCCTGCCCTGGCGCGGGACCGTGCGGCGCTGGCCGGCCAGGTCGCGGCGCACCCTGTCCTGGCGCCCCTGGCCTTTACGCTGGCGTACGGGGCGGTGGCGGCGGTGGCGCTGCCGGGGGCGTCGGTGATGACGCTGGCGGGCGGGCTGCTGCTGGGCCCGTGGCTGGGGGCCGCGTGCACCGTCGTGGGGGCGAGCCTCGGGGCGGCGCTGCTGTTCCTGGCGGCGCGTCGCGCGGCGTCGGGATGGCTGGCGGCACGGCCGCACGGGCGGCTCGCGGGGATGGTGGCGCGGGTCCGGCCGGGCCTGGAGCGCGACGGCTTCGCGGGGCTGCTGGCGCTGCGTCTGCTGCCGGTGGTGCCGTTCTTCGTGCTGAACCTGGCGCCGGCGCTGGCCGGGATGGGCCTGCGCGACTTCCTGGCCGCCACGGCCCTGGGCATCGCGCCGGCCAGCGCCGTGCTGAGCTGGGCGGGCGCGGGCCTGGCCAGCGTCCTGGACCGGGGCGGCACGCCGGCGCTGGGCGACGTGCTCGGGGCGCGGGTGCTGCTGCCGCTGGCGGGGCTGGCGGCCCTGGCGGCGGCGCCTGCCGTCTGGCGGCGGCTGAAGAAAGGTTGAGGCCCTCCTTAAAGCAGGGGCCTCAAACTCCGCCAAAGGCTGCGCCCTTGGAACGCATCCCCTAAGGAAGGCCGGTCCAGGGCGGCTCGCCCTGGCGGGTCTGGGCAGAGCCCAGGCTTGCTTTCTCCGGGAGGTCTGGAATGCCCGAGTTCGACGTCGCCGTGATCGGCGCAGGCTCCGCCGGCCTGTCCGTGGCCAACGCCTCGGCGCGGCTCGGCCTGCGCACGGTGCTGGTGGAGCGTGCGGAGATGGGCGGCGACTGCCTGAACGCCGGCTGCGTGCCGAGCAAGGCGCTGCTGTCGGCGGGCCGCGCGGCACAGTCCGCGCGCGAGGCGGGCCGCTTCGGGGTCGGCCTGGGCGAGCCGGAGATCGACTGGGCGGCGGTGCGGGCGCACGTGCGGCGCGCCATCGACACGATCGCGCCGACGGACTCGCAGGCGCGCTACGAGGGCCTGGGCTGCACCGTGCTGCGCGGCTCGGCGCGCTTCGTGGCGCCCGACGCGCTGTCGGTGGCGCTGCCGGGGGGCGAGCGGCGGCTGACGGCGCGGCGGATCGTGGTGGCCGCGGGCAGCCGGCCGGTGGTGCCGGACGTGCCCGGGCTCGCGGACGTGCCGTTCCTCACCAACGAGACGCTGTTCGGGCTGGAGACGAAGCCGGCGCACCTGGTGGTGCTGGGCGGCGGGTCGATCGGGCTGGAGATGGCCGAGGCCCACGCCGCGCTCGGCTGCCGGGTCAGCGTCGTGGAGCAGGGGCGGATCGCGTCGCGCGAGGACCCGGCGCTGGCGGACGTCGTGCGCGCGGCGCTGCTGCGGCTGGGCGTCGCGGTTACCGAGGGCGTCGCGGTGGCGGCGGCGGAACGCGACGGCGGCGGCGTGGCGCTGGTGCTCGCGGACGGGCGGCGCGTGGCGGGTAGCCACCTGCTGGTGGCGGCGGGGCGGCGGGCGTCGCTGGACGGGCTGGGGCTGGAGGCGGGCGGGGTCGCGTTCTCGGCGCGCGGCATCGCGGTGGACCGGGCGCTGCGCTCGGCGAGCAACCGCCGGGTATACGCGGCGGGCGACGTGGCGGACGTCGCCGGCATCGGGCCTCTAGCCTACACGCACTTGGCGGGGCACCACGCGGGGGTGGTGGTGCGCGGCGCGGTGTTCCGGCTGCCGGCGCGGGTGTCGCGCGTGGTGCCGCGGGTGACGTTCACGACGCCGGAGCTGGCGCAGGTGGGCATGACCGCGGACGAGGCGCGGGCGGCGGGGCACGCGGTCGAGGTGCTGCGCTGGGACATGGCGGAGAACGACCGCGCGGTGTGCGAGGCCGACACGCGCGGGCTGGCGCTGCTGGTGGTGTCGCGCGGGCGGCTGCTGGGCGCGGGCATCGCGGCGCCGCACGCGGGCGAGACCATCGGGATGTGGACGCTGGCGCTCGGGCAGCGCGTCAGGCTGTCGACGCTGGCGGGGATGATGGTGGCATATCCGACGCGCGCGGAGGCCGGGAAGCGGGCGGCGGGCAACTTCTACACGCCCCGGCTGTTCTCGGGGCGGACGCGACGACTCGCGCGGCTGCTGGCGCGGCTGCCCTAGGCACCGCCGCCGCGGACGCACCTGGCGTGCCGCCAGAGAGGGAATCCGCATGGCCCGTCACTGCCTGCTGTTGTCCGTGGCGACGGCGATCCTGGTGCTGATCGGGGTGGAGCTGGCGATGCGCGCGCCGGGCCAGGGCGACGCCGTGGCGCTGGTGGCGGCGGTGGCGGCGGGCGTGGTGGTGCAGCTCGGGCTCGGGTCGTTCGTGGTGCGGCCGCTGCGCGACCAGGAGGCGGCGCTGCGCGAGCGCGTGCGCCTGGCGGAGCAGTCGCAGGCGCGGCTGGCGGAGCTGGAGGAGAGCACGTCGTCCCTGCGCCACGACCTGCGCGGTATCCTGTCGCCGAGCCTGATGCTGGCGGACCGGCTGCTGGACAACGCGGACCCGAAGGTGCGGCGTGTGGGCGAGGTGATGGTCCAGACGGTGGAGCGTTGCACCGAGCGCCTCAGGCAGACGCGCACGGACCCGCCAGCGGCCGGAGAATAGGCGGGGCCGAGGCGGAACCTCGGCCCCGCCTCGCGATCCCCAGCCTCAGTCGTCGTAGCCTTGCGGCGCGCCGCCGTAGCCGGGCTGGCCATACCCGGGCTGGGCGTAGCCCGGCTGGGCGTAGCCCTGCTGGCCGTAGCCGGCCGGCGGAGCGTAGCCGCCGGGAGCGCCGTAGCCGGGCTGCGCATAGCCGGTGTTGCCGTAGCCCGGCGGCGGGTAGGCCGGCGCGTAGGCGGGAGGCGTCGGCGCGGTCGAGGCGCCGCCGACGGCGCCCAGCGCGCCGCCCGCAAGCGCGCCGATCGCCGCACCGCGCCCGCCGCCCGCGAGGGCGCCGATCGCGGCGCCGCCGCCGGCGCCAAGCAGGCCGCCGCCGACCGCGCGCTGGCCGGGGTCGTAGGGGTTGGCACAGGCCGACAGCGCCGCCAGGCCCAGGAACAGCAGGGGCCTTGCGGCCATGGAACGCGAAAGCATCGAGGTCTCCTGTTGCAGTCCGGGGCCGGCGACGCCGACCCGGATCAGTAGCGGTTCGGCGTGGTGGCGGCACCGCCCACGGCGCCGAGGCCGCCGCCGGCCAGCGCGCCGATGCCCGCGCCGGTGCCGCCGCCGGCGAGGCCGCCGATCGCCGCGCCCGCGCCGGCGCCGAGCAGGCCGCCGCCGACGGCGCGCTGGCCGGGGCTGTACGGGTCGCAGGCGGCGAGGCTCAGGGCGAGGCCCACGGCGGCGACGGTCGTGATGGTCTTGCGGAGCATAGGGGAAATCCTTGCTGGAATGAAGCCGGGCCGGCACGCTGGCCGGGTCGTGCCGGACGGGGCCGTGGCGAGCGCCACCTGCCTGCCAGAATGCATGAAGACAGCCCCCGGTTGCTTCCGGGTTAACCAGGCCGGCGTTTATCCGCCTCCGCGGGCTCCTCGCCTTCGTGTCCGGGCACGCCGGGGTTGCATCCGCATCGTAGCGCCAGCCTCGTGGCGACATCGTGGCGCGGCGCGTGGCGGGGCGCGCGTGCCCCTCCCGGGGCCGCCGCGGCCCCGCGCCGTGCCGCGGCGGCCCTTGCTCCCGCGCATGGGCGACGCTAAGCCCCCGCCACCGCCCTTGCCGGCGATGGCCAGTTCGGGGCCGCCAGCCCGGCCATCCTCCTTCCGGCCCTCGCCGTCGTCACCCCGGAGCCGCCCGATGTTCTCCCGCCTGCTGGGCATCATGTCCGCCGACATGGCCATCGACCTCGGCACCGCCAACACGCTTGTCTATGTCAAGGGACGGGGGATCGTGCTGGCCGAGCCGAGCGTGGTCGCCATCGCCGACGTGCGCGGCAAGAAGCAGGTGCTCGCCGTCGGCGAGGAGGCCAAGCAGATGCTCGGCCGCACGCCCGGCAACATCCAGGCGATCCGGCCGCTCCGCGACGGCGTCATCGCCGACTTCGAGGTCGCCGAGGAGATGATCAAGCACTTCATCCGCAAGGTGCACGGCCGACGCCGCTTCGCGTCCCCCATGATCATCGTCTGCGTGCCCTCCGGCTCTACCGCCGTCGAGCGCCGCGCCATCCAGGAGAGCGCCGAGAGCGCCGGCGCGCGCCGCGTGCTGCTGATCGAGGAGCCCATGGCCGCCGCGATCGGCGCCGGCCTGCCGGTCACCGAGCCGTCCGGCAGCATGATCGTCGACATCGGCGGCGGCACCACCGAGGTCGCCGTGATCTCGCTCGGCGGCATCGTCTACGCCCGCTCCGTGCGCGTCGGCGGCGACAAGATGGACGAGGGCATCATCTCCTACATCCGCCGCAGCCATAACCTGCTGATCGGCGAGAGCTCGGCCGAGCGGATCAAGATGGACATCGGCGCCGCCTTCGCCCCCGAGGACGGCTCGGACGGCCCGTGGCGCGAGGTCAAGGGCCGCGACCTCATGCACGGCGTGCCGCGCGAGGTCGTCGTCTCCCAGCGCCAGATCGCCGAAAGCCTCGCCGAGCCGGTCGCCGCCATCACCGAGGCCGTCAAGGTCGCGCTGGAGAACACGCCCCCCGAGCTCGCCGCCGACATCGTCGACAAGGGCATCGTCCTCACCGGCGGCGGCGCCCTGCTGTTCCGCCTCGACCAGGTCCTGCGCGACGCCACCGGCCTGCCGGTCGTCGTCGCCGAGGACCCGCTGAGCTGCGTCGCACTCGGCACCGGCCGCGCCCTGGAGGAGATCAAGCGCCTGCGCAACGTGCTGAGCACGATGTACTGAGGCAGCAAGCAAGCATGAGGCGCTGCCTCAAACTCCGCCAAGGGAAGCCCCTTGGATGGCTTCCCTAGGTCAAGGGATCAAAGGGTCCTCGGACCCTTTGCGGGTTCGGGCAGAGCCCGACCTTGCTTCCCTTACGGCCGCCCCCGCCGGATCGCGCGCCGGAGCTGCGCCCCGAGCTGTGCGACGGCGCGGACCAGGGCCGGCGCCGCCACCGTCAGGCTGACGCTGGCGTTGGCGACCACCGCGAGCTGTGCAGCCTGGGTCAGTGTCATGGTTCCTGCCGTGCGAAGCGCGATTGCGACCGGAACATTACTAGAACAGACAGGACGCGATTCCTAGCGTCTCGTGCGGTCGGCATGCGAGGGTGTGCAGGGTGTGCCGCGAAAGGACGTGATCTTTCAGGGCCGATCCTCTAGGACCCGAGCACCTGCGCGCATGAGGCGAACCGTCCTTGATCCGGCTTTCCATCCAGGCCCGCCAGGCGCTGGCCCGCCTCACCCTGCCGCTGCTGATCGCGGCCTCGTTCGGGCTGATGCTGCTGGGCCGTGCCGACGGCGCGCTCACCGCGCGGGCGCGCATGGCGCTGGCCGACGCGCTGTCGCCGATCTACCGCATGGTGGCCGAGCCGCTGGCCGGGATGCGCCAGGGCGTGGCCGACCTGCGCGGCCTGGTGGCGCTGCAGTCCGAGACGGCGCGGCTGCGCGACGAGAACGACCGCCTCAGGCGCTGGTACGCGGTCGCCGTGGCGCTGGAGGCGGAGAACGCCACGCTGAAGGCCGACCTGCACTGGATCCCCGACCCTGCGCCGTCCTACGTCACGGCGCGCGTGGTGGCCGACGCGGGCGGCGTGTACGCGCGCGCGGTGCTGCTCTCGGTCGGGCCGAACCACGCGGTGCGCCGCGGCCAGATCGCGCTCGACGCCGACGGCCTGGTGGGGCGGGTGAGCGAGGTCGGCGAGCGCTCGGCGCGCGTGCTGCTGCTGACCGACATCAACAGCCGCATCCCGGTGACGCTGGAGACGAGCCACGCCCGCGCGCTGCTGGTCGGCACCAACAACCCGCGGCCGCGGCTGATGTACTACGCCGAGGGCACGCACCCGGTGGAGGGCGAGCGGGTGCTGACCACGTCGGAGGCCAACGCGTTCCCGGCGGGGCTGCCGATCGGCGTGGTGCACTACGCGACGTCGAACACGCCGGAGGTGGTGCCGTTCGCGCACCTGGACCACCTCGATATCGTGCGGATCTTCGACTACGGCCTGACCGGGCTGCAGCCGCCCGAGGTGCCCGGCCGCCCGGAGGCGGGCCGCGGGTCCGAGCGGAAGCGGTGAGCGGTGGAGCGCGGCATCGGCAGCGGCCCGGACGACCGCACGCCGGGCATCCGCCCGCGCCCGACCCTGTGGCGCAGGCTCGACGCGCTGGCCCGGGCGTCGTTCCCGGGCGGGGTGAGCGCCGCGATGCTGCTCGCCCTGTCCGCGCCGTTCGACCTGCCCGGGCAGGTGCAGCTGCAGCCGGCCTCGGCGCTGGCCTGCGTGTTCTTCTGGTCGCTGTTCCGGCCGACGTCGATGCCGCCGCTGCTGGTGTTCGCGCTGGGGCTCTTGTGCGACCTGCTGGGGCTGGCGCCGGTGGGCACGGCGGTGCTGACGCTGCTGCTGACGCACGGGATCGCGGTGCGCTGGCGCCGGGTGCTGGTGCGCACGGGCTTCGCGCTGGTGTGGCTGGTGTTCGCGGCGGTGGCGGCGGGGGCGGCGGCGCTGGGCTGGGCGCTGACCTCGCTGCTGACCTGGCGGCTGCTGCCGGGGGCGCCCGCGGTGTTCGAGGCGCTGGTGGCGGCGGGGATCTACCCGGCGCTGTCGATGCTGTTCAGCCTGGCGCACGGCAGCGTCGCGGACCCGGACCAGGCGTGAGGAAGGCCAGGGCGCTGCCCTGGACCCGCCAGGGCGGGCCGCCCTGGACCGGCACCCGACCCGGGCCGGCGGCACGGACCTGTCGGGTGTGCCGCCGGCCCGAAGTCATGGTTTCCAAAGGGCGCGCCCTTTGGCGGGTCCGGGCAGAGCCCGGCCTCGCTGGCTTCCCCTGGTGAAGCGCGACGGCCGCCGTTCCGGCGTGTTCACGCGCCGCGCCCTGCTGGTGATGGGCGGGCAGGTTGCGGCGCTGGGCGCCCTGGGCGCGCGCCTGTACCACGTGCAGGTCGCCGAGGGGCAGAAGTACGCGACGCTGGCCGAGAGCAACCGGATCAGCGCGCGCATGATCGCGCCGCCGCGCGGCCGCATCCTGGACCGCTTCGGCACGGTGATCGCGGGCAACAAGCTGAACTGGCGGGCAGTGCTTCTGGCCGAGCAGACGGACGACGTGGGCGCGACGCTGGACCTGTTCGCGCGGATCGTGCCGCTGGCCGACCACGAGCGCGCGCGCGTGGACCGCGAGCTGCGCCACCGCCGGCGGTTCATCCCGGTGATGGTGCGCGAGTTCCTGTCCTGGGAGGACATGGCGCGCATCGAGGTGAGCGCGCCGGAGCTGCCGGGCATCATCGTCGACGTGGGGACCACGCGGATCTACCCGTTCGGCGAGCACCTGGCGCACGTGGTGGGCTACGTGGCGCCGCCGCAGGAGGCCGACATGGGCGAGGACCCGATGCTGGCGCTGCCGGGCATCCGCATCGGGCGCGCCGGCGTGGAGAAGGCGCGCGACGAGGAGCTGCGCGGCGAGGCGGGCGAGGTGCAGCTCGAGGTCAACGCCGTGGGCCGGGTGATCCGCGAGCTGGACCGCCGCGACGGCAAGCCCGGCGACGACCTGGGGCTGTCGCTGGACTACGACCTGCAGAGGAGCGTGCAGGACCGCATCGGCGACGAGAGCGCGTCGGCGGTGGTGCTGGACTGCCGCAACGGCGAGATCCTGGCGATGGCGAGCACGCCGTCCTTCGACCCGAGCCTGTTCGACTCCGGCGTCAGCCAGGCGCAGTGGGTGGAGTGGACCAAGGACCGCCGCACGCCGCTGATCAACAAGGCCACGGCCGGCGTCTACCCCCCCGGCTCGACGTTCAAGATGGCGGTGGCGGTGGCGGCGCTGGAGGCGGGCGTGATGACCGCGGGCGACCGCGTGAACTGCCCGGGGTTCATCGACGTGGGCGACGCGCGCTTCCACTGCTGGAAGAAAGGCGGGCACGGGTCTCTGGATCTGCACGGTGGTCTCAAAAACAGCTGCGACGTCTATTTTTACGCGACAGCCGAGCGGGTCGGCATGGACCGCATCGCCCAGGCGTCGCACAAGCTGGGGCTGGGGACGGAGCTGGCGGTGGACCTGCCGGGGCAGCGGGTCGGGCTGATCCCCACGCCGGCGTGGCGTCGCTCGCACGGGCATCCGTGGAACCTCGGCGACACGATCGTGAGCGGCATCGGCCAGGGCTACATCCAGGTCACGCCGCTGCAGCTCGCGACGTACACCGCGCGGATCGCGACGGGCCGCGCGGTGCAGCCGCACCTGACGCGGCTGGTGGGCGGGGCGATGCAGCAGGGGGCGGCGGCGGGCGACTGGCCGGCGCTCGGGATCGGGGAGAGGTCGCTGGCGGCGGTCAGGGCAGGGATGCACGCGGTCGTCAACGAGGTCGGCGGGAGCGGCATCAACGCGCGCCTGCCGCTCGCGGGGGTCACGATGGCGGGCAAGACCGGGTCGGCGCAGGTCAGGCGCGTGTCGAGGGAGACCCGCGAGCACGGGCACTTCGACTCGAGCAAGCTGCCGTGGGAGTTCAGGCCGCACGCGCTGTTCGTGTGCTTCGCGCCGTACGAGGCGCCGAAGTACGCGATCGCGGTGGTCATCGAGCACGGCAACGCGGGGGCGGCGGCGGCGGCGCCGCTGGCGCGGGACCTGATGATGCAGACGCTGACGCGCGATCCGGCGGAGAGGCCGGCGGCGCAGACGGTCGCGGCCAGGTGAAGCAAGGTTGAGGCTCTGCCTCAAACTCCGCCAAAGGCTCGCCTTTGGAATCCCCTACTCAAGTCATGGGATCAAAGGGTCCTCGGACCCTTTGCGGGTTTGGGCAGAGCCCATGCTTTCTTTCTTTCGGGGGTGTGCGCGGTGATCCTGGAGCGGCGGCTGATCCGCGCGGAGCCCTCGTTCGGGCTGCTCACCAAGCTCGTGCAGGTGAGCTGGCTCTATGTCGTGCTGCTGTGCGCGCTGGCAGGGGTGGGGTACGTCGCGCTGTATTCGGCGGGCGGCGGGCCGCTGCCGTATGCGGCGCCGGACGCGATACGGTTCGCGGCGGGGCTGATGATGATGCTGTGCATGGCCCTGGTCGACATCCGGTTCCTCGCGCGGTTCTCGTGGGTCATGTACGCGGGGGCGCTGGGGCTGCTGGCGCTGGTGCTGCGCATGGGGCACGTCGGCAAGGGGGCGGAGCGCTGGATCAGCATCGCCGGCGTGCAGGTGCAGCCGTCGGAGCTGATGAAGGTGGCGCTGGTGATGGCGCTGGCGTCGTGGTTCCACAAGGCGAGCTGGGAGAAGGTGGGCAACCCGCTGTTCCTCGTGCCGCCGGCGGTGGCGATCGCGGTGCCGGTCGCGCTGATCCTCAAGGAGCCGAACCTGGGGACGGCGTTCATCACGGGCGTCGTGGGGGCGAGCGTCGTGCTGGCGGCGGGGATGCGGTGGTGGCTCGTGGGGCTGGTCGCGCTGCCGGTGCCGTTCGCGGCGCGCTTCGCCTACGCGCACCTGCACGACTACCAGCGCGCCAGGATCACCACGTTCTTCAGCCCGGAGAGCGATCCGCTGGGGGCGGGGTACAACATCATCCAATCCAAGATTGCGCTGGGGTCGGGGGGGATGTGGGGGAAGGGGTTCATGAACGGGACGCAGAACCACCTCAACTTCCTGCCCGAGAAGCAGACGGACTTCATCTTCTCGATCATCGCGGAGGAGTGGGGGCTGGTGGGGAGCCTGGCGGTGCTGGGGCTGCTGCTGCTGATCGTGATGGGGGGGATGCTGATCGCGCTGCGCTGCCGCCACCAGTACGGGCGGCTGCTGGCGATCGGGATCAGCGTCAACTTCTTCATGTACGTGTTCGTCAACATCGCCATGGTGACGGGGGCGATCCCGGTCGGGGGCGTGCCGCTGCCGCTCGTGAGCCATGGCGGGTCGGCGATGCTGACGGTGATGTTCGCGTTCGGGCTGCTGATGTCGGTGCACGTGCACCGCGACGTGGAGTTCGGGGAGAAGCGGGAGGAGGACTGAGGCAACCCTGCCCGGCCGGGGTGTCCGGTGTTCCCGGCGCCGATGTCGGGGCCTCCGGTTGCGGCGCATCGGGTGCTGCGGCCGTTCCGGCCCAGGAAGATCCTTTCGTGTGCCGGTCCAGGGGCGCTGCCCCTGGCGGGTCCAGGGCAGGGCCCTGGCCTTGCCTCACGGTGCTGCGGCGCGGCGGGCGGCGTCGAGGTCGTGGCGGGCCTGGCGGGCCATCCAGGTCTCGGCGTGCTCGCCCAGGACGGCTTCGAGGGCCAGCGCGGTCGTGGGGGTGATGGCGCGGGCGCCGCGGGTCAGGTCGTGCAGGCGCTGGCGGGTGAGGCCGAGGCGGGCGGCGGCGGCGTGGCCGAGGCCGTGGCGGGCGAGGGTGTCGCGCAGGGTGAAGCCGGGGTGGGTGGCGGCGGGCGCGTCCTGCGCGGCAGGACGGGGCGTGTCCTGCGTGGCGGGAAAGGGGGTTTCGTCCTGTGCGGCAGGACGGGACGTGTCCTGCGGCGCAGGACGGGCGGGGG
>JBPBQS010000332.1:0-11718 GCA_050920955.1 Janthinobacterium lividum | reverse complement strand
GCCTCCCGCCCGGGACTCTCCACCTGCGCGTCGGCGAGCCTGGCCGCGCCCAGGCGCAGCAGCGCCGCGATCGTGGCGGACGGGATCGGCGCGTGGCTCATCGTGGCGGCCGGCGGGACGGGCCGGGGGGGAACTGGATGGCGCGACGTGCTGCGGGGGCCTTGCTGGCCATGGCGATGCTCACGGCGTCGGGCGCGTCACGGGCCGCGCCCCCTGCCCCGGCCGGCGGCCACGCCCCGGTCCGCTTCCAGATCCGCGACCAGCTCGACGAGCGCGAGGTCGACGAGTTCACCACGATCTACGTCAACAGCACGGTGGTCGGCGCCTTCCATCTCGACGGCAGGAATCCTGACATCGTGCTCGACGTGACCGTGCCGGGCGCCGACCACTACGAGGTCGCGCTGTGCGGCTCGATCACCATACGCGGCCGCGACGGCGAGCCGGAAACCCACCGCGTCAACAGCGTCGGCGAGGTGGACGACGTGGAGGGCCGCGTCTTCGAGGCCCTGGGCGCCGCCGACTTCACCGAGTTCTACCTGGTCGACCGCACCCTCGCCCGCCAGCCCACCCAGCCCCGCCGTGGCGAGGGCGGCGTCTGCACCCCCGCCACCTCGTAGGCCCCGCGGCGGCTGGCGCGCCCTGCTGGACTCGAACCAGCGACATCCCGCTTAGAAGGCGGGTGCTCTATCCAGCTGAGCTAAGGGCGCCCGGGTCGCGGCAAGGGCGTCAGTGCGTCCAGTTGCCGATACGGTCGAAGCGGAAGTTGTCGGCGTAGACCTTGGGCTTCTGCACCCGCGTCGGCGCCAGCTCCACGTCGCACGTCAGCCCGCGCTTCGCGGCGAACGCGAGCGCCTCCTCGCGGGTGTCGAAGCGCAGCCGGACCTGCGCCTGCGTGTCGCCGCTGCCGAACCAGCCCATCAGCGGGTCCTGCTCGCGCCGCTCCGTCGGCTCCCACTCCAGCACCCAGAACTCGGTGCCCGCGACGCCCGACTGCATCGAGGTCTTGGGCTGCTTGAAGACACGCGCACGCATCGGAAGCCTCCTCGGCTGCAACGGACCTGGTCGGGGCGGCCGGACTCGAACCGGCGGCCTCGTGTACCCAAAACACGCGCGCTACCAGGCTGCGCCACGCCCCGGACCTGGGGCCCGTATAGCCCAACGCAACCCGCGATGGCGAGAGGCAGCAAGGTTGAGGCGCTGCCTCAAACTCCGCCAAAGGCTGCGCCCTTGGAACGCACCCCTTAAGTGGTGCCAGTCCAGGGCGGCTCGCCCTGGCGGGTCCGGGCAGAGCCCGGCCTTACTTCGCCGCCCCGAACCCCGCCCCCTCGACCTTCGCCCCGACCGTGAGGTTGAGCCGCTGCGCCGTCCCCGCCGCCAGCTCCAGCGTGGCGCGCGCCGGCGCCCGCCCGTCGATCACCGCGAGGCTGTGCGGCACGGTGTCCTCCGCGATGTGGCTCACGACGCCGTCGGCCGAGATGAACAGCATGTCGAGCGGCACCAGCGTGTTCTTCATCCACATCATGCTCTGCCGCGGCGTGCCCCAGTCGAACAGCATCCCCTGATCCGGCGGCACGGCGGTGCGGAACATCAGCCCGGTCTCCTGCTGCGCCGGCGTGCTCGCCATCTCCACGGAGAACGCGTGGCGCACGCCGTCCGTCCCGATGATCGTGAGCGGCTGCTTCGGCAGCTCCGGCTGCGCGGCCGTGCCGGGCGCCGCATCCGCCGCGCGCGCCGACGGGGCGCACAGCACGGCGGCCGGCACGCACGGCGCGAGAAGGACGGCCGCGGCCAGCAGGCGGGCACGCAGGAGGGCATTGCTTGGCATGGCGCTTGGCTTCCGTGTTGTCCGCCGCACCCTAGCCTCGGCGCGCGCCGAGGCAAGCCGCCCCCCGCGTCACGGCGCCACCACCCGCGCCGCGACCTCGCGCACCGCGTCGCGCACATCCCCCTCCCGCGGCGCGTCGCGGATCGTCGTGAACCAGTGCTCCGGCGGATGGCGCCCGGCAGCCCGCCCGAACCGCAGCGCGCGCAGCACCGCCTCCGCCTCCGCCGTGGTCCGCCCGGGGATCGGCAGCCCGCACAGCGTCGCCCACACCCCCGCCCAGCACCGCCCCACCGACCACGGATTGTAGCCGCCCCCGCCCGTGACCACGAGCCGCCGCACCCCCTCCACCGGCACCGCCATCAGCGCCGACACCGCCCCGAAGTGCGCGTTGTTCGACAGCGACAGCCTGGCCAGCGGGTCCTCCTCCAGCGCGTCCGCCCCGCACTGCAGCAGGATCGCCTGCGGCCGGTGCGCCGCCACCAGCGGCAGCACCGCCTGCTCCAGCAGGAACCGGAACTCCGTGTCGTTCAGCCCCGCCGGCACCGGCAGGTTGCGCGCCGCCCCGCCCGCGCGGTCCTCCACCGCCCCGGTGTGCGGCCACCGCCCCGCCTCGTGCACGCTCACCGTCAGCACGCGCGGGTCGTGGCCAAAGGCGTCCTGCACGCCGTCCCCGTGGTGCGCGTCGATGTCCACGTACGCGATCCGCTCCAGCCCCGCGTCGAGCCACGCCAGCACCGCCAGCACCACGTCGTTGAGGTAGCAGAACCCCGACGCCTGCCCCGCCCGCCCGTGGTGCGTCCCTCCGCCCGGGCAGTGCACGACGCCGCCCTCCGCCACCAGCCGCGCCGCCAGCAGCATCCCCCCCGCCGAGGTCATCGGCCGCCGGTACACCTCCGTGAACACCGGGTTTCCCCGCGCGCCCAGCTGGAACCGCGCCCGGTCCACCTCCGTCGCGTACCCCGCGCGCTCCGCCTCGCGCAGCGCCGCGACGTACGCCGGGTCGTGGAACCGCGTGACCTCGGCCACGCTCGCCATCGGCGCCTCGCGGTACCGCGCGTCCGGCAGCCACCCCATCGCGCGGCACAGGTCCACGCAGGTCGACACCCGCGGGATCGCCAGCGGGTGCGCCGCGCCGTACGTCGAGCCGCGGTACACCTCGCTTCCGATCATCAGGGGCAACACGGGCGGGGATCCTCGGACGAAGGAGCAAGCATGGGCTCTGCCCAAACCCGCCAGGGGCGAGCCGCCCCTGGACCGGCCTTACTTGGGGAAGGCGATCCAAGGGCCCAGCCCTTGGCGGAGTTTGAGGCAGAGCCTCAACCTTGCTTTCTTTCCCGCAGCCCGTTGACGCGTCGTGTTGCAACCGGCAGGACCCGTCCGATAGCGTTTGCGCACCGAACAGCGGAGTGGCCTTGCATGGAAATCACCGGGGAACGTCGTGTGCCCTCGCCGCGCAGCAAGGTCTGGGCCTCGCTGAACGACGCGCAGGTCCTGCGCGCCTGCCTCCCCGGCGTGCAGAGCCTGGAGCAGGTCTCGCCCACCGAGTTCCGCGCCCGCTCCGAGACGCGCGTCGGCCCGGTGAGCACCCCGGTCGCCTGGACCGTGCGCCGCACCGCCGCCGAGGAGCTGACCTCGGCCACCTACGCGCTCGACGGCCAGGCCGGCGAGCACGGCGGCCTGTCCGGCACCGCGACGGTGCGCCTGGCCGACCAGGGCGAGTTCACCCTCCTCTCGCACACCGCCTCCGTGACCCCCTCCGGCCGCGTCGCCCAGCTCGGCGAGCGCGCGCTCGACGGCGCCGTGACCGCGGCGCTGTCCGGCTTCCTCGACCGCTTCACCGCCGAGGTCTCCGGCGTGCCCGAGTACGGCGCCGACGGCATCCTGGCCGGCGGCCTGGAGAAGCTGTCCGACCTGCGCCCCGGCCCGCGCGCGCCGGCGCTGGTCAACGCCCTGGCGATGATCCCGGCCGCCCCGCTGGGCTACCCGCTGGTGTTCTGGCTGGGCAGCGCGGCGTTCCTCGTGGTCGTCCTGCTGGTGTTCGGCTTCGTCTGAGGCCCCCGCCGCCGCATTGCGCGCCCCGCCGCCGCCCCCCAGATCGCGGGGAGCGGCCCCGCCGCCGCCGACCCGGGCGGCGCGCACCGGGCCGCCGCAACACCGGAGCCCGCCCATGTCGGACGCCATCACGACCCCGCCCGCGGGCCCCGAGGACCTCCTCGCCCTGGCCGCGCGCTGGCATGGTGAGGGCGGCGAGGTCGCCATCGCCACCGTGACGCAGACCTGGGGCAGCAGCCCGCGCCCCGCCGGCAGCCACATGGTCCTCGCCCGCGACGGCCGCATGGCCGGCTCGGTGAGCGGCGGCTGCATCGAGGGCGCGGTGGCCGAGGCCGCCGCCACGGTGCTCGACGACGGCAAGCCCGTGCTGCTGGAGTTCGGCGTCAGCAACGAGCGCGCCTGGGAGGTCGGCCTGGCCTGCGGCGGCCGCGTCCGCGTCTTCGTCGAGCGCCTCTCGTGACCCCCGCCCTCCTGGCCGCCCTGGCCGCCGCGCGCGACGCCAAGCGCCCGGCCGTGCTGGCGACCCGCTTGCCCGACGGCGCCCAGACCCTCCTCCTCCGCGACGCCGCCGACGGCACGGACACGCCCGGCCTCGCCGACGCCGCCGACGCCGCCCTGCGCGACGACGCCTGCCGCACCGTGACGCTGGGCGAGGAGACCTGGTTCCTCCAGGCCTTCAACCCCCCGGTCCGCCTGGTCGTCGTCGGCGCCGTGCACATCGCGCAGGCCCTCGTCCCTCTGGCGTCCGGCCTCGGCTTCGCGGTCACCGTCGTCGACCCGCGCGGCGCCTTCGCCAGCGAGGCCAGGTTCCCCGGCGTCGCCCTGTCCCGCGACTGGCCCGACGAGGCCCTCGCCGCGCTCCGCCCCGACAGCCGCACCGCCGTCATCACCCTGACCCACGACCCCAAGCTCGACGACCCCGCGCTCGACGCCGCCCTGCGCTCGGACGCCTTCTGCATCGGCGCCCTCGGCTCCCGAAAGACGCACGCCGCCCGCCTCGACCGCCTCCGCGCCCTCGGCCACGGCGACGCGGCCCTGGTGCGCATCCACGGCCCGGTCGGCCTCGACATCGCCGCCGTCACCTCGGCCGAGATCGCGCTCTCCATCGCCGCCCAGCTCGTCCTTGCCCGCCGCCGCAAGCCCGAGGCGACGCCTGCCCACGTCCGCGAGGAGGCCGGCGTCGACGAGGCAGCAACCGGCGTGCCCGTCGCCGGGTAGGCAAGCATGGGCTCTGCCCAAACCCGCCAGGGGCGAGCCGCCCCTGGACCGGCTCTACTTAAGTAAAGCCATCCAAGGGGCTTCCCTTGGCGGAGTTCGAGGCAGCGCCTCGACCTTGCTTCCTGTGGCGCTCCCGCCCCGCCTCGGCCATAGTCCGCCCCTCCATGCGCACCCTGCCCCGCTCCGCCGTCGAGGTCCGCGCGACCCCTGATGGCGTCCTCACCTACCTCGTGGACCTGCCGCCGGAGGACCTCCCCCCCGTGCGCGGCCGCGACCTCGAGGCCGCGTGGGCCGCCGCCGGCCAGCTCGCCCGCGCGGCGCGGCGCGGCCCGTCGCGCGTGTTCCGCTTCCGCGGCCGTGGCGGCGAGTCCGTGGACCTGGCCCTGACCGACCCCGACGCCTGCTGCTGGGCGCGCGCCGTCGACCAGACCGTGGGCATGGGCCACAGCTACGGCCTGTCGCTGTGCCTGCGCCTGCTGGCCCTGGTCGAGCTGCTGGGCCGCGCCGCCTGGGCCGGCGGTCGCGCCGCGATCGGCGCCGGGCCGCACCCGGCGCTGCTCAGCGCGGCCGGCGCGGTGCCGCTGACGCCCGACCTGCGCCTCGACGAGCCCGTCCTGCGGGCCCGCCTGTCGCACCTGCCCCGCTTCGGCGGCGCCTCCCCTTCCGGAACCCACGCATGACCCCGACACGCCCCCTCCCCGCACGCCCCCGGCCACCCGGCCCGGGGCGGGCGACGCCCGCGGCATTGCTGGCTATGGGGCTGCTGGCGGGCTGCACGTTCGGCGGGCCCGCGAAGCCGCGCACCGACGCGCAGCGCGCCACGGCCGCGTGCAAGGTGGACGCCGACCGCGCCTACCTGCAGCAGAACCGCGTGCTGCTGTCCGAGCGCAGCCAGCGCGACACGCCGTTCTCCTCGTCGGGCATGGTCGGCGTGACCTCCTCCGGCCTGCCGCAGCTCTACGGCCGCTCCGCCGACTTCGAGGCCTGCTTGCGCAGCCACAGCGTTGAGGGCGCCGCCGCGGAGCCCGCCGTGAGCGGCGCCAGCGCCCCGCAGATGGACCCGTCCTACCAGCCCTGAGCCCGCGCCAGGCCTGCCCCCACCCACCCGAAGGAAACCGCCATGTCCAAGATCATCCGCACCGACGCCAGCCCGGTGCTCTCGAAGGCCGTCGAGTACCACGGCTTCGTCTTCACGCAGGGCTGCGTCGCGCAGGACCTGTCGAAGGACATCACCGGCCAGACCGAGGAGGTGCTGGCCGCCCTCGACGCCCTGCTGGAGCGCCACGGCACCGACAACACGCGCATCCTGCAGGCGCAGATCTGGCTGAAGAACATCGCCGACCGCGAGGCGATGAACGCGGTGTGGAGCCGCTGGCTCCCCGAGGGCCAGGCACCGGCGCGCGCTTGCGTCCAGGCCGAGATGGCCGACCCGCGCTACCTGGTTGAGATCATGGTCACCACCTGCAAGTAGAACGCGAGTTCATCACGCTTCCATTCTAGTGTGGTGGCGTGGTAGCTACAGTGTTGCGTGCGAGGCACGTCGATCCGCATCAAAATCGCGACGCGAATCGACGGCCGGCATTGTCCCGCATGGGATTTGTTTCCTGATATTGCGGTTCGTCCACACCCCGTTTCGGGGAAAGGCGACAATCCTCGCGTTTTTGTGAGCCTGGCGCTTGCCACTGCCTCGGTCGGGTGGCTTACCCAGTGAGCACAAACGACAAAAGGGTTTGGCTCATGCGGCTATCCGGCTCCGGCGCTCGCCTCATCCTGCTCTGCTCCGCGGTTGCACTCGGGCTCCCCGCGGCGGCGCAGGCCAGGGGCCGCCACGCCGGACACGCCCATGCCTCCTACGCCCGCCACGGCTACGCGATGCGCGGCGCCCGCCCTGCCGCCTGGTCCTACGGCGGGCACTCGCGGGTCCGGCGCTACGCCGGCGGCGGCGCGGTGCTGCAGTGCGTGGCCTTCGCCCGCGCGGACTCCGGCATCGAGATCACCGGCAACGCCGTGAACTGGTGGGACAACGCGGAAGGCGTCTACGACCGCGGCCTGCGCCCCGAGACCGGCAGCGTCCTCAGCTTCCGCGCCAACGGCCACATGCGCCTCGGCCACGTCGCTGTCGTCAGCGACGTGCTCGACAGCCGCACCATCGAGATCGACCACTCGCACTGGGGCAGCCGCGGCATCAGCCACGCCATGTCGGTGATCGACGTGAGCGAGAACAACGACTGGAGCGCGGTGCGCGTCGAGGTCGGCCACACCGGGAACTACGGCGGCATCTACCCGACGCACGGCTTCATCTACGCCCGCCCCGCCGGCGGCGAGCGCACGGCCCAGGCGAGCACCGCGGTGACGCCGCGCCTGGTCTCGCTCGAGGCCCCCGCCCGCCGGACCGCGGCCCCGTCGTTCGAGGTCGCCGAGGCCCCCGCCGGCCACGCGCTCAACCTCACCTACGCGCAGCGCTGACCCTTCGGTGGATCCGGCAGGACCGGCGCGCCTGCCGACGCCACTCTGACGCGCGGAACCTGACCCCGTCCCGGCCCGCGCCTGCCGTCCCGGAAACCGGGACCCTGGTCATGTTCCGGAACCGTTGCTAGACGGCAGGGAACAGCGGGGAACGAGACCATGGAATATCCGGCCGACACCATGCACGCGCTGCTGCGCACCGGTGCCGACGACGCCCCGGCGATCGGCGCCCCGGACCGCGCGCCGCTCACCCACGGCGGGCTGCGCGCGCTGGCCGACGCCACGGTCGCCTCGCTCAACGCCATGGGCATCGGCCGCGGCGACCGCGTGGCGATCGTGCTGCCCAACGGCCCGGAGATGGCGGCGGCCTTCATCTGCGTCGCGGCGGGCGCCACCACCGCGCCGCTCAACCCCGCCTACAAGCCGGACGAGCTGGACTTCTACCTCTCCGACCTGAAGCCGCGCGCGATGCTTGTGCTGGCCGGCGCGGAAACCCCCGCCCGCGACGCCGCCACGCGCGCCGGCGTGCCCCTGGTCGAGCTGACCCCCGGCACGCTGGCCGGCTCCTTCACCCTCGCGCCCGCCGCGCCGCTGTCCGGCACCGCCGCACAGCCCGGCCCCGCGCAGCCCAACGACACCGCGCTGGTGCTGCACACCTCGGGCACGACGTCGCGCCCGAAGATCGTGCCGCTGACGCAGCGCAACGTCACCGCCTCGGCGCACCACATCGCGACCACGCTGTCGCTCGTGCCCGGCGACGTGTGCCTCAACATCATGCCGCTGTTCCACATCCACGGCCTGATCGCGGCCACGCTGTCCTCGATCTCCGCGGGCGCCTCGGTGGTGTGCACCCCGGGCTTCAACGCCTTCAAGTTCTTCGCCTGGTTCGCCGCCGTCACGCCGACCTGGTACACGGCGGTGCCGACGATGCACCAGACGATCCTGGAACGCGCCCCACGCAACGCCGAGGCGATCGCCACCAGCCGCCTGCGCTTCGTGCGCTCCTCCTCCGCCTCGCTGCCGCCGCAGGTGATGACCGCGCTGGAGGAGACGTTCCACGCGCCCGTGCTGGAGGCCTACGGCATGACCGAGGCCTCCCACCAGATGGCCTCCAACCCGCTGCCGCCCCGCGCCCGCCACGCCGGCTCGGTCGGCCTCGCCGCCGGCCCGGAGGTCGCGATCATGGGCGACGACGACACGATCCAGCCGTCGGGCGGCCTGGGCGAGATCGTCATCCGCGGCGCCAACGTCACCGCCGGCTACGAGAACAACCCCGAGGCCAACGCCAAGGCCTTCACCGACGGCTGGTTCCGCACCGGCGACGAGGGCACGATCGACGAGCACGGCTACCTGCGCCTCACCGGCCGGCTGAAGGAGATCATCAACCGCGGCGGCGAGAAGGTCAGCCCGCTCGAGGTCGACACCGTCCTGATGGACCACCCCGCAGTCGCCCAGGTCGTGACCTTCGCGGTCCCCCACCCCAAGCTCGGCGAGGAGGTCGGCGCCGCCGTGGTCCTGCGCGAGGGCCACAGCGTCGACGAGGCCGGCCTGCGCGAGTTCGCCACCGCGCGCCTCGCCAACTTCAAGGTCCCCCGCCGCATCGTCTTCCTCGACGAGATCCCGAAAGGCGCCACCGGCAAGATGCAGCGCATCGGCCTCGCCGAGCGCCTGGGCGTGACCGCGTGAAGGTCGCGATCTTCGGCGCCGGCGCGATCGGCGGCCTGCTCGGCGCGAAGCTGTCCGCGTCCGGCGTGGACGTGACCTTCGTCGCCCGCGGTCCCCACCTGGCCGCGATGCAGGCCAACGGCGTGACCATCCACAGCCGCACCGAGTCCGGCGTGGAGACCCTCGTGGCCCGCCCCCGCTGCGTGGCCGACGCCGGCGAGGCGGGCGTGCAGGACTACGTGTTCGTCACCCTCAAGGCGCACTCCCTGCCCAGCGCCGCCCCCCAGATCGCGCGCATGATGGGCCCGGCCTCCACGCTGGTGACCGGCATCAACGGCATCCCCTACTGGTATTTCCACGGCCTCGAAGGCGAGCACCGCGGCCGCCACGTGGAAAGCGTCGATCCCGGCGGCGCGCTGCTGCGCCTCCTGCCGCCCGGGCAGGTCCTGGGCTCGATCGTCTACCCCGCCGCCGAGGTCACGGAGCCCGGCGTGATCGAGCACACCTACGGCGACCGCTTCAGCCTCGGCGAGCCCGACGGCAGCCGCTCCGAGCGCGCCGCCGCCCTGTCCGCGCTCCTGATCGCCGCCGGCCTTAAGGCGCCGGTGCGCCCCCGCATCCGCGACGAGATCTGGGTCAAGCTCTGGGGCAACCTGGCCTTCAACCCGCTGTCTGCCCTGACCGGCAGCACGCTGGACCGCCTCGCCGGCCAGCCCGATCTGCGCGCCACCGCGCGGGCCATGATGGTCGAGGGCCAGGCCGTCGCCGAGTCCCTGGGCATCCGCTTCGGCATCTCCGTGGACAAGCGGATCGACGGCGCGGCCGAGGTCGGCGTGCACAAGACGTCGATGCTCCAGGACCTGGAGCGCGGCCGCCCGATGGAGATCGACGCGCTGCTCGCCGCCGTCGTGGAGCTGGGCGAGGTCGTGGGCGTGGAGATGCCGGCGTGCCGTGCGGTGCTGGCGCTGGTGCGCGAGCGGGCACGGCTCGCGGGATGCTACGGGTAGCAGGCAAGCATGGGCTCTGCCCAAACCCGCAAAGGGTCCGAGGACCCTTTGATCCCATTCCTTAAGTAGAGGATTCCAAAGGCGAGCCTTTGGCGGAGTCCAGAGGCAGAGCCTCTGGCCTTGCTTGCTGCATGCCGCAGAGCGCCTCCGCCCGCGCCAGGTCGTCCGGCGTGTTGACGTTGAAGAACGGGTCGACCGGCTCCGCCCCGAACTCCGCCACGGCAAGGCCGATCCCGCGCATGACGTGGCCGAGCCTGCGCTCCCCGGACGCGAGCGCGTGCTGCACGCCGGAAACATGGCGGGCACGCCAGAGGCCCGCCACAGGATGCAGTCGGCTGCCCGACGCGGCGCAGGCCAGTTCGGCCCCCTGCGCACTCCTGGCACGACGAAGGCCATGAAGCAGATCGCGCGGCAGGAAGGGCGTGTCGGCCGGCACGACGAGCATGTCGGCCTCAGGATCCCGGGCCGCGAGCCATTGGAGGCCGGCGAGAACGCCTGCGAGAGGACCCGGCAAGCCGGGAGTGGTGTCGGGAAGCAGGGTGGCGCCGAACTGACGATAGCGGTCAGGATCGGCGTTGACGCTCAGCAGGGTGGCGGCTGGCGACTGCCCAAGACGGTCAAGCACGTGCGCGAGCAAAGGCCGGCCACAAAGCGTACGCAGGGGCTTGTCTGCGCCGCCCATCCGCGTCCCCTGCCCGCCCGCCAGCACCAGGAGAACACAGCGGTCCACCTCAGGATCGCCCGGCCGACGCCGCCTGGAAATCGGTAACGGGAATGGCGATCCGCAGCACGAGGTCGGCAATGCCGGCGGGATCGTTCAGGTCGAGCACGGGGACCGGAACATCCAGAGGCGCATCGCTGGCGATCGCCATGATGCAGGCATCCTCCGGCTGCAGCATGGGCTTGCCGAGGACGGCGCGGTGAACCTCGATCTTCGGATGGACGTCGCGCTTGAAGCCTTCCACAAGCACGAGGTGGACGGGGGTCAGGCGGGAAAGAAGGTCCGCGAGCGAAGGCTCTTGCTGATCGCGCAACTCATGGATCAGGGCCCAACGACGAGAGGAGGCAACGAGAACCTCGGACGCGCCTGCCTCACGGTGGACGTGACTGTCCTTGCCCGGCTTATCTATGTCGAAGCCGTGGTGAGCGTGCTTGATGGTGGAAACGCTATAGCCACGACTGATCAGCTCAGGAATCAGGCGAGCCAGCAAGGTCGTCTTGCCCGAGCCACTCCATCCGCACAGACCGGCAAGTCTCATGCAATGACCTGTCCCGAACGTCTGCGACCTGATTTGATAACACCAAGAGCCAACCAAATACATTGTACTTGATTGGCTTCGACCGCATGAATTTCGTTCTGGTTGCGGGGACAGGATTTGAACCTGTGACCTTCAGGTTATGAGCCTGACGAGCTACCGGGCTGCTCCACCCCGCGGTGGGTATTGTGTGTGTGTGAGTGGGCTTGAAGACCTGGCGGCGACCGAC
>JBPBQS010000216.1:0-11892 GCA_050920955.1 Janthinobacterium lividum | reverse complement strand
TCGAGCACGCCGCCCCCTTCGCGCGCACCTGGGCGCAGAACTCCAGCGCCTGCGCCATGGTCGCGAAGCCGCCGGTGCGCAGGCGCCAGACCGGATGGCCGTCATGCTCGGCGCGCTGCACGTCGGGATGACGGCTGCCGAGCAGCTCCGGCATCCGGTGCGCAAGACGCTGCCACTCCGTGCTGGCGCCCTGCTCCGAGTCCATCGCGGCGAGCTGCACCGCCGTCGCGTGCGCCGCCGGGGTCGCGTCGGGACGCACCGGTGCAGGCGCTGCCGCCACAACCGCGGGCGCGTGCGCGGCGACATGCGCGCCCGGCGACGCCCCGCCCGCCTCCGGCGCCGTTGCCACGCGTGCGGTCGGCGCGGGCGCAGCGGCGGGGCTCGCCACGGCAGGCGTCGGAGTCGGCACGGGCGCCGCCTGCTCGGGCCGCGGCGACACGGCATCCGGCGCCGCGCCGGTGGCGAGTCCCTGCGTCGCCTGCCCCGCCTGGATCTGCGCGCGCAGCGCCCCCGGCTGCGGCACCTCGGGCGGCGGCGCCAGCGTCCCCGCCCCGTCCGGCGTCGAGTCCACGCCGCTCGCGAGCTGCATCCCGCCCGGGTTCTCCGGCCGCACGCGCAGCGGCCCGGACGGCGCCTCGATCACCGGGATCTCGTGCGGCCGGCGCCCGAGCATCGACCACCCGCCCGCCACCACGGCCAGCGCCAGCGCCAGCCCGCCCGCCACCTTGGCCATGCGCCGAAGGTCCGGGTCGGCACCCCGCGTCGCGCGCCAGGACGGCTGCGCCTGGTCGGGCTCCAGCCCGTGCGGGTCCCAGCCCTGGTCCGTGCCGCCGAAATGCGGCTCGGCGTGCCCGCCGCCCGCGCCGTCGCGATCGTGCTCGCCCACTCAGCGCATCTCCTCGACCGGGTCGACGCCCAGGATCGCCAGCCCCGAGCGCAGCACGATCGCCACCGCCGACACCAGCGCCAGCCGCGCCCGCGTCTCCTCGGGCCGGTCGTCCTGCAGGAAGCGCAGCGTCGCCTCGTCGCGCCCGCGGTTCCACAGCGCATGGAAGTCGCCCGCCAGCTCGAACAGGTAGAACGCGATGCGGTGCGGCTCGCGCGCCAGCGCCGCGCCCTCCACCATCCGCGTCCACCCCGCGAGCCTGCGCAGCAGCGCCAGCTCCGCATCCGCCTCGATCGACCCGAGCGGCGCCTCCGCCAGTGCCTCAGGCGCCAGCGCCGCCTCGCCGAGCTGCGCGGTCGCGGCCCGCAGCACCGAGCGGCACCGCGCGTGGGCGTACTGCACGTAGAACACCGGGTTCTCCCGCGTCTGCGCCACCGCCAGGTCGAGGTCGAACTCCATCTGCGCGTCCGGCTTGCGGCTCAGCATGGTGAAGCGCACCGCGTCGCGCCCGACCTCGTCGAGCAGGTCGCGCACCGTCTCGAACGTCCCCGCGCGCTTGGACATGCGCACCGCCTCGCCGTTCCTGATGATGCGCACGATCTGGCACAGCACCACCTCGAAGCTCGCATCCGGCGACAGAGCGCGCACGGCCGCGCGCATCCGCGACACGTAGCCGCCGTGGTCCGCGCCAAGCACGTCGATCACGACCGCCGCCCCGCGCGCCAGCTTGTCCGCGTGATACGCGACGTCGTTGGCAAAATACGTGTTGCTGCCGTCGGACTTGCGCAGCGGCCGGTCCACGTCGTCGCCGAAGTCGGTGGAGCGGAACAGCGTCTGCTCGCGCGCCTCCCAGTCGTCCGGCAGCTTGCCCTTCGGCGGCGGCAGCGTGCCCTGGTAGATCAGCCCGCGCTCGGTCAGCGCCGCGATCGCGCGGTCCGCCGCCCCCGCCTCCACCAGCGCGCGCTCCGAGGTGAACACCTCCTGGCGCACGCCGAGCGCCGCCAGGTCCTCGCGGATCGACTCCATCATCGCCGCCACGGTGAAGCTCCGCACCGTGTCCAGCCACACCGACGGGTCCGCGATCCCCAGCCCCGGCCCCGCAAGCGCCTCGCCGTGCTCCTTCGCCAGCGCCTGGCCCACCGGCACCAGGTAGTCGCCGCCGTACTGCAGCCCGCCCGCCGCCTGGAGCGCGAACGCGTCGCGCGTCAGCGTCGTGCCCAGCGCCTCGAGGTAGCGCCAGTACGCCGCCCAGGCCAACGCCACCACCTGCGCCCCGGCGTCGTTGATGTAGTACTCGCGCGTCACCTCGTAGCCCGCCCGCGCCAGCAGTGAGGCCAGCGCGTCGCCGATCACCGCCCCGCGGCAGTGCCCCACGTGCATCGGCCCGGTCGGGTTCGTCGACACGTACTCCACGTTCACCCGCACGCCCGCGCCCAGCGACGACGCCCCGATCGCCTCGCCGGCGCGCAGGATCAGCGGCAGCTGCGCGCGCAGCACGTCCGGATGCAGGCGCAGGTTCACGAACCCCGGCCCCGCCGGCTCCGCGCCCGTCACCTCCGGCAGCAGCGCCAGCGCGCGCGCCAGCTCCGCCGCCAGCTCCGCCGGCTTGCGGCCCGCGCCCTTGGCCGCGAGCATCGCCGCGTTGGTCGCCATGTCGCCGTGCGCCGGGTCGCGCGTCGGCGTCACCTCCACGCGCGCGGCCACCGCGTCGGGAAGGCCGGGCACCGCCGCGCGCAGGGCGTCGACGATCCGGGCGCGCAGGGTTGCGAACAGGTCGGGGGTCATGGCGGGGTCCTCGGCGTGGGCCCCCGGACCTACGCCCACACGGGGCGCGCCGGCAAGGCAGGCAAGGTCGAGGCGCTGCCTCGAGCTCCACCAAAGGCTGCGCCCTTGGAACGCATCCCCTAGGTGTAGGGATCAAAGGGTCCTCGGACCCTTTGCGGGTCCGGGCAGAGCCCGGCCTTGCTTCCTACTCCGCCAGCAGCTCCCGGACCCGCCTCGCCAGCGCCTCCATGCCGAACGGCTTGGTCATCACGTGCATGCCCGGCTCCAGCTGCCCATCGCTCAGCACCGAGGTCTCCGCGTAGCCCGTGATGAACAGCACCTTGAGCCCCGGCCGCGCCACGCGTGCCGCGTCCGCCACCTGCCGCCCGTTCATGCCCCCCGGCAGCCCCACGTCGGTGACCAGCAGGTCGACCCGCGCGTCGGACTGCAGCACGCGCAGCGCCTCCGCGCCGTCGCCCGCCTCGCTCGTCTCGCAGCCGAGGTCCTGCAGCACCTCGCCCACCAGCAGTCGCACCGTGGGCTCGTCGTCGACCACGAGCACCGACGCGCTCCGCCCGGACGGCAGCGCCGCCGCCGGCGCGGCCACCGCCTCGGGCGCGTCCTCCGCCTCGGCCGCGTGCCTGGGCAGCAGCAGGCACACCCTCGTGCCGCGGCCGACCTCGGAATGGATGCGGACCTGGCCGCCGGACTGTCGCGCGAAGCCGTAGATCATCGACAGGCCGAGCCCGGTGCCCTGCCCGATCGGCTTGGTCGTGAAGAACGGGTCGAAGGCGCGCGCCGCCACCTCCGGCGCCATGCCGCAGCCCGTGTCGGTCACGCGCAGCGCGACGTAGTCCCCGGGCGGCAGGTCCCGCTCGCGCGCCGCCGCCCCCTCGAGCCTGAGGTTGGCGGTCTCGATGCCGAGGCGCCCGCCGCCGGGCATCGCGTCGCGCGCGTTGATGCACAGGTTCAGCAGCGTGCTCTCCAGCTGGCTCGGATCCACCAGCGTCGACCACAGCCCGCCCGCCGCCACCCGCTCCATCGCCACCTGCGGCCCGGTGGTGCGCCGGATCAGGTCGTCCATGCCCGCGACCAGGCGGTTCACGTCCGTGGCCACCGGCGCCAGCGTCTGCCGGCGCGAGAAGGCGAGCAGCCGGTGCGTGAGCGCCGCCGCACGGCGCGCCGCCCCCTGCGCGGCGTCGATGTAGCGGCCGACCTCGGCCACGCGGCCCTGCGCCACCCGTGTCTGCAGCAGCTCCAGGCTGCCCATGATCGCGGCCAGCAGGTTGTTGAAGTCGTGCGCCAGCCCGCCGGTGAGCTGGCCCACCGCCTCCATCTTCTGCGCCTGGCGGAGCTGGGCCTCCACGAGCATCAGCTCGTCGGCGCGCGCCGCGACCTCCTCCTCAAGCTCGCACTTGGAGCGGGCGACCAGGTCGCGGGCGGCAACGATGTCCTCGATGTCGGTGCAGGTGCCGAACCAGTAGGCGATGCCGCCGCCCTCCCCGCGGATCGGCGTGCCGCGGGACTTGAACCAGCGGTATCCACCGTCCGCACCGCGCAGCCGGAACTCGATGTCGTAGGGGTGCTCGCCCCGCACCGCGCCGCGCCAATGAGCGTCCGTGCGCGGCCCGTCCTCGGGATGGATCGCGCGCAGCCAGCCGAAGCCGAGCTGCTCGGCCTCGCTCACCCCGGTGTACTCGACCCACTGCCGGCTGAGGTAATCGCATTCCCCGCCCGGCAGGCAGGTCCAGACCAGCTGCGGCAGCTCCTCGATCAGTGCCACGTGGCGCAGGCGGCTGCGCTCGAGCTGCTCGCCGCCCGACCTCGCCTCCGCGCGCGCGAGGATCAGCGCGCCTTCCGCGGCGCTCAGGATGCGCGCCGAGCGGAACGCCAGCCAGACCAGCGCGCCCGACGCCACGACCGCCAGCAGGGCCGGGGCGAACTGCGCCTCGTAGAAGCCGGCGCGGATGCCCCAGACCACCAGCAGCCCGGTCGCGAACGGCACGGCGATCGCGAGCAGCGTGACCTGGCGAAGCACGCCGAGCGCCACCGGCCTGCCGACGAACGGGCTGCCCCAGCCCTCGTCATGGCGGGTCAGCAGGATCGCCGCCGCAAGCAGCTCCAGGCCCACGCCGGTATGCAGCGCCACCGCGACGTACGGGCCGAGGTGATACAGGCGATCCACGCCATACGCGTAGCCCGCCAGCGACAGCAGCCCGACGGCCACCGGCACGGTCGCGAGCAGGTGCGCCAGGGTGACGGCCCTGCTGCCGCGCCCGGCGCCCAGCAGGCCGAGGCTGATGCCGCCGGCGAGGAAGCCCAGCGCGGTCGCGGGCGACATCCGGCCGTTGAACGGCAGCGACGTCGTCGCGGGGTCGAGCACCAGGAACTCGTCGAGCCCGAGGCTGGTGCCCGTGCCGTACTCGACCAGCGTGGCGAGGCCGAGGCCGCCGAGAACACAGGCGCCCGTCACCGAGAGCACCTGGCGGAACGACCGCTTCGCACCCAGGCCGAGGATGCCGATGCCGCCCGAGGCGAAGCCCACGGCGGTATTGGCCTTCATCGTGGTCATGCCCGGGAACACGGTCTTCAGCGTCCCGACATCCATGGCCCAGCCGGCCAGCACGAACGCCGACAGCACCACGACCGCCACGGCGAGCACCGACCGGGCAGCCGTCGACCGGTCCATGAAGAAGCCCACCCGCACACCCCCTGCGTCGCGTCCGAGCAGCCGTCCGCCCACCCACCATGGACCGGAAGTGTGATCGCTTGCTGAACCGGCCGCCAGCATTCACCACAACCAGGACGCGATCATGCGGCGGCGATGCCACCATGGTCCAGGGCGCTCGGGCGGCACCGTGCCGGGCGCCTCACCCCGGGATCGACAGGTCCGTCAGCCGCCTGTGCTCGTCGAGCGCGAACCGGTCCGTCATGCCGGCGATGTAGTCCGCAACCGTCCCCGCCGCCCGCTCCGACCCGGACGGGCCCGCCATGGAGCGCCACCCGTCCGGCAGCGTGTCGGTGTGCGCGTGCAGCACGTGGAACAGCGCCTCGGTGAGCGTGCGCGCCTTGAGCGACATCCGGTTCACCCGCCAGTGCCGGTACATCCGCGCGCGCAGGAAGTCCTTGATCGCCCGGTTCGCCGCGTCCACCCGCGCGGAGAACGCCACCACCGGCCCCGGCGCCGCCCGGATCGCGTCGGCGTCCACCGGCGCCAGATCCGCGATGCGCCGCCGCGTCTCGACCACCATGTCGGTGACCAGCCAGTTGATCACGCGCCGGATCGTCTCGTGGCGCAGCCGCTCCTCGGGCATGTCGAGGTGCGCCCGCCGCGCCTCCGCCAGCGCCTCGCCCACCACAGGCAGGTGCGCGATGTCGGCCATCGCGAACAGCCCGGCGCGCAGCCCGTCGTCGAGGTCGTGGCTGTGGTAGGCGATGTCGTCGCTCGCCGCCGCCAGCTGCGCCTCCGCCGACGCGTGGCTGCCCAGCCGCAGGTCGTGGCCCGCGTCGTACTCCGCGATGTAGGCCGGCGGGTGGCGCAGCGGCCCGTTGTGCTTGGCCAAGCCCTCCAGCGTCTCCCACGTCAGGTTCAGCCCGTCGAACGCCGCGTATCGCGTCTCCAGCCGCGTCACGATGCGCAGCGACTGCGCGTTGTGGCTGAATCCCCCGAACGGCTTCATCCCCGCGTTCAGCCCGTCCTCGCCGGCGTGTCCGAACGGCGGGTGCCCCAGGTCGTGCGCCAGCGCCAGCGCCTCCGTCAGGTCCTCGTCCAGCCCCAGCTCGCGCGCCATGGAGCGCGCGATCTGCGCCACCTCGATCGTGTGCGTCAGCCGGGTGCGGAAGAAGTCGCCCTCGTGGTTGACGAACACCTGCGTCTTGTACTGCAGCTTGCGGAACGCGGCGCAGTGGATCACCCGGTCCCGGTCGCGCTGCCACGGCGAGCGCGTCGGCGAATCGGGCTCCGGGTGCAGCCGCCCGCGGCTCAGCTCCTCGCGCACCGCCCACGGCTGCAGCGCCACCCTGCGCCCGTGCCCCCCCGCCCCCGCGTCGGGCTGGGCAGGGCGCTGCGGAAGGCTGTCGGGGCCGCTGTTCATGGTCCGGCGTCCTACACCCGCGGGCGCCCTCCTTCAATTGCCGCGCCTGCCGCGCTATGTACGGCGCCACCGATCCGGGAGTCCCCGCCCATGAGCACCACCACCGCGTTCGCCGTCTCCGAGCGCGCTGCCGCCCGAATCGCCGAGATCGTGGCCGCCCAGCCCGGCGCGCCGCAGTCCCTGCGCGTCTCCGTGCTCGCCGGCGGCTGCAGCGGCTTCCAGTACAACTTCGCCCTCGAGGAGTCCGCGCAGCCCGACGACCTGGTCGTCGAGCACGGCGGCGCCCGCGTCCTGGTCGACCCGTCTAGCCTCGACCTGCTCGCCGGCGCCCAGCTCGACTACACCGAGGCGCTGATGGGCGCGCACTTCGTGGTCAGCAACCCGAACGCCGTCTCCGCGTGCGGCTGCGGCACCAGCTTCTCCGTCGACTGAGCCGAAGGTGCAGGCAGCAAGCAAGGTCGAGGTCCTGCCTCGAACTCCGCCAAAGGCTCGCCTTTGGAGTCCCCTGCCTAAAGACGGCATTCCAAAGGCCCAGCCTTTGGCGGGTCCGGGCAGAGCCCGGCCTTGCTTCCTGCCTGGCCGCCCCGCGTGAGGATCGCGACCTGGAACGTGAACTCGGTGCGCATGCGCCAGGGCCACGTCTGCCGTTTCCTGGAGCGCCGCCAGCCCGACCTTCTGCTCCTGCAGGAGATCAAGACCGAGGAGCCCGGCTTCCCCGCGGCCGCCTTCGAGGCCCTTGGCTACCGCTCCGCCGTGGTCGGCCAGAAGACCTACAACGGCGTCGCGATCCTCTCCCGCGTCCCCTTCGAGGTCACCGCCCGCGCCCTGCCCGGCCTGCCCGACGGCGACGCCCAGGCCCGCTACGTCGAGGTCGAGGCCGGGGGCATCCGCGTCGGCAACCTCTACCTGCCCAACGGCAACTCCGGCGGCGACGCCGGCTACGCCTACAAGCTGCGCTGGATGGAGCAGCTCGCCGAGCGCGCCCGCTCGCTCCTGGCGCAGGACGTGCCGCTCGTGCTCGCCGGCGACTACAACGTGGCGCCCACCGACGAGGACTTCGCCCCCGGCACCCTCGGCGAGAACGACGCGACCGTGCGCCCCCCGACCCGCGAGCGCTACCGCGCCCTGCTCTGGGCCGGCCTCACCGACGCGATCCGCGCGCTCCACCCGCGCGGCCCGGTCTGGACGTTCTGGGACTACCAGGCCGGCGCCTGGGGCCGCGACCGCGGCCTGCGCATCGACCACGTGCTGCTGTCCGCCGAGCTGACGGAGCGCCTGGTCTCCGCCACCCCCGACCGCCAGGAGCGCGGCGAGGAGCAGCCGTCCGACCACGTCCCGGTCGTCGTCGAGCTGGCCTGAAGCAGGCAAGGTTGAGGCTCTGCCTCAAACTCCGCCAAGGGCTGGGCCCTTGGATCGCCTTCCTTAAGTAGAGGGATCAAAGGGCCTCGGGCCCTTTGCGGGTCCGGGCAGAGCCCGGCCTCGCTTCACTCGTCCCGCCGCGCCCGCGCCAGCAGCGCCCCGATCGCTCCGTCCAGCGTCATCTCCCCCGCCACCAGCGCCGCCACTGCCGCGCAGACCGGCAGCTCCACGCCCGCCGCCCGTCGCACCAGTGCTCCCGCCGTCGCCACGCCCTCCACCACCGCGCTCTCCGCCGCGAGCAGCTCGCCCACCGACGCCCCCCGCCCCACCGCCAGCCCGAAGCGGAAGTTCCGGCTCGACGGCCCGGTGCACGTCAGCAGCAGGTCCCCCAGGCCCGACAGCCCCGCCACCGTGTCCGCCCGTCCCCCCAGCGCCTGCGCCAGCCGCCCGATCTCCACCAGGCCCCGCGTCACCAGCGCCGCCCGCGCGTTCTCGCCCAGCCCCGCCCCCATCACCGCCCCGGCCGCGATCGCCACCACGTTCTTCGCCGCCCCGCCGACCTGCACCCCCGCCACGTCGTCGTTGCCGTACAGCCGGAACCCCGGCGTCGCCAGCAGCCCCACCAGCCGCGCCCGCAACGCCGCATCCTGCGCCGCCACCACCGACGCCGCCGGCAGCCCCGCAGCGACCTCGCCCGCGAAATTCGGCCCGCTCAGCACCGCCGCCGCCCGCCCCGGCATTACCTGCGCCACCACTTCCAGCGGCAGCAGCCCCGTGCCCGCCTCCACCCCCTTGCAGCACACCACCAGCGGCCCGCCCGGCGGCAGGCGCGCGCACACCTCGCGCAGCCGCTGCATCGGCACGCACAGCAGCACCGCGTCCGCCTCGCCCGGCAGCGCCGACACCAGCATCCCCGCCGGCAGCACCGCGCCCGCAAGCCGCGGCGACGCAGCCACCCTCGCCACGTCGCGCGCCCACAGGCTCACCCGCGCCCCGGACCGCGCCGCGTGCAGCGCCAGCGCCGTGCCCCACGCCCCGGCACCCACCACCGCGATCCGCGCCTCAGACATCGCGGCACCGCAGCAAGCAAGCATGGGCTCTGCCCAAACCCGCCAGGGGCGAGCCGCCCCTGGACCGGCCTCTCTTAAGGGACGCGTTCCAAGGGCGCAGCCTTTGGCGGAGTCCAGAGGCAGAGCCTCTGGCCTTACTCATCGACCAGCCGCACGACGCCGCACCCCTGCCCCGCCTCCCCCTCGCCCAGCCGCCCCAGCAGCGCCGCGAGCACCCCCCCGGCCTCCGCCTCGAACCGCCACGGCGGGTTGACCACCAGCAGCCCGGACCCGTTCAGCCGCCCAGGGTCCGTCGGCTCGCGCAGCCACAGCTCCGCGGCCACCACGTCGCGCATCCCCCCCTCGCGCACCGCCGCGTGGAACGCCCGCACCGGCGCGCGATGCTTGATCGGATACCACGCCGCGAGCACCCCGCCCGGGAAGCGCGCGTGCGCCCCCGCCAGCGTCGCCGCCAGCCGCACGAACTCCCCCGCCTCCTCGAACGGCGGATCGATCACGACCAGCGCCCGGCGCTCCGGCGGCGGCAGGAACGCCCGCAGCGCCTCGTGCCCGTCGCGCAGATGCACCGCCACCTGCGCATCCCCACGAAACAGCCGCCGCAACGCCGCATGGTCCTCCGGATGCAGCTCGCAGCACACCAGCCGGTCCTGCGGCCGCAGCAGCGCGCGCAGGAGCATCGGCGACCCGAGATACGGCCGCGCGCCCGCCTCGCCCTCACCCGGAACCCCCTCCGGCAGCGCCAGCGACACGTACTCGCGCAACGCCTCCGGCGGCTCCGGCCAAAGCCGCCCGATGCCGGCCCGCCACTCCCCCGTGCGCCCCGCCGCCTCGCACGCCAGGTCGGTGCGCCCGGTCCCGGCGTGCGTGTCGACCGCCAGGAACCCCGCCGGCTTGCGCCGCATCGCCTCCGCCAGCCACACCAGCAGTGCGTGCTTCACGCAGTCCGCCGCGTTGCCCGCATGGAACGCGTGCCGGTAGTTCACGCGACGACGCCCCCCCGCCCCGGCAACGCCCCGTCCCTGAACACCGAAACGCCCGGCACCCCCTCCCCCGGCGGCCGCATCTCGTCGAGCGGCCAGCGCGGCCTGGGCGCCACCCCCTGCCCGTCCGCCTCGCCGAGCCTGAGGCGCTCGATCCCCGCCCACGCCACCATCACCGCGTTGTCCGTGCACAGCCGCACCGGCGGCGCCACCATCCGCACCCCCCGCCTCGCCGCCGCCGCCGCAAGCGCCGCCCGGATCGTGGCGTTGGCCGCGACGCCGCCCGCCACCACCAGCAGCCCCGCCCCCGGCAGCATCGCCAGCGCATGCCCCACCCGGTCGGCCAGCACCGCCGCGCATGCCGCCTGGAACCCCGCCGCGATGTCGGCCGCATCCCCCCGCGGCAGCGCGCCCGAGGGAAACCCCGTCAGCCGCTGCGCCACCGCCGTCTTGAGCCCGCTGAAGCTGAAGTCGCACCCCGCCCGCCCCAGCATCGGCCGCGGCAGCGCGACCCGCGCCGCATCCCCCTCCGCCGCCAGCCGCTCCAGCGCCGGCCCGCCCGGCCACCCCAGGCCGAGCATCTTCGCCACCTTGTCGAACGCCTCGCCCACCGCGTCGTCCACCGTGCCGCCCAGCCTGCGATACCGCCCGACCCCCTCCACCGCGACGCACTGGCAATGCCCCCCCGACACCAGCAGCAGCAGGTAGGGGAACGCCGCGCCCCCCTCGACCAGCCCCGGCAGCCGTGCGGTCAGCGCATGGCCCTCCAGGTGGTTGACCGCCACGAACGGCACCCCCGCCGCGAGCGCGATCCCCTTGCCCACGCCGCTGCCCACGATCAGCCCGCCGATCAGCCCCGGCCCGCAGCTCGCCGCCACCCCGCCCAGATCGCCCACTACGACGCCTGCCCGCCCCATCACCTCGGCCACCAGGCGCGGCAGGTGCGCCAGATGCGCGCGCGCCGCGATCTCGGGCACCACGCCGCCGAACGCCGCGTGCTCCTCCTGGCTCAGCAGCGCCTCCGCCAGCACCTCGCCGTCCGCCGACAGCAGCGCCACCCCCGTCTCGTCGCACGAGGACTCGATCCCCAGCATGGGGCCAGACACAGGCCCCACGCGCCCGGCCGCGCTCACGCGCGAAACCCGTCGCACGCCGCCGCCGCCTGCCCGCGATCCCGCCTGCCGCCCGCCGGAGCACCCCACCTGTCCATTCGCTCACTTCCCTTTCGCAGCGCCGGGTAATAGGACACCCCGATGTCAGACGCGCCGTTTTTGTCCGAAGACCCGCCCGCCTCCCACAGGAACTCGGCCGTGGTCTCGCACGAACGCAGCCTGCCGCTGCGCGTGGGCACCCGCGGCTCGCCGCTGGCGCTGACCCAGACGCGCAACTTCCTGGCCCTGCTGTCCCGCTTCTGCCCGGTGCTGCGCGCCCCGCTGTTCGGCGACAACCCGGTGTTCCAGGAGCACGCCATCCGCACCACCGGCGACGCCGTGCAGGACCGCCGCCTCGCCGAGATCGGCGGCAAGGGCCTGTTCGCCAAGGAGATCCACGAGGCGCTCGCCGACCGACGCATCGACTTCGCGGTCCACAGCCTCAAGGACCTGGAAACCGCGCTCCCCCCCGGCATCGTGCTCGCCTGCTGCCTCAGGCGCGAGGACGCCCGCGACGTCCTGATCCTCGGCCCCGACTGCGGCACGCCCGACCCCGCCGACCCCTACGAGGTGCTCCCCGCCGGCGGC
>JBPBQS010000059.1:0-11972 GCA_050920955.1 Janthinobacterium lividum | reverse complement strand
CGGGCCGCCGCGCGACAGGCTGGCGGCGGCCTGCAGCAGCAGCGTGGACTTGCCGATGCCGGGGTCGCCGCCCACCAGGATGGCGGAGGCCGCGACCAGCCCGCCGCCCAGCACGCGGTCCAGCTCCGCGATGCCGGTGCACAGGCGGGCGGGCGGCGCGGCCTCGCCGGCCAGGCCCACGAACTCGATGCGGCGGCGCTTGCCGGGGGACGCGGCGGCGGCGGGCGTGCCGAGGCCCGGGCCGGGCGCGCGGGCCTCCACGGGCTCCTCGACCACGGTGTTCCACTCGCCGCAGGACTCGCAGCGTCCGGCCCACTTGGGGGTCACGGCGCCGCAGCCCTGGCACACGAAACGCAGCGCGGCGCGGGCCATCAGGAAGGAAGCAAGGCCAGAGGCCCTGCCTCTGGACTCCGCCAGGGCGAGCCGCCCTGGACTGGCTTTCCTAAGTAGCGGGTTTCCAAAGGCCCCTGGCCTTTGGCGGGTCCGGGCAGAGCCCGGCCTTGCCTGCCTGCGTCAGCGCGGCGCACGGGGCGCCTGTTGCGCGACGAACGGGTGCAGCCCGAGCGAGGCCTGCGGCGGCTGCGCGGCGGTCACCGCGTTGAGCACCCACTGCCGTCCGGCCAGCGTGGCCTCCCAGACGCGCTGGCTCACGCCGGGGTGCTGCTTGTCGCTGAAGTCGCCCTTGGGGGTGACGGGGGTCGCGGCCTGTCGCAGCGCCTCGGCGACGTAGGAGACCACCATCTGCGGGTCGGCGAACTCGGCGACGGCCTCGCAGCCGCCGTCGTCCAGGGAGATCAGCGCGAGGCGCGTGCTCTGGTAGCTGACGTCGAACACCTGGCCGGGGCGGCCGGCGAGGAAGGCGTCGGACGCCTGGCGCGGCATCGCGGGCGCGCCCTGCCCGGTGACCCAGCCGCGCAGGCCGGCGACGTCGCCCGGGTAGCGCAGGCAGGTCGCCACGAACAGGCCGACGACCTGGTCCGCGCCGGCCTGCATCGCCTGCTGGCGGCTCGCGGGGTCGGCGGGGGCGCCGGGCACGGCACCGGCAGGCGGCGCCTCGTCGGGCGGGGCGGTGAAGGCGCTGTCGGCGCCGGTCTGGGCGCCGGTTCGTGCGGCCTGGGCCAGGGCGAGGCCCGGCAGCAGCAGGAGTGCGGCCAGCGTCGCGCCGGCGAGACGGTGTCGGGTCATGGCCACATCCTCATTCCCATCGGGGCCGCGGGGTGCGCGGGGCGCCGCCTCACTCCATCGGAGCCAGAAGGAGGGACGCCTGCAGCCGGTCGTCAACCCTGGCGACCTGGAGCACCAGCAGCGACTGCCGGTTGCCGTGCTGGACGCCGTAGCGGTGGTCGGGCGGCGCGTCGTCGCCCACGGTCTGGAACGACACGCCCGCCATGCGCAGCCGCTGCTCCAGCAGCGACGCCAGCCGCGCCGGGTCCACGCTGTCGGCCACCGCGATGCACCAGCCGTCGTCGCGCGACAGCAGGGCCAGGTGGCCGGCGCGCGTGCTGGCGTCGTAGGCCTGCCCGGGGCCGCGCAGCAGCGCCTGCTCCTGCGGCCCGGGCATGCGCCGGTAGCCCTGGCCCTGCATCCAGCCGCGCAGCCCGGACGGCGGGGCGAAGCGCAGGCAGGACTCGCCGAACAGCTCCACGAGCTGGCGCGCCTCGATCCACGCGACGCCGTCGCCGCGCGAGGCCGCCGGCGAGGGCGCGAGCGCGGCTGCCAGCAGCGCCAGCGCCGCGGCGGCGCGCACGCACGCACGGGCGCCCGTGGTAGCCGGATGCGCGTCGGAAAACGGCGCATTCCGCTGGCACGCCGCTTGCTGACGATCGCGTGAGGGACATGCCGCGCGGCCGTCTCCCGCACCCCGGTCACGGGCCGACGGGGCAGGGGGCGTGCGGTCCGGCATCCCGCGACACAGCACCCGGGACCACCCAATGGCAAGCCTGCGCGAGGCGACGAGACCGGGGCATCCCCCCAGCCGCCCCGCCCCCGCGGCAGGGCCCGCCGCCTGACCGGGCTGGCGCCGCGCCCCGCCGCGACGCCCGCCCGCGCGCCACCGACATCCTCGCCCCACCCGCAGGAGTTCTGCATGGCCACCGCCAAAGCCACCCGCATCGACCTGTTCAGCTTCGCCACCCCGCAGATGCGGGCGTTCCACCTGACGTGGATCGCCTTCTTCGTCTGCTTCTTCGCGTGGTTCGCCACCGCGCCGCTGATGCCCGTCATCAAGGGCGACCTCGGCCTGACCACCGACCAGGTCTACTCGATCGGCATCGCCGGCGTGTTCGCCACCGTGCTCGCGCGCTTCATCATCGGCCCGCTGTGCGACAAGTACGGCCCGCGCCTGACCTACACGGCGCTGCTGTTCTTCGGCGCGTTCCCGGTGATCGGCGTGGCCTTCGCCTGGGACTACACCTCGTTCCTGGTGTTCCGCCTGCTGATCGGCATCATCGGCGCGAGCTTCGTCATCACGCAGTTCCACACCTCGGTGATGTTCGCGCCCAACGTGGTCGGCACCGCCAACGCCACCGTGGGCGGCTGGGGCAACGCCGGCGGCGGCGTCACGCAGAGCGTCATGCCGATGGTGCTCGCACTCGTCGGCGCCTGGGGCTTCAGCAAGGGCATGTCGTGGCGCTACGCCCAGGTGCTGCCGGCCGCCCTGATGCTGGTCACGGCCGCGCTGTACTGGAAGTACACGCAGGACACGCCCGAGGGGAACTTCGCGGACATGCGCCGCGCCGGGCTGTCGACGATGGTCGGCAAGAAGGGCGGCTGGGACGTCATGAAGGAGGCGTCGCGGAACTACCGCGTGTGGCTGCTGGGCGCGTGCTACGGCGCCTCGTTCGGCGTCGAGCTGTTCGTGCACTCCATCGCCGCGACCTACTACTTCAACCGCTACCAGCTCTCGCTCGAGGACGCCGGCCTCGCAGTCGGCGCGTTCGGCCTCCTCGCGCTGTTCGCCCGCGCCCTCGGCGGCCTGGTCTCGGACAGGATCGCCCAGACGCGGGGTCTCGACGGCCGCACCTGGCTGCTGTTCGGCCTGATGATGGGCGAGGGCGTGTTCCTGATCGCGTTCTCGCAGGCCGGCACGGTCACGGCGGCGGTCTCGATGATGCTGGTGTTCGGCCTGTTCACCCACATGGCCTGCGGCTCGCTCTACGCGCTGGTGCCGTTCATCGACCGCAAGGTGCTCGGCGGCGTGTGCGGGATCATCGGCGCCGGCGGCAACATCGGCGGCGTCGCGGCCGGGCTGCTGCTGCGCTTCACCGGCAAGCCGGCGTTCTGCTTCGAGGTGCTCGGCGTCGCGGCCATCATCTGCGCGTGCGGGGCTGCGGCGATCCGGTTCTCCATCAAGCACAAGCAGGACGAGCAGGCACTCTACGACGCGGCCGTGGCACAGCGCATGGCATCGTCGATGGCCCTCACGGCCTGAGCCGTCATGCCCACCGGGAAGCGCGGAGGCCAGCGGCCTTCGTCTTGCCGGCGGGCAGGCAGGCAAGGCCAGAGGCTCTGCCTCTGGACTCCGCCAAAGGCTGTGCCCTTGGAACGCATCCCTTAAGTGAAGCCGGTCCAGGGCGGCTCGCCCTGGCGGGTCCAGGGCAGGGCCCTGGCCTTCGGCTCAGTACATGTGCTGGCCGCCGTTGATGGACAGCGTCGAGCCGGTGACGAAGTCCGCGTCGTCGGCGGTGAGGAACACGACGCCGCGCGCGATGTCCTCGGCGTGCCCGAGGCGGCCCATCGGGATGCGTGCCACGATCTTGGCCAGGACGTCCGCGGGGACGGCACGAACCATTTCGGTGTCGACGTAACCTGGCGCGATTGCGTTCACAGTGATGCCGAAACGGGCACCTTCCTGGGCAAGCGCCTTCGTGAAGCCGTGGATGCCTGATTTTGCGGCAGCGTAGTTGACCTGCCCGTACTGGCCGGCCTGGCCGTTGATGCTGCCGATGTTGACCACGCGGCCGAACTTCGCCGCGCGCATGCCGTCGAAGGTCAGCTTGCACAGGTTGAAGCAGGACCCGAGGTTGGTGTCGATCACCGCGTCCCACATGTCGCGGCTCATCTTCGCCATCGTGCCGTCGCGGGTGATGCCGGCGTTGTTGACCAGGATCTCGACCGGGCCATGCGTGCCCGCCACCTCGGCGATCGCCGCCTCGCAGGCCGCGTAGTCGCCGGCGTCGAACTTCATCACCGCGATCCCGGTCTCGGACGCGAAGCCCTGCGCGGCCTCGTCGTTGCCCGCGTAGGTCGCGACCACCGTGCGCCCGGCGGCCTTCAGCGCGCGGCTGATCTCCGCGCCGATCCCGCGCGTGCCGCCTGTCACCAGAGCAATGCGTGCCATCCGGTGTCTCCCCCCGTCTTGTTGTTGCGCCAATGGTAGGATCGCCCCGCCCGCCCCGGCAAGCCGCCCCGGCCGTCCGGGCGATTCACGCCGCCCGGGAAACTTCGCGTTAACCTGGCGCGCCCATGCTGGCCCGATCCTCACCTTCCCAGAAAGGGACACGGCGATGCCGGTGACCACACGGGCCGCGGACCGCGGCATGGCGTTCGAGATCGACGACCTCGTCCGTGCCCGGACCTGGGCGGAGCGCGAGGGCCTGGTGCTGCGCATCCGCCTCGACCACATCGAGCGCGGCCACGGCCTGGAGGAGGTGCTCTACCTGGCGCCGCTCGGCCGCGGGCTGTGGCGCGTGTCGCTCTGGCGCGAGGGCGAGGGCGTCATGATGCGCCAGGGCTCGCAGCCGCCGGCGCCGTTCGCCGGCATCGAGGCGGCGCTGGCGGCGGCCACCCCGCGACGCCGCCTGCGGCTGTGGGCGCGCGCGCGGCCGTTCTGAAGCAAGGCCGGCCTCTGCCCGAGCCCGCAAAGGGTCCGAGAACCCTTTAATCCCAATATCTTAAGGGATGCGTTCCAAGGGCGCAGCCTTTGGCGGAGTCCAGAGGCAGAGCCTCTGGCCTTGCTACGCTCCCCCTGTCCTCAGCGCTCGACGCACATGGCCACGCCCATGCCGCCGCCGATGCACAGCGTCGCCAGGCCCTTGTGCGCGTCGCGCCTGACCATCTCGTGCAGCAGCGTGGTCAGCACCCGCGCGCCCGAGGCGCCGATCGGGTGCCCGATGGCGATGGCGCCGCCGTTGACGTTCACGCGCTCCGTGTCCCAGCCCATGTCGCGGTTCACCGCGCAGGCCTGGGCGGCGAAGGCCTCGTTGGCCTCGATCAGGTCGAGGTCGTGCGCCTGCCAGCCGGCCCGCTCCAGCGCGCGGCGGCTCGACGGGATCGGCCCGGTGCCCATGACCTTGGGGTCGACGCCCGCGGTGGCGAAGGACGCGATGCGCGCCAGCGGCGTGAGGTTGCGGCGCTGCGCCTCGGCCGCCGACATCACGACGAGCACGGCGGCGCCGTCGTTCAGGCCGCTGGCGTTGGCGGCGGTGACCGTGCCGTCCTTGCTGAACGCCGGGCGGAGCTTGCCCATCGCCTCGATCGTGGAGTCGTGGCGGATGTACTCGTCCTCGGAGACGACGGTGTCGCCCTTGCGGCCCTTGATCGTCACCGGCGCGATCTCGTCGCGGAACCGCCCGCCCTTGGACGCGGCCGACGCCTTGTTCTGCGATGCGACGGCGAACTCGTCCTGCTGCTGGCGGGTGATCTGGAACGCGGTCGCGACGTTCTCGGCGGTGACGCCCATGTGGTAGCCGTTGAAGGCGTCCCACAGGCCGTCCCTGATCATCGTGTCGACGAGCTGCATGTCGCCCATCTTCTGGCCCTGGCGCAGGTAGGCGCAGTGCGTGGACTGGCTCATGCTCTCCTGCCCGCCGGCGAGGACGACGGCGCTCTGCCCGCTCATGATCTGCTGCGCGGCGAGGCTGACCGCGCGCAGGCCGGAGCCGCACACCTGGTTGATGCCGAAGGCGGTGCGCTCCTGCGGGACGCCGGCGGCGATGGCGGCCTGGCGCGCGGGGTTCTGGCCCTGGCCGGCGGTGAGCACCTGGCCGAGGATCACCTCGTCGACCTCCTCGGCGGCGATGCCGGCTCGCTCCAGCGCCGCGCGGATCGCGACCTCGCCGAGCGTGTGCGCCGGCACCGAGCCGAGCGCGCCGTTGAAGGAGCCGACCGGGGTGCGCGCGGCCGAAACGATGACGATGTCGTCCATGGGTTTTCCCTGTGGTGGTTTCCGTCCCGCCCCGACAATGGGCGGTGCCGCGGGGCCGGACAAGGAAGCATGGGCTCTGCCCAAACCCGCAAAGGGTCCGAGGACCCTTTGATCCCCTTACTTAGGGAAGCCATCCAAGGGGCTTCCCTTGGCGGAGTTTGAGGCAGCGCCTCGACCTTGCTTCACTCTGCCTGGCACGCCTTGCACCAGTACAGCGTCCGCCCGCCCATCGCCTCCGCGCGCACCGGCGTCCCGCAGACCCGGCACGGCTGCCCGGCCCGGTGCGCGACGTAGCCCGCCTCGCCGCGCTTCACCGCGCCGCCGCGCCGTCCGGACGTGCGGTGCTCCGGGCGCGTGGTGACGATGCGCCCGCGCGACACGCCGTCCTGCATCAGCGCGCGCAGGTCGGCCCACAGGGCGCGCCACTCCGCCTCCGTGACGTCGCGTCCCGGGCGGTGCGGGTCGATGCCGGCGCGGAACAGCACCTCGGCGCGGTAGATGTTGCCGATCCCGGCCACCAGGTCCTGGCGCATCAGCAGCAGCCCCACCGCGGAGCGCGAGGCGCGCACCCTGCGGCCTGCGGCGTCCGCGTCGGCATCGTCGCGCAGCGGGTCCTCGCCGAGCCGCGCCATGGCCGCCGCGCGGCCATCCGGCGTCTCGATCACGCAGGCCGCGGGGCCGCTCAGGTCGGCGACCCTGTCGCCTGCGAGCAGCCGCAGCCGCACCAGGCCGCGCGGCTCGGGCGGCCACGCGCCATCCGTGCCGCCCTGCCCGATCCGCTCGCCCTCGCCGGTGCCGGACGCCGCGACGAAGCCGGCCGCCTCCGGGCCGGCGCCGCCGGGGTCCTCGCCCAGGTCGGCGTCGTCCGCGTCGTCGGCCGCAGCATCGGGGTCGCGCGGGTCGGCCTGCGGAGTGGCGGCAGCGGTTCCCGCTGCGGCCGGCCTGCGTCCGCCCTCGCCCGCGAGGCCGGGCCCGGCGAAGCGCCAGCCGCCGTAGAGGCCCAGGTGCACCCTGAGCCACACCGGCAGGGCGGCCTCGGGGCGCTCGGCGTCCTCGAAGCGGAGGAACAGGTGCTTGCCCCGCGCCTCCGCGGACGCCAGCCGCAGGCCGTCCAGCGCCGCGGCCCCAGCGGTGAAGCGCCCCTGCGGGCTGGAGGCGGCGACCACGCGGCCCTTGAAGCGCGTCTCGAACACCCGCGCGAGGCGGTGGATGGTGTGACCTTCGGGCATGGACCTCGACGCGTGCAGGGCCGCCCGACCTGGGCACCGTCCGGCATTCCGGCAAGCCGGGCGCGGCGCGAAACCCGCCCGGCGCTGGGTTCGTCCGCCGCCGGCGGGACGGGGGGCGGGGCCTGCGTGCGCGTCGGGACGGTGGACCGCGGCCCCGATCGCGGGCAGGAACGCCCCCGTGGCAGAGCTCCCCGAACCTCCGATGCAGGCGGCGCTGGACGAGGCGCGCGCGGCCGCGCTGCGCGGCGAGGTCCCCGTCGGCGCCGTGGTGCTCGGGCCGGACGGAACCGTGCTGTCGCGGGCCGGCAACACGGTCGAGGCGGAGCACGACGCGTCCGCGCACGCGGAGCTGCGGGCGATGCGCGCGGCGGCGGCGCAGCTGGGCTCGCCGCGCCTCGTGGGGTGCACGCTGGTCGTGAGCCTGGAGCCGTGCGCGATGTGCGCCGCGGCGTGCGTGCACTTCCGGGTCGCGCGCGTGGTGTTCGGCGCCTACGACCCGAAAGGCGGCGGCGTCGAGCACGGGGCCCGGGTGTTCGCGCGGCCCGGCTGCCTGCACCGGCCCGAGGTCGTCGGCGGCGTGCGCGAGCGCGAGGCGGCGGCGCTGCTCCGGGCGTTCTTCGCGGAGCGGCGGTGAAGGAAGCAAGGCCTTCTTTTTCTGAAGAAAAAGAAGCAAAAAGACTTTACCTGTTTGGCACCTGTGCCTTCCGGGATGGCACGGAACCAATTTGGAAAAGTTCTTTGGTTCTTTCTTTCAAGAAAGAACTGCTTCCTTGCTTCGCCGCGCGTGCGCTCAGAGCCACCCTCGCCAGCGGAACAGCGCCAGCGGCCCCACGATGCTGAGCGCGATCAGGCACAGCGCGTAGGGGTAGCCGTAGGTCCAGTCCAGCTCCGGCATGCTCTTGAAGTTCATGCCGTAGATGCTGGCGATCAGGGTGGGTGGGACGCCGATCAGGCTGACCACGGTGAGCACCTTGATGCCGTTGTTCTGCTCGATGTTGAGGAAGCCGAGCGTGGCGTCGAGCAGGAACTGCACCTTGTTCGTGAGCTGCGCGTCGTGGTCGGACAGCGAGGCGATGTCGGCGCGCACCGAGACGCAGCGCCCGTGCAGGTCGGGCGGCATCCACGCCATGTGCGCCTCGGCGACATAGGCGGAGATGCGGCCCAGCCCGAGCAGGCTGTCGCGCAGGTGCGAGACCAGGTCGCCCGCCTGGCCGATGCGGCGCAGCACCCCGCGCAGCGTCGCGTCGCTGCGCCCGCCGCGGCCGGGCCGGCTTTCCGCGTGGAAGATCGTGCTGGACAGCGTGTTCAGCTCGGCGGCGGCCGTCTCGAGGATGTCGGCGGCGCGGTCCACCATCGCCTCCATCAGGCCGAGGAACGCGTCCGCGCTGGACACCGCGTGGCGCCCGGGAACGGCGGGCGCGTCCGGCAGGCCGGGCGCGGGGTCGGTGTCGGGCAGGCCGGCGGACAGGGCGCGGGAGAAGCTGTCGAAGGCGGACAGGCGGCTGTAGCGCACGGTCAGCAGGTGGCGCGGCGACAGCACCAGGCCGAGCGGCGTGACCAGCAGCGGCCCGCCGTCGTCGGGGCGCGCCACGATCGACGTGCTGAGGTAGAGCGTGTCGCCCTCGCGCTGCAGCCGGCTGGAGGTCTCGATCTCGGCGATCTCGTCGCGCGCGGGCACGCGCAGGCCGGTCAGCTCCGCGGCCAGGGCGCGCTCCGCCTCCGTGCCGTCGAACAGGTCGAACCACACGCCCGCCGCCGGGCCGGCCTGGGGATCGGGGAGCACGCGGGCAGGCGCCCCGCCGGGGTGGACGGTCAGCATGGATCGCGGCTCCCACAGGACGCCGGAGTGTAGCAGCGCCGCCGCGACGGCCGCGAGGGGGCGGCGGCCCGGCGTGGCGCGCATTGCCCCTTCGCGCCGGTTCCGCCCGCCTGCTAACAGGTCGGCACCGCGCCGGAACAGGCGCACGCCACGGGGAGCCTCCAGCGATGTCCAACGACCCCTCGACGCCCGCGCCCTTCGCCGACGCGGCCTGGAACGACGCCCGCGCCCGCGCCGTGCTGCGCCGGATCTTCGACGCGGGGGTTGCCGCCGCCGACCCGCACCGCGTGCTGGCCACGCACCTGCCGGAGAAGCCGCGCGGCCGCTGCGTCGTGGTCGGCGGCGGCAAGTCCGCCGCGGTGATGGCGGCCGCGCTGGAGGCCGCCTGGCCCGACCTCGCGGAGTCCGGGCGCCTGTCCGGGCTGGTGGTGACGCGCTACGGCCACGCCGTGCCCACGCGCTGCATCGAGGTGCTGGAGGCCTCGCACCCCGTGCCCGACGCCAACAGCGAGCTGGGCGCGCGCAGGCTGCTGGAGACGGTGCGCGGGCTCGGGCCGGACGACCTGGTGCTGGCGCTGATCTCGGGCGGCGGCTCTGCGCTGCTGGCGCTGCCGGCGCCGGGCCTCACGCTCGCCGACAAGCAGGCGGTGGCGCGCGCGCTGCTCGCCTCGGGCGCCGCGATCGGCGAGATGAACGTGGTGCGACGCCGCCTCTCGGGGATCAAGGGCGGGCGCCTCGCGCAGGCCGCCGCCCCCGCGCGCGTGGTGACGCTGGCGATCAGCGACGTGCCCGGCGACGACCCCGGCACCATCGCGTCGGGCCCCACGATCCCGAACCGCGACCCGCCGGGCGCCATGGAGGAGATCGTCGCGCGCTACCGCCTGGCCCTGCCGCCCGCGGTCGCGGCGCTGCTGGCCGCCGGCGAGCCCGCCCGCGGCGCCGGCGCGCCCGAGGCCGACGTGCGCATGATCGCGACCCCCGCGATGGCGCTGCACGCGGCGGCCGCGGCGGCGCGCGCCGAGGGGCTGGCGACGCTGATGCTCGGCGACGCGCTGGAGGGCGAGAGCCGCCAGCTCGGCACGGTGATGGCCGGCATCGCGCGCAGCGTCCGCCGCCACGCCGAGCCGGCGCGCGCCCCCGCCGTGCTGCTCTCGGGCGGGGAGACCACGGTGTCGATCGGCGACACGAAGCCCGGGCGCGGCGGGCGCAACACCGAGTTCCTGCTCGGCCTCGCGGTGGCGCTGGACGCGGAACCGGGGGTCTGGGCGGTCGCCGGCGACACGGACGGCATCGACGGCACCGAGGACGCGGCGGGCGCGGTGGTCACGCCGGACACGCTGGCCCGCGCGCGCGAGGCCGGGCTGTCGCCGCGCGCAGTGCTGGCGGGGCACGACAGCTACGGGCTGTTCTCGGCGATCGGCGACCTGGTGGTGACCGGGCCGACGCTGACGAACGTCAACGACCTGCGCGCGGTGCTGATCGCCTGAGGGAAGCAAGCATGAGGCTCCGCCTCAAACTCCGCCAAGGGAAGCCCCTTGGATGGCTTCCCTAAGTGAAGCCAGTCCAGGGCGGCTCGCCCTGGCGGGTTTGGGCGGAGCCCATGCTTCCTTGCCTCAGGCCCGGACCACGGCGACGGCCGCGTGCTCCTGCGTCACCGCGCGGTCGCGGCCCGTCCGCTTGGCCTCGTAGAGCGCGGCGTCCGCCTGCTCGACGAGGGCGGCCGCGCTCGACTCCGCCCGGCCCAGGCGCGGCAGCACGCTGGCGACCCCGATGCTCGCGGTGACGATGCCGGACGGCGGGTTGCCCGCGTGCTCGATCCCGGTGGCGCGGATGGCGGCGAGCATCCGGGCGGCGATCGCGCCCGCGCCCGCCTCGTCGACGCCGGGCAGCAGCAGGACGAACTCCTCGCCGCCGTAGCGCGCGGTGAGGTCGGCGGGGCGGCGCGCGACCTGCGCCATCGCCGCCGCCACGGCGCGCAGGCACTCGTCGCCGCGCTGGTGGCCGTAGCGGTCGTTGTAGAGCTTGAACCGGTCGACATCGATCATCAGCAGCGCGATCGGCACCTCCTCGCGCGCCGCGCGCCGCCACTCCTGCTCCAGCGAATCGTCGAAGCGCCGGCGGTTGGCCAGCCCGGTCAGCCCGTCGGTGTAGGCCTGCTGCGCGAGCTCGCGGTTCAGCGTCTCGACCCGGGCCTCCGCGGCGCGCCGGTCGGTGATGTCGCGCACGTTGCAGATGACCTGCGCCTCCCCGTCCACGCCCGGCAGCAGGCGCGCGCGCGCCTCCACCCAGAGCGGCGAGCCGTCCTTGCAGACGTAGCGGAAGCACCACGTCACCTGCTCCGTCCCGGACAGCAGGCGCCCCACCAGCCGGGCATGCTCCTGCCGGTCCTCGGGGTGGATGATGTCGGCCGAGCGCGCGGTGACGCCCTCCTCCGCGCTCCACCCGGTGAGCGCGGTGAACGCGGGCGAGACGTAGCGCCGGCTGCCGTCCAGGCCCATGCACACGATGGCGTCGCTGGAGTTCTCCGCCAGCATGCGGTAGCGGCGCTCGGCCTGCTGGCGCGTCCTGACCTGGGCGGCGAAGCGGCGGCCCGCCAGCACGAGCACGGCGGAGACGAACAGGCTGACGGCCAGGTGGCGACGGGCGTTGGCGCGCCAGGGGGCCAGCACCTCGTCGAGCGCGTGGGCGACGACGATGTAGAGCGGGTAGTCGTCGAGCCTGCGGAAGCTGCCCAGCCGCGTGACCCCGTCCAGCGGCGAGACGTAGCGGAAGCTGCCCG
>JBPBQS010000284.1:0-12066 GCA_050920955.1 Janthinobacterium lividum | reverse complement strand
CTGCAGGCGGGGACGCGGACGCTGCTCACCGAGGTCGACGTGGACAACCACGACGGGGCGCTGGCGGCGGGGCTCTACGGGATCGTGCACCTCGACGTGCCGCGGGCGGCGCCGGTGGCGCTGGTGCCGTCCGAGGCGGTGATCTTCAACAAGGACGGGCTGAGCGCCGCGGTGTTCGACAACGGCGTGCTCAGGCTGCGCAAGCTGGACGTGCTCGCGGACAACGGGGCGCAGGTCGAGGTGCAGGCGGGGCTCAAGGAGGGCGAGCAGCTCATCCTCAACCCGCCGGTGCTGGCGAGCGAGGGGATGAAGGTCGCGGTGGTGGCGCCGGACAGCAAGTAAGGCCGGGCTCTGCCCGGACCCGCCAGGGCGAGCCGCCCTGGACCGGCCTTCCTTAAGTGGCGCGTTCCAAGGGCGCAGCCTTTGGCGGAGTTTGAGGCGGAGCCTCAACCTTGCTTCCTTGCCCGGCGGGTGCTGGCCTGCCGCTGGGGAGAGTGTGTCATGACCGAACGGGCCGCCGTTGCCGTGCTGCTGGTGCTGCTGGGGGGCGGGCCGGCGTGGGCGGGCGGGCACATGGACGCGGCGCAGGTGCGCGAGGCGGCGGCGGCCAGGGCGGACCTGTCGGGCAGGGACATGAGCGGGGACGACCTGACGGGGCTGGACCTGTCGGGGGCCAGCCTCGCGAGGGCGGACCTGCACGGGGCCAATCTGCACGGGGTGAAGCTGGTGGGCGCGGACCTGACGGGGGCGGATCTGCGGGGGGCGGACCTGACGTTCGCGTGGTTCATCAAGGCGCGGTTCGACCACGCGGACCTGCGGGGGGCGACGCTGCAGACGGTCGTGACGTCGAAGGCCATGGACAACACGGCGGACCAGGCGGCGAGCTTCGTGGGGGCGGACCTGTCGGATACCGACACGGCGGTGCACTTCAGCTTCGACGACATGCGCGGGGCCAGGTTCGCGCATGCGCGCATGTCGGCGGTGATCGCGAACCAGTCGATGGGGCTGCTGCGCACGGAGTTCATGAGCTGCGACCTCGACGGCGCGGACTTCGAGGGGGCGGGGCTGGGGCACAACCTGTTCCGGTTCGCCAAGCTGAGGGGGGCGAACTTCCGGGGGGCGGACCTGAGCTTCGCGGATTTCGCGGGGGCGTATCTGGACGGGGCGGACTTCACGGGGGCGAAGCTGGAGCACGCGACGTTCAGGGGGGCGAGCGTCGCGGGGGCGAAGGGGCTGGAGGGCGTGGGGGAGTAGGCGGCGGCGGATTGCGGGGCGGCGGCGGGCGCGGCACCATCCGGGTGTGCAACGACAGGGCGGGATCGCGGGCGATGCGGACACGGATTCTGGCCGGCGTGGCGTTTGTCTGGTGCGTTGGCGGGGCGGCGGTTGCGGCGGCCGCGGACGGTGTCGCGGCGCCGGTGGCGCAGACGCGCATGGTCGACGTCGGGGGGCGCAAGGTCGCGTTCCATGTCGTTCCTGGGCGGGCGCCGGCGGTGGTGTTCGAGGCGGGCGGGGGCATGGACGGGTCGGCGTGGGCGCCGGTGCTCGGGACCATCTTCGCGGCGACGGGGGCGGAGCTGGTCACCTTCGACCGTGCGGGGTTCGGCGACAGCGACGAGGACACGCGGCCGGTGGCGCTGCAGCACGAGGTGGACGACCTGAAGGCGGGGCTCGACGCGCTGGGGGTCGGGCGGGACATCGTGCTGGTGGCGCACTCGTTCGGGGGCGAGGTCGCGTTCCCGCTCGTGGCGCAGAACCCGGGGCTGGTGGCGCGCGCGGTGCTGGTGGACGGGACCGTGCCGGCGTTCTGCACCGACGAGGAGATGGCGCGGATGGCGGCGGGCTTCCCGAAGGACATGGAGCGCGACGACAAGGAGGGGCGGACGTGGGCGGCGTTCTTCGCGGCGTTCCCGGCGATGCAGCACGGCTTCCATGCGATGCGCTGGCCCGAGGGCGTGCCGGCGGCGGAGATCGTGTCGGAGCACCCGCCGTTCGAGACGCCGGCGGAGAACGCGGCCTGGACGCAGGACCATGTGGATTTCGCGCACGCGGCCGCCGATCGCAGCGTGGTGGTGGCGCGGGGCAGCGGGCACATCGTGATGGCGGACCGGCCGGACCTGGTGTCGCAGGCGGTGGTCGAGGCGGTCGGGAAGGTCAGGCAGGCGGCGGCGCACTGAAGGCGGGGCGCGCGCCGGGTCGGGCGCGCGCCTGGTGTCAGAAGCCGGCGACGGCATGGGGGGTGTAGTGTTCCTCCAGCTGGCGGGTTTCGTCGTCGGTCAGGGTGATCGAGAGGGCGGCGATGGCGTCGGCCAGGTGGCGGGGCTTGGAGGCGCCGACGATGGGGGCGGTCACGCCCGGGCTCGCGAGGAGCCAGGCGAGGGCGACCTGGGCGCGGGGGATGCCGCGGTTCGCCGCCACCGTGCCCACGGCGTCGATGACGCGCGTGTCCGCGGTCTCGGTGGCGTCGTAGAGCTTGCGCTGGAAGGCGTCGGTGTTGGCGCGATCGGTGGCGGGGGCGTCGGCGGCGCGGGCGAGGCGGCCGCGGGCGAGCGGGCTCCAGGGGATCACGCCGATGCCCTCGTGCATGCAGAGCGCCATCATCTCGCGCTCCTCCTCGCGGTAGAGCAGGTTCAGGTGGTTCTGCATGGACACGAAGCGCGTCCAGCCGTGGGCGTCGGCGGTGTACAGCATGGTCGCGAACTGCCAGGCGTGCATCGAGGAGGCGCCGATGTAGCGGGCCTTGCCGGACTTCACGACGTCGTGCAGCGCCTCCAGGGTTTCCTCGATGGGGGTGTGCGGGTCGAAGCGGTGGATCTGGTAGAGGTCGACGTAGTCCATGCCGAGGCGGCGGAGCGAGTTGTCGATCTCCTGGAAGATGGCCTTGCGGGAGAGGCCGCGGTCGTTGGCGCCCTCGCCCATCGCGCCGTGGACCTTGGTGGCGATGACCAGGTCGTCGCGGCGGGCGAAGTCGCGGATCGCGCGGCCGAGGATCTCCTCGGACGAGCCCGCCGAGTAGACGTTGGCGGTGTCGAAGAAGGTGATGCCGGCCTCCAGCGCCTCCTTGATGAAGGGGCGGCTGGCCTCCTCGTTCAGGGTCCACTCGTGGGAGCCGCGCGAGGGGTCGCCGTAGGTCATGCAGCCGAGGCAGAGGCGCGAGACCTGGAGGCCGCTGCGGCCGAGGGGGACGTGGTCCATGGGCGGGGTCCTTGAAGGAAGAGGAGGCAAGGAAGGCCTTCTTTTTCTGAAGAAAAAGAAGCAAAAAGACTTTGCACATAAGAAGAGTCTTTGTTGCAAAGTTCTTTGGTTCTTTCTTTCAAGAAAGAACTGCTTTCTTTCTGGCTAGCCGTGCGGGTGGCGGTGGGTCGGGTCGACCCAGTGGACGGACTCGGGCTTCTCGACGGGCTCGATGTCGAGGTTGACGACGACGGCCTCGTTGTCGCTGCGGACGAGGACGCACTCCAGGGTCTCGTCGGTCGAGGCGTTGATCTCCTGGTGGGGGACGTAGGGCGGGATGAAGATGAAGTCGCCCGGGCCGGCCTCGGCGACGAACTCCAGGGCGGCGCCCCAGCGCATGCGGGCGCGGCCGCGAAGGACGTAGATCACGCTCTCCAGGGCGCCGTGGTGGTGGGCGCCGGTCTTGGCGTCGGGGTGGATGCTGACGGTGCCGGCCCAGAGCTGCTGCGCGCCGACGCGGGCGAGGTTGATGGCGGCGGCGCGGTCCATGCCGGGGCCGGAGGGCGTGTTGGTGTCCAGCGTGTTCGCGGGGACGACCTTGACGCCGTGGTGCTTCCAGTCGGTGGCGGGCTCTGTCATGCGGTGTGCTCCCCTGCCCTGCCCCGGACGTGCGGGGGGGCCGGGGGTTGCATCGCGGGGGCGGCGGCGCGTATCCGTGGCGCATCGTCTGGACCCGGTGCGATCCCGGGTGGCTCTTCCGGCCGCCGATCCGCCGGACAACGCGTGCGACATGGCGGCCCCTTCGTGACGGCCCGCCGTGCGTCGAGTGCGGAAATCTCCTTCATGACAGTTCAGGCGTCCCGTTACGGGGCGGAGTGGTTCAGTGGCGCAGGCGCGCTGCGGCGCGACGTGCTCGCCGGGATGGTGGGGACGTTCGCGCTGATCCCCGAGGTGATCGCGTTCTCGTTCGTCGCCGGCGTGGACCCGCAGGTGGGGCTGTTCGCCTCGTTCGTGCTGGGGGTGGTGCTGTCGCTCGCGGGGGGGCGGCCGGCGATGATCTCGGGGGCGGCGGGGTCGGTGGCGCTCGTCGCGGGGTCGCTGGTGGCGGGGCACGGGGTGCAGTTCGTGCTCGCGGCCACGGTGCTCGCGGGGGTGATCCAGGTGGGGTTCGGGCTGCTGCGGCTCGACGTGCTGATGCGGTTCGTGTCGCGCTCGGTGCGCACGGGGTTCGTCAACGCGCTGGCGATCCTGATCTTCTCGGCGCAGGTGCCGCAGATGGTCGGCGTGGCGTGGCAGACCTATCCGCTGATCGCGGCGGGGCTGGCGATCATCTACCTGCTGCCGCGGCTGACGACGGCGGTGCCGTCGCCGCTGGTGTGCGTCGTGGTGCTGACCGCGGTGTGCTTCGCGGTGCCGATGCCGGTGGCGGTGGTCGCCGACCTCGGGCGGCTGCCGGACTCGCTGCCGGGGTTCGCTTGGCCGGGGGTGGCGTTCGATTTCGCGACGCTGCGGGTCGTGGCGCCGTATGCGCTGGCGATGGCGGTGGTGGGGCTGCTGGAGTCGATGATGACGGCGAGCGTGGTCGACGAGCTGACGGACACGTCGTCGTCCAAGGCGCGGGAGTGCGTGGGGCTCGGCCTGGGCAACCTGGCGGCGGGGCTGTTCGGGGGCATCGCGGGTTGCGGGATGATCGGGCAGACCGTGGGCAACGTGCGCTTCGGCGGGCGGGGGCGGGCGTCGACGCTGACGGCGGGCGTGTTCCTGCTGGTGCTGATGGTGCTGCTGCGGCCGTGGGTCGCGCGGGTGCCGGTCGCGGCGCTGGTGGCGATCATGGTCATGGTGTCGATCGAGACGTTCTCGTGGGGGTCGCTGCGCGAGCTGGTGCGCCATCCCAAGGTGTCGGGGGTGGTGATGCTCGCGACGGTGGCGGTCACGGTGGCGACGCGGGACCTGGCGGCGGGGGTGGTCGTCGGCGTTCTGCTCAGCGGGGTGTTCTTCGCGTTCAAGGTGATGCGGATGATGGCCGTGGAGAGCGCGTTCGACGCGGGCACGGACACGCGGACGTACCGGGTCAGCGGGCAGGTGTTCTTCGCGAGCGCGGACGCGTTGGTGGAGGCGTTCGACGTGCGCGAGCAGGTGGCGCGGGTGCGGATCGACCTGCGGGGCGCGCGGCTGTGGGACGTCACGGCGGTGGGGGCGCTGGAGGGGGTCGTCGGGCGGCTGCGTCGGCGCGGGGTCGCGGTGGAGGTCGTGGGGCTTGACGAGGCGAGTGCCGCGCTGGTGTCGCGGCATGGGGCGGGGGTGGGGCCGGCAGGCGGCGAGGCGGCCGTGCCGGGGCCGGATGCCGTGGGTGGGCGCTGAAGCGAAACTTAATGATCGCGTGATATCGGGGTGGAGCCGGGAGAAGGTGCCGCCATGGCCGAGCCGCGATACTCATTCACCCCGCCGAGGATCGCCCTGTTGCGGTGGCTGACCGATCCGGGGCCCGGGGTTCCGGCGCGGATCGGCACGGTGCTGCTGGGGGAGCTGTTCGCGGCGCCGAAGGCCGTGGTGGCCGGGGTGCTGAACGGGCTGGTGCTGAACGTCGTGGCGCTGTGCATGCACGAGGGCCTGATCTTCGCGGCGTTCATCGCGCTGGACGTGGTGCTGGTGTCGGCGCGGCTGCTGGTGATGCGGCGCGCGGGGCGGGCGGCGTCGCGGGGGCTGCCCACGCCCACCGACCAGTACCTGGCGACGGCGCTGCTGTGGTGCGCGCTGCAGGGGACGATGGCGTTCGCGGCGCTGCAGACGCACTCGCTGGCGCTGCAGCTGCTGTCGGCGACGACGGCCATCGGGCTGGTCGGGCCGATCTGCGCGCGCAACTACGCGGCGCCGCGCTACGCGCTGCTGCTGGTCGGGCTTTGCGTCCTGCCGTTCGTGGCCGGGGCGGCGCTGTCCGGGGACCGCTGGCTGCTGGTGCTGGTTCTGCAGGCGCCGCTGTTCCTGTTCGGGGCCATGACGGTGATCCGGCGGTTCCGGTCCATGGCGGTGGCGACCCTGGCGGCGGAGCAGGACAGCCACGACCGGGCGCGGCGCGACCCGCTGACCGGGCTGCTCAACCGGTCCGGGCTGGCGGAGCAGCTGGACGCGCAGTGCGCCGCGTCGCCCAGCCGCTTCGTGCTGCTCTACCTGGACCTCGACGGGTTCAAGCCGATCAACGACAACTTCGGCCACGAGGCGGGCGACCGCATCCTGCAGGTGGTCGCCCGCCGGCTCCAGGCGGCCAGCCGCGACGGCGACATCGTGTCGCGCCTGGGCGGGGACGAGTTCGTGATCGTGGCGCCCGACCTGTCCGCGTCGGACGGGGCGGCCTACGCCGAGGCGATCATCCGCAGGATCACCGAGGAGGAGTACGCGGTGGACAGCCGCGTCAGGGTGCGGGTCGGGATCAGCGTTGGCTTCGCGTGCGCGCCGGAGGACGGCCTGGCCGGCAAGGACCTGCAGCGCAAGGCGGACGCGGCGCTCTACGAGGCCAAGGCGAGCGGGCGGGGCGTGCAGCGGCGCTTCGGCGACGCGGCGGCCTGAGGGCGGGGGCCAAGGAAGCAGTTCTTTCTTGAAAGAAAGAACCAAAGAACTTTGCACGTTGGAACTGTGACCAGGCGGGGCGGGGCCTGTTCTTCGGGGAAAAGTCTTTTTGCTTCTTTTTCTTCAGAAAAAGAAGTGCTTGCTTGCCTTATGCGAGGCCGCCCCGGGTCTCGATGAAGCGGGCGATCTCCGGGACGCCGTGGCCGTCGCGGATGTTGGTGAAGACGAAAGGGCGCTCTCCGCGCTGCGCCCGGGCGTCGCGGTCCATGACGTCGAGGCTGGCGCCGACGTGGGGGGCGAGGTCGATCTTGTTGATCACGAGCAGGTCGCTGCGGGTGATGCCGGGGCCGCCCTTGCGGGGGATCTTGTCGCCGCCGGAGACGTCGATGACGTAGATCGTCAGGTCGGCCAGCTCGGGGGAGAAGGTCGCGGCCAGGTTGTCGCCACCGCTCTCGATGAGGACCAGGTCGAGGGCGGGGAAGCGGGCGCGCAGGGTCTCGATGCCGGCGAGGTTGAGGCTGGCGTCCTCGCGGATCGCGGTGTGGGGGCAGCCGCCAGTCTCGATGCCGAGGATGCGGTCGGGCGTCAGGCTGCCGGCGCGGACGAGGAAGTCGGCGTCCTCCTGGGTGTAGATGTCGTTGGTGATGGCGGCGGTGTCGTGGCGGGGAGCCAGGGTGCGGCACAGCGCGTCCATGAGCGCGGTCTTGCCGGAGCCGACAGGGCCGCCGATGCCGACGCGCAGCGGGCCGTGGGGGGAGCGGGGGGGCATGGGCGGGGACCTTTGCGGAGAGAAGGGGAAGGAAGGCCTTCTTTTTCTGAAGAAAAAGAAGCAAAAAGACTTTGCAAATAGGGTTCGGGTTCCTTTCGGGTAAAGTTCTTTGGTTCTTTCTTTCAAGAAAGAACTGCTTGCCTTCTGTCAGGTGCGGAAGAGGCGGGTGCGCTGGGTTTCGTGGCGCAGCGAGGCGAGGTCTGCGCGCAGGCATGCGGTACCGAGGTCGTCGAGGGTGGCCGTCGCGGCGTCCTGCGACGTGGCGAGGGTCGCGGGTTCGAGGACGTGCAGGATGCGCAGGCCGTCGGTCTGGCCGAGGGGGACGAGGCGGACGGCGGCCGAGGTCAGGTTGGCGACCGCGGCGTGGAGGAAGCCGGTGCACGCGGCGTGCTCGTCGATCGCGTGGGCGGCGGCAGCGGCGCCGAGGGCGATCGGGAGGGCGACGCGGCCGGGGGGAAGGACCAGGTCGCCCCAGGTGCGGGCGGCGGCGGCGAAGGCGGCGCCCTGGGAGAGGGTTTCGTCGCGGCGCTCGCGGCCGAAGGTGGCGGCTTCGGCGAGGGCGGCGATGTCGGCGAGGGCGATGTGGTCGTGGCGGGTGGCGGCGCGGTGGGCGTGGCGGAGGAGGATCGCGTCAGAGCGCAGGTCGCCGTGGCGGAGGAGGGCGTCGAGCCAGGCCTGGGCGGTCGCGCGGTCGTTGATGTCGCCGGCTTCGGTGGCCCATTCCAAGCCGTGACTGTGGGCGAAGGCGCCGGTCGGGAACGCGGGGGACAGCCAGGTCAGCAGGCGCAGGAGGGCCGTGTCAGCGGTCATGGGGGCGGGGGTGGTTGCGGTCGTCGTTGGCGCCGTGGGCAGGCGTCGGGCCGTCGGTGTGGCCGGGGTCGTTGGCGGGGCCGTGGGCGTGGGGGGCGGCCGTGTAGGCGCCTGGTTCGGGGTCGAAGGGGGCGTTGGACTCGTGGACGTGGGCGCCCAGGCCGGCGGCCATCGCGGCGATCACGTGGTCGGCGCGGATGCGGAGCGCGTCGGGCAGGAGCTGCGTGGGGAGGTGGCGGTTGCCGAGGTGCCACGCGATGCGCAGGAGGGCGGCCGGGGGGGCGTGGAGGTCGAGCACGGGCTCGGGGCGGGCGCGGACGCGGACGATGCCGCCGTCCTCGGTACGAAGGCCGTCGCCCTCGCGCAGGCGCACCGCGGCGGGGAGGTCCACCAGCAGTTCCGAGCCGCCGAGGGTGTGCAGCAGGATGCGGCGGCGGTGGCGCTCGTCGAAGTCCAGGAGGACGGCGTCGACCTGGCGGGAGTCGTCCCAGAGGCCGGCGGGGAGGTGCTCGTGGGCGCGCATGGCTGGGGCTCCGGGAGGAAGGAAGGCCGGGCTCTGCCCGGACCCGCCAGGGGCGAGCCGCCCCTGGACCGGCTTTACTTAGGGGATGCGTTCCAAGGGCGCAGCCTTTGGCGGAGTTTGAGGCGGAGCCTCAACCTTTCTTTTTCAGAACAGGAAATACCGTTGCGCCATCGGAAGGGTGTCCGCGGGCTCGCAGGTGAGGAGGACGCCGTCGGCGCGGACCTCGTACGTTTCGGGGTCGACCTCGATGTTCGGCGTGGCGTCGTTGTGGATCATGGAGCGCTTGCCGATGCCGCCGCGGGTGTTGCGCACGGCGGAGAGCTGGCGGCGCAGGCCGAGGCGGGCGCCGAGGTCGTCCTCCATGGCGGCTGCGGACAGGAAGGTCACGCAGGTCTGCGCCAGGGCGCCGCCGAGCTGGCCGAACATGGGGCGGGCGTGGACGGGCTGCGGCGTCGGGATCGAGGCGTTGGCGTCGCCCATCATGGCCATCGCGATGGCGCCGCCCTTGACGACCAGGTCGGGCTTCACGCCGAAGAAGGCGGGGGACCAGAGGACGAGGTCGGCGAGCTTTCCCACCTCGACGGAGCCGACCTCGTGGGAGAGGCCCTGCGCGATCGCGGGGTTGATGGTGTACTTGGCGACGTAGCGCTTGGCGCGGGCGTTGTCGGCGGGGCCGTCGCCGGGGAGCGCGCCGCGCTGGCGCTTCATCTTGTGGGCGGTCTGCCAGGTGCGGATGATGACCTCGCCGACGCGGCCCATGGCCTGGCTGTCGGACGAGATCATGGAGATCGCGCCGAGGTCGTGGAGGATGTCCTCGGCGGCGATCGTTTCGCGGCGGATACGGGATTCGGCGAAGGCGACGTCCTCGGGGATCGTCGCGTCGAGGTGGTGGCAGACCATGAGCATGTCGAGGTGCTCGTCGAGCGTGTTCACCGTGTAGGGGCGCGTGGGGTTGGTGGACGACGGCAGGACGTTGGGGAGGCCGGCGACGCGGATGATGTCGGGGGCGTGGCCGCCGCCGGCGCCCTCGGTGTGGTAGGCGTGGATCGTGCGGCCGGCGAAGGCGGCGATGGTGTCCTCGACGAAGCCGCTCTCGTTGAGCGTGTCGGTGTGGATCATCACCTGCACGTCCATGCGGTCGGCCAGCGTCAGGCAGCAGTCGATGGCCGCCGGCGTGGTGCCCCAGTCCTCGTGCAGCTTGAGGCTGGAGGCGCCGGCGCGGACCATCTCCTCCAGGGCGGCGGGGCGCGACGCGTTGCCCTTGCCGGAGAGGGCGATGTTGACGGGGAGCGCCTCGGCGGCCTGCAGCATGCGGGCGAGGTGCCAGGGGCCCGGCGTGCAGGTCGTGGCCGCGGTGCCGGTCGCGGGGCCGGTGCCGCCGCCGACCATGGTGGTGATGCCGGACGCCAGGGCCTCGTCGACCTGCTGCGGGCAGATGAAGTGGATGTGGCTGTCCACGCCGCCGGCGGTCAGGATCTTGCCTTCGCCCGCGATGATTTCCGTGCCGGGGCCGATCACGATCGTCACGCCGGGCTGGGTGTCGGGGTTGCCCGCCTTGCCGATCACGGCGATGCGGCCGGCGACGATCGCGACGTCGGCCTTCACGATGCCCCAGTGGTCGAGGATCAGGGCGTTGGTGATGACGGTGTCGGCGGCGCCCTCGGCGTTGGTGCGCTGGGACTGGCCCATGCCGTCGCGGATCACCTTGCCGCCGCCGAACTTCACCTCCTCGCCGTAGGTGGTGAGGTCGCGCTCCACCTCGATCAGCAGGTCGGTGTCGGCGAGGCGGACGCGGTCGCCGGTGGTCGGGCCGTACATGTCGGCGTAGGCGCGGCGCGTGATGCGGGTCATGGCGCGAGCGGGCCCATGGTTTCGCCGCGGAAGCCCCAGACGGTGCGCGACCCGGCGTAGGGGACCAGCGTGATCTCGCGGCTCTGGCCAGGCTCGAAGCGGACCGCGGTGCCGGCGGCGATGTCCAGGCGCTGGCCGCGGGCGAGCGCGCGGTCGAAGCGCAGGGCGGGGTTGGTTTCGGCGAAGTGGTAGTGGCTGCCGACCTGGATCGGGCGGTCGCCGGTGTTGGCCACGCTCAGCGTCGTGCGCGGGGCGCCGGCGTTCAGCTCGATGTCGCCAGGGGCGGGGAGGATTTCGCCGGGGGTCATCGGGGGGCTCTCGCGGAGGAAGGAAGGCCGGGCTCTGCCCGGACCCGCCAGGGGCGAGCCGCCCCTGGACCGGCGATTTGAAGGGGGGTCATCGGATGGGCTCGTGGACGGTGACGAGCTTGGTGCCGTCGGGGAAGGTCGCCTCCACCTGGACGTCGGGGATCATCTCGGCGATGCCGTCCATCACCTGGTCGCGGGTCAGGACGCGCGCGCCCTCCTGCATCAGGTCGGCCACGCTGCGGCCGTCGCGCGCGCCCTCCACCACGAAGTCGCTGATCAGGGCGATCGCCTCGGGGTGGTTCAGCTTCACGCCGCGCTCCAGGCGACGGCGGGCGACCGTGGCGGCCATGGCGATCAGGAGCTTGTCCTTCTCGCGAGGGGTCAGGTTCATCGGGCGGGCCGGAAGGAAGGTCGGGCTCTGCCCGAACCCGCCAGAGGCTGGGCCTCTGGACTGCCTTCCCTAGGTAGAGGATTCCAAAGGCGAGCCTTTGGCGGAGTTTGAGGCGGAGCCTCAACCTTGCTTGCTTCGCTCATCGGCCCCTCAGCACGTCCATACCGCCGGCAGCGTGCGCCCGCCGCGCAGCACCCGCAATGCCGCGGTGGTGGCCTGGCGTAGCGTGGCGGCGTCGGGGGCGAGGATGCGGGCCAGGAGCAGGCCGTCGGTGAGGGACGCGCCGGCCTCGAAGGGGGCGAGGGCGGCGCGCAGGGGGGCGAGCATGGTGTCGGCGTCCAGGCCAGCGAGGAGGAGGGTGGCGCAGGCGCCCGTGCCGGCGGCGGTGGCGGGGTGGCGCAGGGTGGCGGCGTCGCCGTCGATGCGGAGGGCGTCGTGGAGGAGGAGGCGGCCGTCGCGGCGGAGGCGGATGGTGTCGCGCAGGGCGACGTGGCGGAGGACTTCGCCCGAGGCGGCGCGGCCGAAGACGAGGGACTCGATGCCGAGGAAGCGGGCGGTGGGGGCGAGGGTGATGTCGAGGCGGCGGTCGAGGGCGCTGCGGTCGTAGAGGATGGTGTCCTGGGGGAGCCACTCGAGGGTGGCGTGGTCGGCGGCTTCGAGGGTGGTGCGGACGAGG
>JBPBQS010000058.1:0-12239 GCA_050920955.1 Janthinobacterium lividum | reverse complement strand
CGCGGGCAAGGTGATCGTCGACAGGACGCTGACGCCCGAGCTGTACAGGCAGATGCAGCAGGAGCTGGCGCAGCGCAACACGGTCAACGACCTGGGCGCGCAGGGCTACGGCGTGACGACGCAGGACGGCCCGGCGCCCGGGTTCGACGGGCTGGTGGTCGGCCCGCCCGACCAGTTCGGTCCCGGCATGATCGAGTACCATGACGCGACCGGCAACCACCTGGCGCTCGAGAGCCAGACGCCGGAGCTGTATGCGTCGCTGAAGGAGGCCTACAGCACGATGAGCGGCGGCAACGCCACGGTGAAGCAGGCGCAGGCGGACGGCTACAGCCTCGCCGACGGCAGCACCCAGGCGCCTTCGCTGCTGGACCTCACGAAGTGGCAGGGCGGCGACCTCGCCAACGCGCCGAACGGCACCATCGAGTACGAGACCGGCGCGGGCAAGGTGATCGTCGACAGGACGCTGACGCCCGAGCTGTACAAGCAGATGCAGCAGGAGCTGGCGCAGCGCAACACGGTCAACGACCTGGGCGCGCAGGGCTACGGCGTGACGACGCAGGACGGCCCGGCGCCCGGGTTCGACGGGCTGGTGGTCGGCCCGCCCGACCAGTTCGGTCCCGGCATGATCGAGTACCATGACGCGACCGGCAACCACCTGGCGCTCGAGAGCCAGACGCCGGAGCTGTACGCGTCGCTGAAGGAGGCCTACAGCACGATGACCGGCGGCGACGCCACCGTGAAGCAGGCGCAGGACGGCGGCTACACGCTCCTGGACTCCACGGCCAAGCCGCCCTCGATCGCCGACATCACCGTGTGGGAGATCGGCACCAACAACGGAACCGTCGAGTACCAGACCGCCTCCGGCAAGTTCGTCGTCTCCGAAGCGCTGACGCCCGACCTCTACAAGCAGGTCGTGGCGCAGATCGCCACGAAGGGCGCGATCACCACCGCGCAGGGCCAAGGCTACACCTACATCGGCGCGGGCTGGGACCCCGACGTGGCGGTCGCCGGCCACGTCGACAACCTCGGCAACGGCGTCATCGAGTTCACCGACGCCAAGGGCGACAAGTACGTCACCTCGCAGGCCGACAACCCGACCCTCTACGGGCAGGCGGCGGATGTCGCCGAGCACGGCACGGACGGCACGGACTCCAACCTCGCCGCCCTGCGCGCGCAGTACGGCGTCGAGAGCGAGGACGACATGAACGTCCTCCAGAAGCAGGCCAAGGACGGCAAGGGCACCGTGCAGGGTGAGGCGATGCTCAACCTGTACAACAAGTACAACGACGACGTGACCAACAACCGCGTCGCCTCCGACAGCAACGAGGCGAAGTTCGTGCGCGCGATGCAGGCGCAGTCCGCGCTGCAGAACGGCTACCAGGTGCTGCCCTACTCCGAGGTGCCGATCGGCGGCGGCAACCACTCCTCGCAGGACTTCGGCAGCCCGACGCAGCTCACCAGCGCCGACATGCAGCAGATGATCGACCCGGCCGCGGTGCAGAAGCAGATCTCGACGCTGATGCAGGACCCCACGGTGTCGAAGGACTACTCCGGGCAGGTCGGCACCCTGCTCGCCGACGTGGGCGTGCCGGCGGGCAAGGCCGACGACCTGTTCAACCAGATCACCAGCCCGGGCTACACGCAGTTCCTCCAGGCGGCCAAGGCCCAGGGCCTCGGCGACGCCGCGCAGGACCAGGTGAGCGCCGACGTCGGCGCGCTCGCGGCACTCGACCCGGCGCGCGCGGGCAAGGCGTCGCAGATCCTGCTCAACAACGGCATCACCGCCGACATCGACGCGAAGTTCGGCGACCCGTCGAAGATCCCCGACGACGCGCTGGCCGCCGGCGCGCAGGGCATCTTCAGCGCGGTCCGCGCGGAGCTTGCGGCCGACAACAACGTGCCGCGCACGACGATCGGCGCGCTGGACGCGCTGTGGAGCGCGATCAACGACAAGAAGGGCGACAAGGTCGCCGAGATCAAGCTGATCCGCGCCCTGGTGGGCAACCACGGCATCGAGGCCGGGTCGGGTGGCGCGATGCCCGCCAACAGCCTGCAGGACATCATCGACGCGTCCGGCCTGAGCGAGAGCGAGAAGCCCAAGCTGCTCGCCAGCCTGCAGACACTGAACACCAAGGGCATCCTCGGCTCGATCAGCGGCGCGATTGCCCTCGTGGGCGCGGTCTACAGCACGGTGGCCGCGGCGCCCGGCGTGTCGGGCGAGAACTCCAGCGGCGACGAGGGCACCAAGGCGGTGGCCGCGACGCAGGGCTGGCTGGGCTTCCTGAGCTTCTCCAACTCCTACGTGAAGCTGTCCGAAAACGTGTTCAAGACCCCGTTCCTCAAGAACGTGGTGGGCATGCTGGGCGTGACCACGACCTACAAGGAAATCTGGGGCTCCGGCGGCAGCGCGGGCCAGGCGATGCCCGATGCGCCGGCGTCGGACGCCGGGACGCAGGCCCTCTACGACGGCACCGGCGAGCACGCCAACGCCGAGACCATCGAGATGACCGACCTGTCCGGCCCGCAGGCCGGCCCGTCGAACAGCGCGCCGGCCGGGACCGGCGAGCCCGACGCCGAGGCCAACGTCAGCGCGCTGCTCACCGAGGAGGCGGCGGCGGACGGCGTGAAGCTTCCGGCCTCGGGCGCTGCCAAGATCTCGGCCATCGTCGCCAAGGGCCTCAGCTACGCGGGCGACCTCGGCGGCGGCGTCGCCGGCGTGGTGCTCGGCGCGCTGAGCCTGAAGACCGCGACAACCCCGGAGGAGAAGGCCGTCGGCGCCCTGGGCATCGAGAGCGGCCTGCTCGGCACGGCGGCCGGCGGCCTCGAGGTCGCCTCGATGGCGGGCCTCGAGATCGCCGGCGTGGGCCTGATCGCCGGCGTGGCTTTCGCCGCCGGCGCGATCTTCGCGTTCATCGGCGCCGCCATCGCCTTCGCCGTCGAGCACAAGAAGGAATCCGACGCCGCCAAGGACCAGGGCAAGTTCTTCGGCTCCCTGGCCGACGACGGCCTGATGCAGCCGGACTGGAAGGAGAAGCTGGAGTACGCCCGCTACGAGACGCACCAGTACTCCGGCCGCGATGCGCCGGCCGGCGAGAGCATCTTCAACTTCCAGGCCGCGGAGTACGCCCACTTCCTGGCGACGCCGCAGCAGCACGGCTCCTCGCAGAACCGCCTCGATGCGGACCTGCACGTGCACTACGACTCCCCCGAGAGCGACCCCGACTACGACTACGACATGGGCCTCGGCTCGGGCGGGATATAGCCCGCCGCCGACACGCCGCCCGGGTCCGCCGGTCCGCGAAGGGAAGAGTCTCCGCGCGCGGGTGGGACCATCCCGCGCGCGGCAGGCTCTCCGGCGCCGGCCGCGCTGCGGCGCATCGCGACCGAACGGCCCCCGCCCATCGTCCATCGAAACGAAGGCCGGAAGCGCCACGCCCAGGTGCTTCCGTTCCCGCTGCAACCCCCGGCATATGGGCGAACCCCACCCCGCCTCCGGAACGCATGCAGCACCCGCCCGCCTTCCCCGAACTGTCCGTGGTGATCCCCACCCTCGACGCCGCCGCCACGCTGCCGGCCTGCCTGCGCGCCCTCGCCGGCGCCCCCGCCGAGATCATCGTCGCCGACGCCGGCAGCCGCGACCCAACCGCGGCCCTTGCCCGCGCCCTCGGCGCCTGCGTCCTCCAGGCCCCCCGCGGCCGCGGCCCCCAGCTCGCCGCCGGCATCGCCGCCTCCTCCGCCCCGTGGCTCCTGCTCCTCCACGCCGACACCCGACTGCAACCCGGCTGGCAGCCCGCCGCCCGCGCCCACATCGCGACCTCCCCGACGCGCCCCGCCCACTTCCGCCTCGCGCTCGACAGCCCCGACCCCCGCGCGCGCCGCGTGGAGCGCCTGGTCGCCTGGCGCTGCCGCGTCCTCCGCCTCCCCTACGGCGACCAGGCCCTCCTCCTCCCCCGCGCCCTGCTCGAAGCCGCCGGCGGCATGCCCCGCCTCCCGCTGATGGAGGACGTCGCCCTGATCCGCGCCCTCAACCGCCTCGACCCGCGCGGCCCCGCCGGCCTCGACGCCGCCGCGCTCACATCCGCCGCCCGCTGGGAGCGCGACGGCTGGCTCCGCCGCTCGTCGCGCAACCTCCTCTGCCTCGCCCTGTGGCGCGCCGGCCTCCCCCCCGCCATGATCGCGCGCCTCTACGCCCCCGCCCGGAGAACCACCGCCTGAGGGACCCCCGCTTGAAGGACACCGTGATCGTCTTCGCCCGCGCCCCCCGCCTCGGCACGCTCAAGCGCCGCCTCGCCGCCGACCTCGGCGAGCGCGCCGCCCTGCGCTTCCACCTCGCAACCCTGCGCCGCCTGCTCCGCCGCCTGCGCGCCGACCGGCGCTTCCGCACCGTCCTCGCCGCCACCCCCGACGCCGCCCGCTGGCCCCCCGACCCCGCCTGGCGCGGCCTCCCCCGCATCCCCCAGGGCCGCGGCGACCTCGCCGCGCGCATGCACCGCGCCTTCGCCCGCTTCCCCCGCACCCGCGTCGCCCTCGTCGGCTGCGACATCCCCGCCGTCGACGCCGCCGACCTCGCCGCCTGCTTTCGCGCCCTCGGCCGCGCCGACGCCGCCTTCGGCCCCGCCCAGGACGGCGGCTACTGGCTCGTCGCCATGGCCCGCCGCCGCCCCGCCCACCCCTTCGCCCGCGTCCGCTGGTCCGGCCCCCACGCCCTGGCCGACACCGCGCGCAACTTCGCCGGCCGCCGCGTCGCCACCCTGCGCACCCTGCGCGACGTCGACACCGCGGCCGACCTCGCCACGCAGGAAGCAAGCATGGGCGCTGCCCAAACCCGCAAAGGGTCCGAGGACCCTTTGATCCCTTGACTTAGGAAAGGGATTCTCAAGGCGATTGCCTTGAGCGGAGTCCGGAGGCAGAGCCTCTGGCCTTCCTTCCTTCGCCGGCTACGGCCCGCGCACCCCCGGAGCCCCATGACCGACATCGCCGCCGCCGTCCGCCGCCGCCGCCGCCTCGCCCGCCTGCGCCGCATGCCCCTGCTCTCCACCCGCCTGTGGCGCCGCCGCGTGATCGTGTGGTGCGGCGCCCTCGTCGTGGGCCTGGTCGCCGTCCTGTTCGCCTGGGCCGCCGACGGCGCCACCGAGGTGTTCGGCTTCGTGGTCCGCCGCGCCCCGGCCGGCATGCTCCTCCTCGCCCCCGCCGGCCTCGCCCTCTCCGTGTGGCTGACCCGCGCCTACTTCCCCGGCGCCGGCGGCAGCGGCATCCCGCAGGTTATGGCCGCGCTGCATATGTCCGACCCCGCCTCCGTCCGCCGCGTCCTCTCCCTGCGCGTCGCCGGCGGCAAGATCGTGCTCACCCTCCTCGGCCTGGCCAGCGGCGCCTCCATCGGCCGCGAGGGCCCCACCGTGCAGATCAGCAGCGCCATCATGCAGTCCTTCGGCGGCCTGCTGCAGCTCCCCCGCCGCGACGCCCAGCGCGCCCTCGTCCTCGCCGGCGGCGCCGCCGGCATCTCGGCGGCCTTCAACACCCCGCTCGCCGGCATCGTCTTCGCCATCGAGGAGCTGAGCCACTCCTTCGACGCCCGCACCAGCTCGACCCTGCTGATCGGCGTCATCATCGCCGGCATCACGACCCTGCTGCTCGACGGCAACTACACCTACTTCGGCATCACCACCGCGGTCCTCCCGCTCGGCCGCGCCTGGCTCGCCGTGCTGACCTGCGGCGTCGCCGGCGGCCTGTTCGGCGGCCTGTTCGCCCGCCTGCTCACCTCCGCCGCCGGCGGCCTGCCCGGCCGCCTCGGCCGCTTCGCGAGCGCCCGCCCCGTCGTCTTCGCCGCCTGCTGCGGCCTCCTGCTCGCCGCCATCGGCCTGGCGTCCGGCAGCACCACCTACGGCACCGGCTACGCCCAGGCCCGCGCCCTCGTCGCCGGCGAGGACCTCCCCTCCAGCTACTTCGTGCTCAAGTTCGCGGCCACCGTGGTCTCCTACGTCAGCGGCATGCCCGGCGGCATCTTCGCCCCCTCGCTCGCCGTGGGCGCCGGCCTCGGCCACTGGATCGCCCACCTCCTCCCCCAGGCCCCGGCCGGCGCCGTCGTGCTCCTCGCCATGGTCGGCTACTTCTCAGGCGTCGTGCAGGCGCCGATCACCGCCGCGGTGATCGTCCTGGAGATGACCGCCAACCAGTCCATGACCCTGCCGCTGATGGCCACCTCGCTGCTGGCCTTCGCCGTCTCGCGCCTGGTGTGCCGCCGCCCGCTCTACGGCGCCCTCGCCCGCCGCTACCTCGCCACCGTGGAACGCGAGGACAGGGAGGAAGCGAAGAAAGCTTGAGGCTCCGCCTCAAACTCCGCCAAAGGCTGCGCCCTTGGAACGCACAACTTAAGCAAGGCCGGTCCAGGGGCGGCTCGCCCCTGGCGGGTCCGGGCAGAGCCCGGCCTTGCTTCCTTCAGGCCCGCAGGTGTTCCTGCAGCCTCGGCATCAGCTCCACCAGGTTGCAGGGCCGGAACCGGCTGTCGAGCTGCCACACCAGGATGTCGTCCCACGCGTCGCGCACCGCCCCCGTGCTTCCCGGCAGCGCGAACAGGTACGTCCCCCCCGCGACCCCGCCCATCGCCCGCGACTGCATCGTCGACGTCCCGATCTTGGCGTAGCTCAGCATGCGGAACAGCTCGCCGAACCCCTCGATCCGCTTCTCCACGACGCGCTCGAACGCCTCGGGCGTGACGTCGCGCCCGGTGATCCCCGTGCCTCCCGTCGTCACCACGACGTCGACCGCCGGGTCCGCGATCCACGCGCGCAACTGCCCCTCGATCGCGTCCGCGTCGTCGCGCAGCAACGTGCGCGCCGCGACCCGATGCCCCGCCGCTTCCACCCGCGCCACGAGCGTGTCCCCCGACCTGTCGTCGGCCAGCGCGCGCGTGTCCGACACGGTGAGCACCGCGATCGCGACGGGCAGGAAGGCACGGCTCTCGTCGAGCGGCATGAAAGAACTCCGGGCTGCGACGGGAATCTTGGCGCGGAGAAGGAAGGAAGCAAGGCCAGAGGCGCTGCCTCTGGACTCCGCCAAAGGCTGCGCCCTTGGAACGCCTCCCTTAAGTGAGGCCAGTCCAGGGCGGCTCGCCCTGGCGGGTCCGGGCAGAGCCCGGCCTTCCTTGCCTAGTGCAGCCGCGCCCCCGACACCTTCGCGTCGAACTTCGGCCAGACGCCCGTCGCCAACGCGTCCAGGCTCGGCGCCGGCAGCCCGAGCCGGTCCGCGTAGATCCACGTGTAGGTGAGCGCGCGGTGCACGAAGCCCCGCGTCTCGTCGAACGGGATCGACTCCATGAACATCAGCGGGTCGTCGTCGCAGCGTATGTCCCAGTGCCCGACGTTGCCCGGCCCGGCGTTGTAGCTGGCCAGCAGGCGGATCAGGTTGTTGTCCACCGCGTCGTGCCCCGACAGATAGAGCACGTAGCGCTGCCCGAGCTGCAGGTTCAGCGCCGGATCGTGCAGGCTCCCGGCCCGTCCCGCATACCGGTCCGAGTTGCCGCTGATGTAGCCCGCGGTGACCGGCATGAGCTGCATCAGCCCGCGCGCGCCCACCGCCGACACGGCGTCCGCGTCGAAATTGCTCTCCAGCCGGGTCAGCGCATACACCAGCGCCCGGTCCACCACGAACCCGCCGCGCGGCGCCAGGCGCGGCACCGGGAAGCGCGCGGCATCGCGCGGCCGCCCGTCGGCGTCCTGCGCCATGGTCGCGAGCTGGGCCGCGAGGTCCGGCATCTCCGTCGCCTCCGCCACCAGCCGGATGGAGCGCTGCAACGCCAGGTCGCTGCCCACCGCCGGCCAGAGCTGCCGCAGCTCGGCCTCGGCACGCGCCGGCTGCCCCACCTGGAGCAGCGCGAACGCCCGCCGCCCCTCCGCCGTCTCTGCCAGCGCGTCCACGTCGGCCGACGCCAGCAGCTCGCGCGGCTCCTCGTCGACCCCGGCACGGCCCTCGGCGTGCCCGTCGCCGAGCGCGCGCCCGGCCAGCAGCCCGTAGAACGTGCGCTTCTGCGCCGCCGCCCGGAGCATCCACGGCCGCCAGACCAGCGGGTTGCCGGTGCGAAGCTGCGCGCGCGCCGCCCAGAACGCCGCCCCGGCCCGCGTGCTCGCCGGCAGCAGGGTGGCCCGCGACGCCGCCTCGAACAGGATCAGCGCCGTCGCCGGCCGGTCCATCCGCCACGCCGCCAGCCCCGCGGAGAACGCGGCCAGCCCCGCCCGCCCGCCCGACGCCCGGAACGCCTCCTGCCCGAGCGACAGCGCCTCGGCGTCGCGCCCCTGCAGGAACATCGCCTGCGCCACCTCGGCGCGAAGCTGTGCCCGGTAGAGCGTGTCGAGCCGACGCGCCGACGACACCAGGCGCAGCGCCGAGGCGAACTCGCCGGCCTTCGCCCTGAGATGCACGGTGCGGTCGAGCAGGGCGTTGCGCACGAGCAGGTGCCCGGCGGGATCCTCCTCCTCCGGCGTCGCTGCCTCGGGCGACTCCGCGCCGAGGGTGCGCCGCGCGGCCAGCGACGGCAGCGCGGCGCCGCGCGGCAGCCTGGCCGCCAACGCCGCGCGGATCGCCACCGCGTCGGGCTGGTCGGAATAATGCGCGAGCCACGCCACGAGGTCGGTGGTCGCGGTGCGGTCGGGATGCCCGAGATAACGGTCGGCCAGGATCGGCCCCAGGAGGCTCGGGTCGGTGAGCTGCGCCTGCTCGGCCACCGCCGCGGGAATGTCGTCGGCGGCCTGGAACGCGAGGATGCGCCGGATGCGCAACGCCTCGCCCCGCGACAGCGGCTGCGGCAGCGGCACGGCGCCGCCCGGCAGCGCCACGCGCGGCACGGCAAGCGCCACCTCGTCGCTGGGTGCGTCCCCCGTCTCCGCCCGCGCGTGTCCCGGCCGCAGCGACGCGCTGGCCAGGAACGCCGCACCGGCCAGGAAGGCCCGGGTGGCGGGAAGACGGGAAAGCGTGAAGCCGATCCCTCGCATGGCGGGGGAGCTACAAGGCAGAATTTAAAGCCGCAACGTCAATGAATGAGACGTTTGTGCCAAAAAGAGACATACTCCGGAATTCCGCCAGTTCCGCCGAGAAAATTTCACGTTTTTGTGACGCCGCCGAGCAGCGCCCGAAGCTGCAGCAGGTCCGCCCACGCCTCCCGCTTGGCGCCCGGCGTGCGCAGCAGGTGCGCCGGGTGCAGCATCGGCAGCACCACCGCCGACGCCTCCAGCCCCGGCACCGCCGCCTCCGCGACCCGCCCGCGCAGCCTGCGGATGCCCAGGCTGTTGCCCGTCACCGCCCGCGTCGCCAGCGCGCCCAGCGGCACCAGCACCCGAGGCCGCAGCAGCGCCAGGTGGCGCTGCAGGAACGGCAGGCACATCGCGACCTCCCCGTCCGTGGGCAGACGCCCCCCCGGCGGGCGCCACGGCACCAGCATCGTCATCGCCACCGTGGTGCGGTCCAGCCCCACCGAGCCCAGCATCCGGTCGAGCAGCTGCCCCGCCGGCCCCGCGAACGGCGTGCCCGCGCGGTCCTCCTCCGCCCCCGGCACCTCGCCGACCAGCACCACGCCCGCGTCCGGATTGCCGTCGAAGAACACCAGGTGCCCCGCCGTGTCGCGGAGCGGGCAGGGCGCGAACCCCGCCAGCGCCTCGCGCAAGGCCTCCCGCGTGCCCGCCGCCGCCGCCGCCTCCTGCGCCTGCACCACGGGAGTCGCCAGCGCCGCCGCGCTCGCCAGGACCGGTACGACACGCACGGGCGCCGTCACGGCCGCCACGACCTCGGCGGGCACGGCCGGGGCCGCCGACACGCCAGGATCCGCCACCCGGTCCGCCTGCGGCCGCCGCACGGCCACCGCCGCCCGCGTGCGGTCGAGCGGCAGGTCGTCGAGCGCCTCGTCGGCGCCCCACGCGATTTGCAGCCGAAGGGCGGCGAGCGCGTCCATGCCCAAGGCTTGTGCCGACCCCGCAGGGTTTGCGCAACGCGCGCCCCGCTCTAAGTGAGGCATCCCGGACGCGCGCGCCGCACAACCATGGCGTGCCTGCGCCCGTGCGCAGGCGGGCATGGCGTGCCCCACCCTTGCGTACCCGGGAACGGAATGCGCGCCGCGACGGCGCCTGGAGGGGCTGGACGATGCCGGACGGAGCGAACGTGACGCGCGAGGCGATGGAGTTCGACGTGGTCGTGGTGGGCGCGGGCCCCGCGGGCCTGGCCGCCGCGATCCGCCTCAAGCAGCTCTCCCCCGAGGCCACCGTCTGCGTCGTGGAGAAGGGCGGCGAGGTCGGCGCCCACATCCTCTCCGGCTGCGTGCTCGAGCCCCGCGCCCTGGACGAGATCCTCCCCGACTGGCGCGAGCGCGGCGCGCCCCTGCACACGCCCGCCGGCGAGGACCGCTTCCTCCTGCTCACCCGCACGCGCTCGATCCGCCTGCCCACGCCGCCGCAGATGCACAACGCCGGCAACTACGTGGTCAGCCTCGGCGACGTGTGCCGCTGGCTCGCCGAGCAGGCCGAGTCCCTCGGCGTCGAGATCTACCCCGGCTTCGCCGCCGCCGAGCTCCTCGTGGAGGACGGCCGCGTCGTCGGCGTCGCCACCGGCGACATGGGCATCGGCCGCGACGGCACGCCCGGCCCCAACCACCAGCCCGGCATGGAGCTGCGCGCCGCCTACACCCTGTTCGGCGAGGGCTGCCGCGGCTCCCTCGCCAAGCAGCTCATGGACCGTTTCTCGCTCCGCGACGGCGTCGACCCGCAGACCTACGCGCTCGGCATCAAGGAGCTGTGGGAGATCCCTGCCGCGAACCACAAGCCCGGCCTGATCGAGCACACCATCGGCTGGCCGCTCGACGCCAACACCTACGGCGGCGCCTGGCTCTACCACTTCGGGGAAAACCTGGTCAGCGTCGGCTTCGTGGTCGGCCTGGACTACGCCAACCCCTGGCTCTCCCCCTTCGACGAGATGCAGCGCCTCAAGACCCACCCCGCCGTCGCCCACCACCTCCAGGGCGGCCGCCGCGTCTCCTACGGCGCCCGCGCGCTCAGCGAAGGCGGCGCCCAGTCCGTGCCGAAGCTGACCTTCCCCGGCGGCGCCCTGATCGGCGACTCCGCCGGCTTCCTCAACGTCGCCAAGATCAAGGGCACCCACGCCGCGATGAAGTCCGGCATGCTCGCCGCCGACGCCGTCGCCGACGCCCTGGCCAACGGCCGCCCCGCCGAGCCCGAGACCTACACCGCCCGCGTCCACGCCTCCTGGCTCTGGGCCGAGCTGCAGGGCGTGCGCAACATCCGCCCCAGCTTCGCCCGCTTCGGCCTCTGGGGCGCGCTCCTCTACTCCGCCATCGACACCTACGTCCTGCGCGGCCGCGCCCCCTGGACCTTCCGCCACCGCCACGCCGACCACGAGACCCTGCGCCCCGCCGCCTCCTCGCCGCGCATCGCCTACCCCAAGCCCGACGGCGTGCTCACCTTCGACCGCCTGTCCTCGGTGTTCCTCAGCAACACCAACCACGAGGAGGACCAGCCCGTGCACCTGCGCCTGCGCGACCCCGCCCGCTGGCTCCCCGTCAACTGGCAGCGCTTCGCCAGCCCCGAAAGCCGCTACTGCCCCGCCGCCGTCTACGAGCCCGAGGGCGTGGAGTCCGGCACCCCCCACCTGCACATCGCCGCGCAGAACTGCGTCCACTGCAAGACCTGCGACATCAAGGACCCCACCCAGAACATCGACTGGGCGACTCCCGAAGGCGGCGGCGGCCCCGGCTACCCCGGCGGCATGTAGGAGCAAGCAAGCAAGGTTGAGGCTCCGCCTCAAACTCCGCCAAAGGCTGCGCCCTTGGAACGCGCCACTTAAGGAAGGCCGGTCCAGGGCGGCTCGCCTTGGCGGGTCCAGGGCAGAGCCCTGGCCTTCACCGCCCACTCCACCGCCTCCTCCTCGATCCGCACCCCCTGCCGCGCCCGGTCCGCCTCCGGCATCACGTCGCAGTCCGCCCACAGCCCGTCCCCCAGCGCCGCCGCGTACGCCTCCGGCAGCCCCGCCGCCCGCATCGCCCCCGCCGCCCCCGCGTGGTCGTAGTGCAGCGCCCGCCGCTCCACCCGCACCCCGCCCGCGCATGCCTCGACCACGCTGAACCACCCCCGCGGCGTCCCGTCGTTCGCCGGCATCCCGATCGCCCCCGGGTTGTGCCAGAGCCGCCCCCCCCCCCCCCCCCCCCGGGCCCGCCCCCCCCCGGGGGCCCCCCCCACCCCCCCCCC
>JBPBQS010000008.1:0-12249 GCA_050920955.1 Janthinobacterium lividum | reverse complement strand
TCACCACCATGCCTGCGCCGTCGCCCGCCGTGCCGCCGCCGTGGCGGGCCAGGGGGTAGAAGCTCATCTGGAACTCGCGGCGCTGGTCGGGGCGGGTGTTGCTGTCGGCGGCGACCTCCAGGTTGGGTACGGCGCGGCCGCCGTCCACGACCTGGCGCAGGCGCGGCTCCAGGCTCGCGCGCAGGTCGGGCAGCACGTCCCAGATCGAGGTGCCCACCGCCGCCCCCAGCGCGCGGTCGCTCATCGTGGCCAGCGCGCGGTTGATGTGTCGCACGCGCAGGCGCGAGTCGAGGATGCCCAGGCCGAGCGGCGCGTTCTCCAGCACCGCGTCGAGCAGCGCGCGACCGGCCATCTCCGCGCGGCGGCGGCGCAGCACCAGCAGCACCATGATCGCGAAGGCCGACAGGATTGAGGCCGCAGACAGCGCCGTCAGCACCGTGTCGCGCAACGCCGCCGTGCCGCGCAGCTTCGCGATGCGGCGGGCGGCGTCGGCCTGCAGGCGGTCGGTCTGCGCGCGCACCGCGTCCGCGCTGGTGCGGCCCTCGCCGGAGCGCACCAGGGCCAGCGCGGCGTCCGCGCCCTGCGTGCGGAAGATCTCGACGCCGCGCGTGGTCACGGCGCGCTTGGCCGCCACCGCCGGCGGCAGCGCGCCCAGGTCGAAGCCGAGGCCGCGCAGGGCGTCGAGCAGCGGGTCGATGCGCGCCAGGCCGTCGCGGTAGGGGGCGAGGTACTCGTCCTGGCCGGTGAGGATGAAGCCGCGCTGGCCGCGCTCCATGTCGCGCAGCGCGGCCAGCACGCGCTCCGTGCCGTCGGACAGCGCGGCGTTGCGCTCGATCGCGGCGGCGGCGTGGCGCGCGGCCAGGCCGTTCCAGGCGGCCGCGCCCAGGCCGAGGCCGAGGAGCAGGACGCTCAGGCCGGCCAGCGACGCGGCAGGGCGCAGGAGGGCGGGGAGGGACAGGCGGGCGGGGTGCTCTGGCATCGGGCGGAGGATGGCAGGGCAGGGCGGCGCCGCATACCGCGGATGCGGGGAAGCAAGCAAGGTTGAGGCGCTGCCTCAAACTCCGCCAAGGGAAGCCCCTTGGATGGCTTCCCTTAAGTAAGTGGGATCAAAGGGTCCTCGGACCCTTTGCGGGTTCGGGCAGAGCCCGACCTTGCCTAGCCTGCTTCCTGCTCGATGGCGGCGAGGGACTGCTGCCGCGAGGCGAGGAGGGTGCGCGCGAGGCCGAGGGCGGCCCGGCTGTAGCAGCTCGCGGCGTGGGGGCCCTCCAGGATGCGGGCGTGGGCGTCCAGGGTTTCGCGCAGCGCGGGGATGCCGGAGGGGTCGCGTTCGGCGACGTGGAGCAGGAGGGAGGCGGTCATGATCTGGCTGGCCATGGCGATGCCGAGGGCTTCGTCGAGGGCGAGCTGCTCGAACCGGGTCATGATGGCAAATGCACCTTCGCTGGGCCGTGTCGCGGGCCGTTTCCGGGCTGACAGCGGAGGTGGCGCCGGTCCGCGGGAGCGCAAGGCCAGGGTCCGCGCGGGGGCGCTCAGTGCGGCTGGCGGGCGAGGCAGGCGCGGACCATGCGGTCGCGCGCGGTGTCGGCGACGACGCCGGGGATCTCGGAGGTGTCGCGGATCGCCTGGTCGCGGCAGGTGGCCTCGGCCTGGTTGGCGGCGGTCTGGCGGGGGGAGCAGGCGGCCAGGGAGGCGAGCGACGCGGCGAGCAGGGCGGCGGCGGGCAGGAGGGCGGCGGGGGCGCGGAAGGGCATGGCGGGCTCCGGGGGTCAGGGGGGCGGGGCGAGGCCCTCGATGGCGGGGCGCAGGGCGGCGAGGTGCCCGGCCAGGAAGTCGAGCAGGACGCGCACGCGGGGCACCTGGCGCAGGTCGGGGTGGGTCAGCAGCCACAGGTCGGTGGCGAGCGTGTCGACGGGGGGCGCGAGGCGGGACAGGGCGGGGCGGCGGGCGGCGGCGAAGCACGGCAGGAGGCCGCGGCCCAGGCCCGCCTCCACGCCGGCGACCAGGCCGCCCACGGTGTCGAAGCGGGCGGCGATGCGGCGTTCCTCGGGGAGGTGCGCGCGCAGGTGGGCGGCGGCGGCGAGGCCGGACAGGGCGTCGCCGAAGCCGACCCAGGGGGCGTCGGCGGCGAACGGGGCGGCGTCGTCGGCGGGCGGGGCGTCGTGCGGGGCGGCGGCGTAGGGGGCCCAGGCGATGCGGGCGACGCGGCGGCCGACCAGCGTGTCGGGCGGGCTGTTCGTGGCGCGGATCGCGACGTCGGCGTCGCGGCGCGACAGGTTGAGCGCGGTGTTGCCGGTCACGAGGTCGAGGCGGACGTCGGGGCAGGCGGCGCCGAACTCGGCGAGGAGGGGGAGCAGAAGGCCGGAGAGCAGGGCGTCGCTGGTGGCGATGCGGACCTCGCCGGCGGGCGAGGGGGCGCGGCCGGCGACGCGGCGCAGCACGGCGTCGCGGTCCTCCTCGATGCGCGCGGCCAGGGCCGCGATCTCGGCGCCGGCCTGGGTGGGGTTGTAGCCGGCGCGGCCGCGCTCGAAGGCGGGCGTGCCCAGGGCGTCGTCGATGCGGCGCAGGCGGCGGAACACCGTGGAGTGGTCCAGGCCGAGGCGCGTCGCGGCGGCGGGCAGCGTGCCGGCGGCGGCGATGGCGGCGACCAGGCGGATGTCGTCCCAGGCGAGCGGGCAGGCGTCGGGCACGCTGTCGTCTCCCGCGCAATGGCGACGTTGCGGCGCTGCAATGGCACGCGGCGGGGCGTGCGCCTACCTCGGTGTGCGAAGGGCGGCCGGCGCCGCCCGCGCGAGGACATGACACCATGGCCCATGCCGGCATCCATCACGTCACCGCCATCGCGGGCGACGCGTCTGGCAACCTCGGGTTCTTTGCCCGCGTCCTGGGGATGCGTCTGGTCAAGCGGACGGTCAACTTCGACGATCCCGGGGCCTACCATCTGTACTACGGCGACGAGGCGGGGACGCCCGGCACGATCCTGACGTTCTTCCCGTGGGCCGGGGCGCAGGCGGGGACGCCAGGCGCGGGGGAGCTCGCGGAGACGATGCTGCGGGTGCCGCGGGATTCGCTCGGGTGGTGGGCGGAGCGGCTGCGGGCGCACGGCGCGGAGGCGGGCGAGCGGTTCGGCGAGCCGGTGGTCGCGTTCCGCGATCCGGACGGGCTGCGGCTCGCGCTCGTGGGGGTCGATGGCGTGGCGGCGGAGCCCGTGTGGGGCGGCGGCGGGGTGGGGGCGGAGCATGCGATCCGGGGGTTCCACGGGGTGAGCCTGTCGCTGGGGGACGCGGGGGCGACGGCGGCGCTGCTGGGCAACGTGTTCGGGTATGCGGAGGCGGGGCGCGAGGCGGGCGCGGTGCGGATGCGGGTCGGCGAGGCGCTGGGCGGGGTCGTGGACCTGCGCACGGTGGGCGCGGCGGCGGGGCCCGGGCTGGGGCGGGGGTCGGTGCACCACCTGGCGTTCCGGGCGGCGGACGATGCGGCGCAGGCGGCGATGGTCGCGGTGCTGGCGCGCGACCACGGGGTGCGGGCGACGGGGCAGCGGGACCGCGACTACTTCCGGTCCGTGTACTTCCGCGAGCCGGGGGGCGTGCTGTTCGAGATCGCCACCGACGCGCCGGGGTTCGCGGTGGACGAGGACCCGGGGTCGCTCGGCGCGGCGCTGAAGCTGCCGGCGTTCCTGCAGCCGCACCGGGCTCGGATCGAGGCGGCGCTGCCGGCGCTCGCGTGAAGGAAGGTCGAGGCGCTGCCTCGAGCTCCGCCAAGGGAAGCCCCTTGGATGGCTTCCCTAAGCAAGGCCGGTCCAGGGGCGGCTCGCCCCTGGCGGGTTTGGGCAGAGCCCATGCTTCCTTCCTTTTGAGGGTGTTGTGATGACCGAGCTGGGCATGCGCCATCGTTTCGTGCCGGCGGAGGACGCCTCGCTGCGGCCGCTGCTGCTGCTGCACGGGACGGGGGGGAGCGAGGACGACCTGCTGCCGCTGGGGCGGGCGCTGTCGCCGGGGGCGGCGCTGCTGTCGCCGCGCGGTGCGGTGGACGAGGGGGGTGCCGCGCGGTTCTTCCGCAGGCTGGCGGAGGGGGTGTTCGACGAGGACGACCTGCGGCGGCGGGCGGGGGAGCTGGCGGGGTTCGTGGCGGAGGCGCGGGCGCGGCACGGGCTGGGGGCGCCGGTGGCGGTGGGGTTCTCGAACGGGGCGAACATCGCGGCGGCGCTGATGCTGCTGCGGCCGGGGGTGCTGGCGGGCGCGGTGCTGCTGCGGGCGATGACGCCGCTGCGCACGACGGCGGCGTGGCAGCCGCCGGTGGGGGTGCTGGGTGGGGCGCCGGTGCTGCTGCTGTCGGGGGCGGCGGACACGATGGTGGCGGCAGGGGACGCGGCGCGGTTGGCCTCGCAGTTGGCGGCGGCGGGTGGCAGGGTCGAGCACAGGACGGTGCCGGCGGGTCATGGGCTCTCGCAGGCGGATTTCGACATTGCGATGGCATGGATGGGGGAGCACGGGCGATGAGCGAGGGGCTGGGGGCTTGTTCGGGGGACGTGATGCCGCCGGGCGTGGAGCAGGTGATCCTGCCGCGGGCGCACGACATCGGCGGCTTCGAGGTCAGGCGGGCGCTGCCGGCGGCGGAGCGGCAGATGGTCGGGCCGTTCGTGTTCTTCGACCAGGTGGGGCCCGGGGAGTTCCTCACGGGCAAGGGGCTCGACGTGCGGCCGCACCCGCACATCGGGCTGTCCACGGTGACGTACCTGTTCGAGGGGGCGATCCACCACCGCGACAGCGTGGGCACGGACCAGTCGATCGAGCCGGGCGACGTGAACTGGATGACGGCGGGGCGCGGGATCACGCACTCCGAGCGCACCGCGCTGCCATCGCGGGTGCACGCGAACCGGCTGTCGGGGATCCAGTCTTGGGTGGCGCTGCCGAAGGGGCAGGAGGAGGACGCGCCGGACTTCGCGCACCACGGCGCCGCGGCGCTGCCGGTGATCGAGGACGCGGGGGCGCGGCTGCGCCTGGTGGCGGGGGAGGGGTGGGGGCTGCGCTCGCCGGTGCGCACGGCGTCCGCGCTGTTCTACGCGGACGTGGTGCTGGCGGCGCGCGCGCAGGTGCCGATGCCGGACGCGCACGAGGAGCGCGGGGCGTACGTCGTGGAGGGCGCCGTCGAGGTGGCGGGGGTGCGGTTCGAGGCGGGGCGGATGCTGCTGTTCCGCGCGGGCGACGCGGTGTCGCTGCGGGCGGGGGAGGCGGGGGCGCGGCTGCTGCTGCTGGGCGGCGCGGTGATGGACGGGCCGCGGTTCCTGTTCTGGAACTTCGTGTCGTCGTCGCGCGAGCGGATCGAGCAGGCGAAGGCGGACTGGAAGGCGGGCCGGTTCGGGACCGTGCCGGGCGACGACAAGGAGTTCATCCCGCTGCCGCAGGCGACGGTGGCGCCCGCACCGGCCGCGCAGGCGCCGAGCGCGGGGTCGGCGACGAGCTGAGGGGGGCGGGGGGAAGGGACCGCCGGACAGGGCGGCCCGTCCCGGCCCGGCGGCGTGCCGAGGGAACACGCGACCGGGTCACGCTCCACTCGGGCGGGAGGCCGCGTTGCCCCTTCGACCCGACGTGTCCACGCAGGGCAGCCACCCGGCTCCCGGCCACGGTGCCGCATCCGCCCCGGTGTCACGCGGGGCGGGGAGAGGGCCGTCGTTTCCGTGACGGGTTCGACATGAACGTCGCGGGCAGGACTACCGTGCGGCGGCCGACTTGGTGGCGGCGGCGCTGACGCGCCAGACCGTGTTGCCCACGTCGTCGGCGACCAGCAGCGCGCCGCTCTGGTCGAAGGCGACGCCCACGGGGCGGCCGCGGGTCTTGGCGTCGTCGGTGACGAAGCCCGTCACCACGTCCTGGGGCGGGCCGCTGGGGCGTCCGTTCTGGAACGGGATGTAGACCACCTTGTAGCCGACGACGGGGTCGCGGTCCCAGCTGCCGTGCTCGCCGATGAAGACGCCGCCGTGGAAGTCGCCGGGCAGGCTGTTGGCCTGGGTGAACGCCAGGCTGAGCGGGGCGAAGTGCGAGCCGAGCCCGTAGTCGGGGCGGATCGCCGCTGCCACCAGGTCGGGGCGCTGCGGCTGGACGCGGACGTCGACGTGCTGGCCCCAGTAGCTGTACGGCCAGCCGTAGAAGGCGTTCTCGTGGACGACGGTCAGGTAGTCCGGCACCAGGTCGGGGCCGATCTCGTCGCGCTCGTTGGCGACGGCCCAGAGCGTGCTGGTGGTCGGCTCGAAGGCGAGGCCGGTCGGGTTGCGGATGCCGCTCGCGTAGATGCGCTTCAGGCCGGTCGCCCGGTCCACCTCCCACACCGCGGCGCGGCCTTCCTCGGCGCCGATGCCGTTCTCGGTGATGTTGCTGTTCGAGCCCACGCCCACGTAGAGCTTCGACCCGTCCGGGCTCGCCGCCAGGGACTTGGTCCAGTGGTGGTTGGGCGCCTGCGCGGGGAGGTCCGTGAGCCGCACGCCCGGCGCCGTGATCTGCGTCTCGCCGGGGGTGTAGGGGAAGCGGAGGATGGCGTCGGTGTCCGCGACGTACAGGTCGCTGCCCACGAGGACCATGCCGTAGGGCGCGTTCAGGTGGTCGATGAACACGGTGCGCTCGCTCGCCGTGCCGTCGGCGTTGCGGCCGCGCAGGAGGCTGATGCGCTGGCCGGCGGGGGCGCCCGAGCCGGACACGCCCTTCACCTTGCCCTCGATGTAGTCCTTCACGCGGTAGAGCGGGCCGCCCGTGCCGTTGGACTCTGCGACCAGCACGTCCCCGTTCGGCAGCGGGTAGACCATGCGCGGGTGCAGGAAGCCGGTCGCCAGGGCCTGGACGCGCATGCCGTTCGGCACGACCGGGGTCTCGCCCGGGTTCCAGCCCCGGGCGGGCATGACCTTCATGGGCGGGAACAGGTACTGGTGCGGCTCCGGCAGCCTCGGGTCCGCGCCGTACTGGTCGGCGGGGTTGCCGGCCTGGTCGCCGGCGGCGGCGGGCGTCACGACGGAGACGACGAGCAGCGTCGTGCGGAGCAGGGTGCGGATCATGGCTGGGCGTCCAGGGTTTGCGGCGCGGTGCGGCGGGCGGCGAGGGACCAGCCCCCGGTGGCGCCCACGGCGACGAGGATGAGGGTGACGACCGCCGACAGGGCGATCCCCTCGGGGACCACGGCCGTGTAGGCGTCGCGGCTGTGGACGAAGGCGTTGAGCAGCCCGAGCACGGCCGCGGCGGCCAGCCCGCCGAGGCGGAGCCAGGCGATGCGCCGCATGCGCCCGAGCGCCAGGTCGAGCACGAAGGCGACGCCCGCGAGGGCCGCGAGGGCGAGGCCGCCCGCCAGCAGCCATCCGGAGAAGTTGTCGTACTGGAACAGCAGCGTCTTCCAATAGAGGACGTCGGTCACGAACGCCGCGATCAGCAGGGCGGCGCCGGCCGCCACGAGGCCCGGATGGAAGAGCGTCCGCCGGGGTTCAAGAGAAAGGGCCTGGGTCATCTCGCCTCCGTTACTTGCATGGGGTTCCATCGGACTTGCGGCGGCCAATGCCAGGCTCGTCATGGATGCAAGCTCAGGCCTGAACCATTTGCATGGGAATGACTTACACGGAAGTGGGTTCCCGCTCCCGGATAAAACAAGTTCGTGCCCCCGTGTCCGGGGTCGAGGCGGGCACCTGGCAGCCGCGCCCCGGCGCGCGGGACCGGTTCCGGCCGCCGTCGGATTTCAGGCGGAACCAGACCCGATCGGGACCGCGGCCACGGATGCTCGTGTTCGCGCGCCCACTCTGCGGCTGAGCCGCACGGCGGGGGCGTCCATCCAGCGACGAAAGCCCATGGCGGCCGGCACGGTGATCGCGACCCCCACCAGGCTTGCGCCGGCGGCCGCGGCGCCGAACGGCAGGAACCGGGACAGCTGCACGAACAGCGCCGAGACGACCGTGAACAGTATCGGGAAATGCACGAGGTAGAGACTGAACGACATGCGACCCAGCCACTGGGCCGTCCGCGTGCGCAACAGCGCGTGCGCGCCAGGCAGCAGCGCCACTCCGACGAACACGAGAACAGCACAGCACATCAGCTGCAGCCGGAGCAGGTTCGTGGACTGCTCCGGCGGCCCTCCGGGCAGGATTCCCTGCAGCAAGGCGGTGCCCGGCCACGCCGCGTGGGTGTCGAGACCCACGCCGAGGCACAGCATGGCGACCCCGCAGACCGCCGCGATCCGCCGGTGCGCGAGGCGGCCCGTCAGCATCGTTGCGCCGGCATGCCCGATCACGAACAGCACGAGTGGCGACGGGCCCAGGATCACCGGCACCGCGATGCAGGCCAGCGCGTGCATCAGGCGCCCCGCCATGCTGCGCAGGAACACGAGGAGCAGGACCAGCAGCGAGCCGAGGAACTCGACATGCATCGTCCACAGCGGGGCATTTAACGATTGCGTGAGTTCCGACAGATGAAACGGCGCAACCAGGATGCCGGGAAGCGGGCTGACGTTGCTGTAGCCCATGAGCATGCCCTCGAAGGCCACCTGGTGCAGCACGGCGCCCAGGGTGACCCGATCCGGTGACACGGCGCCGAGCCAGCCCTGCGAGCCGGTCAGCGCTGCGGCGTGCCTGTGCGCCTCGGGCCAGGCGAGCAGCAGGAGGGCGCCCAGCGCCACCGCCGCCGTCATGGGGATCCCCAGCCGGATCGTTCGACGCGATGCGCCCTGGACCACGGCGCGCGGCCGTGCGCGGAACGACAGGTCCAGGGCCACGCCGCTCAGCAGGAAGAAGATGAAGACGGCAAAGTAGCCGTCGAACGGAAAGAACAGGGGGGTGTGGATGAACCATCCCTCCCAGCTCCGCCGTGCCATTCCGGACTGCACCAGGCCGATCGCCGGCAGGAAGGCGGCCATGTAGTGGAGCACCACCACCTGCAGGGCGGCCAGACCGCGAAGTCCGTCCAGCCAGGCGACACGGGCACCCTGGCCTGGTTCCTTCACGCCGGCACTCATTGCTTCGCCCCCGACGGCCTCGACTGTTCCTCCATCACGGCTGACTCGCGGCGACGGGTCACGACGCCGCGGCCCTCGGTTCCCGAGCTTTGACAGGGACGGCATCTCCCGTTCAATAGCTGGCACAGGGGGACAAGCCGATTCCGGCGAGCCGGGCGGACGCGTGTTGCAGCGTGATCGTCGCAGTGACGAAAGTTCGGATGGACCGGCCGTGGCATGTGCAGGTTCCGGTCCCGTCGCGTCTCAGACCCGGCAGAAGAACCGATGGCAGCCTTCCGGCTCAATCGAAGGGAGATGGCGGACCCGAGACGATTCGAACGTCCGGCCTCTGCCTTCGGAGGGCAGCGCTCTATCCAGCTGAGCTACGGGTCCGTAGCACCTGATGTAGCGCGGTTGGCGGAGCGGCGCCAGCCCCGGCGAGGCAGGGAAGCAAGCGCTTCTTTTTCTGAAGAAAAAGAAGCAAAAAGACTTTGCACATAAGGATTCCAGGCAGCCTCGTCGCCAAGGGGCTTCATGGGTAAAGTTCTTTGGTTCTTTCTTTCAAGAAAGAACTGCTTCCTTGCTACGGCAGCGGGTCGTGTCCCGCCAGGCCGTCGAGGTTGGCGGGCAACCAGGGCGCAGGCTCGTCGCGCCAGTCGTGGTTCGCGGTCCAGGCGGCGGCGGCCACGTCGGCGCCGGACGGGAGCCAGCGGTCGGGCGTGTCGAGCCAGGCGGCGATGTCGGCCGTGGGCAGCGCGCGGTCGCGGTCGCGCAGCAGCAGGTGGTAGCCGGACGGGTAGAAGGCGCGGCGCGCGGAGGCGGGCAGGGCGGCCCAGGTGGCGGCGGTCGCGGCGGGCGGCACGATGCGGTCGTGGCCGCCGTCCAGGACCAGCACCGGGCCGCGGGCGCGCGGCGCGGCAAGGGCGGCGCGGTCCATGAGGTCGACCAGGCCGGCGAGGACGTCGAGGCGGGTCGCGTGGATCGTCAGGGGGTCGTGGATCAGGGCGAGCAGGGCGGCGCGGTTGTCGGTGGCGACCACGCGCAGGGGGAGCTCGCGGCCGGTGACCTCGTGGGCGGGGGCGAGCGCGGCGGCGGCGGACAGGGTGGCGGAGAGCACGGGGCCCAGCTCGGCGCGGCTCCACACGGCGGGGGCGAGGAGGACGGTGGCGTCGGGGGCGTCGCCGGGGGTGGCGGCGAGGAGGAGGGCGACGGCGCCGCCCATGCTCTCGCCCATCACCACGACGGGCACGCCGGGGAAACGGGCGCGCACGGCGCGCACCGAGGCGGCGGCGTCGGACACCAGGGCGTCGGCGCCGGGCCAGCGGCCGCGGGTGGGGGTCGCGCCGAAGCCGCGCAGGTCGGGGGCGATCACGGCGGAGCCGGCGGCGGCGAAGGCGGGGGCGGGGATCGCCCAGGCGTCGCGGCTGTCGTTGAAGCCGTGCAGGGCGAGGATGGCGCGGCGCACCGGCGTGCCAGGGGGCGGGAGCCAGGCGCGCGCGGGCAGCGCCAGGCCGTCGGGCATGGGGAGCACGAGGTCGGGCGCGGGGAAAGCAGCGGGGGCGGCCGCCGGGCCGGGCAGGGCGAAGGGGGCGTCCGGCGCGGCGGCGGTGACGTCGGGCGAGGGAGGGCGGGGCGCGGCCGAGCAGGCGGCGAGCGCGAAGGCCGCGGCCAGGGCTGCCGCGAGGCGGGGGGCGGGGGGCGGAGTTGTCAGCACGGCGTCCAGGCGTATCATCGGGGCGTTCCCCCCACCAGAGCGAGAGAGACCCGGCCCATGGCGTTCGGCGACCCGAACCCGACCCCGCAGGTCGGCACCACAGAGCAGTTCGTCGTCGACAGCCGCGTCGTGGCCTGCGACGGCGGGGTGGGCGCGCTCGGGCATCCGCGCGTGTGGCTGCGCATCGTGCACGAGCAGACGTACTGCCCGTACTGCTCGCGGGTGTTCGTGCTGCAGGCGGGCGGGGTGGCGGGCGGGCACTGAGATGGACACGCGCAACGGCGACCTCTTCGCGCCCAGGACGGAGGCGGCCGGCGAGGTCGTGGAGGCGGGCGTGACGGAGACGGGCGTGACGGAGACGGGCGGCGCCGGGCCGGGGGTGGCGGGGCCGGGCGACGCCGAGGCGGGCGTGGGGGTGGCGGGCGACGTCGTGGCCGAGGTTGCGGCGGCGGGTGCGGGCGGGGCGGAGGGGGCGGCGTTCCACCTGGTGGTGGTGGACGGGTCGGGGTTCATCTTCCGCGCGTTCCATGCGCTGCCGCCGATGAACCGCGCGGACGGGACGCCGGTCAACGCCGTCTACGGGTTCACCAACATGATGGCGCGGATGATGCGCGACCATGTCGGCACGCATCTGGCCGTGATCTTCGACGCGGGGCGGCTGACGTTCCGCAACCGGCTGTACGACCAGTACAAGGCGCAGCGGCCGGAGCCGCCGGACGAGCTGCGGCCGCAGTTCGCGCTCGTGCGGGAGGCGACGGCGGCGTTCGGGGTGCCGTCGGTCGAGCTGGACGACTGGGAGGCGGACGACCTGATCGCGTCCTACGCGCGCGCCACCGTCGAGGCGGGGGGGCGGATGACGATCGTCTCGTCGGACAAGGACCTGATGCAGCTCGTGGGCGATCGGGTGGAGATGCTCGATCCGATCAAGCAGAAGGCGATCGGGGCGGCGGAGGTCATGGAGCGCTTCGGGGTGCCGCCGTCCAAGGTGGTCGAGGTGCAGGCGCTCATGGGCGATTCCGTGGACAACGTGCCGGGGGTGCCGGGGATCGGGCCGAAGACGGCGGGGCAGCTCGTGGCCGAGTTCGGCGACCTGGAGGGGGTTCTGGCGGCGGCGCCGTCGATGAAGGCGAGCAAGCGGCGGGATGCGCTGATCGCGCACGCGGAGGCGGCCAGGCTGTCGCGGCAGCTCGTGCTGCTGTGCGACAGCGTGCCGCTGCCGCTGCCGCTCGACGCGCTCCGGTGCGTGCCGTTCGACCGGGGGCGGCTGTCGACGTATCTCGACGCGATGGGGTTCCGCACGATCTCGCAGCGCCTCGGGCTCGACAGCGGCGGGCCGGTGGGGGGCGCGTTCGGGGGGGGCGCGGCGCGCGGGCCCGGGCCTGCGGGCGGCGGGGATTTCGCGCGGGGTGCGGACGGGACGGCGGCGGACGCGGGCGGGGACGCGCCGGCGGTGGCGTTCGCGGGGTACGTGCGGGTGGTCGAGGCGGACGTGCTCGCGGGGTGGGTCGAGGAGGCGCGGGCGGCGGGCCTTGTTGCGGTCGGGCTGGAGACGGACGGGCGGCCGCCGCTGCGCGCGACGC
>JBPBQS010000331.1:0-12416 GCA_050920955.1 Janthinobacterium lividum | reverse complement strand
CCGCAGCGACGGCGACCCCCACGGCACCCCCCTGCCCGCCTTCACCGTCGACCCCGCCGCCGGCCTGCGCGACGCCCTGCCCGGCGCCGCCCCCGCCCCCCGCCTGGCCCTGCTCCGCACCGACCGCTGGGACAGCGTCGAGGCCCCCCAGCGCGACGCCCTCGACCACGCCGCCGCCCGCCTTCGCGCGTCCGGCGCCGCCGTCCACGAGATCACGCTGCCCCCGGAGTTCGCGGGCATGTGGGACTGGGCGCAGGTCCTGCTCTCCGTGGAGGCCGCCGCGATCCATCGCGACCGCCTCGCCCGCGTCCCCGAGCGCCTGAGCGACACCCTCAGGGCGCTCGCCGCCATCGGCCCCACCCTGCCCGCCACCGACTACCTCGACGCCCTGCAGCAGCAGCGCGCCCTGCGCCACCGCCTGTCCGAGGTCCTCGCCGGCTTCGACGCGGTCCTCACCGTCCCCGCCACCGGCACCGCGCCCCGCGGCCTGGACCTCACCGGCGACGCGTCCCTCTGCGCCCCCTGGACCTACCTCGGCGTCCCCGCCGTCACCCTGCCCGTGGCCATCGCCGCCAACGGCCTGCCCCTCGGCATCCAGCTCGTCGGCCGCTACCGCGAGGACCTGCACCTGCTGCGGACCGCCGCCTGGGCGGAGGCGGCGCTCGCGGCGTAGGGAAGCAAGGCCTTCTTTTTCTGAAGAAAAAGAAGCAAAAAGACTTTGCACATGAGGTTCCTGCCCGACACGGCTGGCACGGGCCTCATGGGCGAAGTTCTTTGGTTCTTTCTTTCAGGAAAGAACTGCCTGCTTGCTCAGAGCCCGCCCGGGAATGGCCGTTCCCGGCACGAGGCAGCCTCGGCCGCGAATCCAGGGGTGGCGACCCGCGGCCCGCCTGCCTATTTTCCCGCGCATGCCCCGTTCCCCCGCTGCCGACCTCGCTCCCCTCGTCAAGCTCCTGCAGGCCGGCGTCCCGCCCGAGCGCGCCGACGCCGAGCTCTCCCGCGTCCTGGCGATCTGGAAGGCCGACCTCGCGGACGACGACGAGCAGCTGCAGGAGCGCCTGTCCGGCCTGGCCGAGCAGATGGCCGTGGGCATCGAGGAGATGCACGAGGGCATCTCCGAGGCGAGCGACAAGGGCAAGCCCACGCTGCGGCGGATCCTGGCCACGCACCAGGCGGTGCTGGACGGCGTGCGCAAGGCGCAGGGCGCGGGATAGGCGCCCGGGACGGCCTCTCAGGCCCCCGGCAGCCCGAACAGCGACTCGTCCACCGCCACGCCCGTCGCCACGTCGTGCAGCGCGAGCCGCGTCACGTCGCCGCGTCCGTCCACCATCTCCAGCGCCCGCAGCGCCAGCGGCCCCTCCGCGAAGCCGAGCGTGAGCCGCCCCTGCCCCGGCCGCTCCGTCGAGCGCAGCGCCACCGCCAGCACGCCCGGCCCGCGCTCCACCGAGATCACCGTCACCGCGCCCGACAGCACGATCCGCGGCGCCAGCAGGATGTCCAGCGGCGTGCGCGCCAGCGGCAGGCTGCTGCTCCCCCCCGTCGCCCCGTCGGCGAGCACCACCCGCCCGCGCGCGGCCACCAGCACCGCCCGGCTCGGCGGGTCGTACTGCAGCCGCAGCCGCCCCGGCCGCTCCAGCCACGCCGTGCCCGCCCCGCCCGGCCCCGCGCCCTCCTGCACGAACCGCGCCCGCAGCGTCCGGATCGCGTCGAGGTAACGCTCGACCCGCGCGACGTCCGCGAGGTCCGCCGCGTCCAGCGCCCCCGCCGGCGGCACGCCCGCGCACCCCGCAAGAAGCCCCAACGCCCCGCCCAGCACGTCCCGACGCCGCATCAGCCAACCCTCCAGAGCTCGGTACAAGACAAGCAGTTCTTTCTTGAAAGAAAGAACCAAAGAACTTTCCCCGAAGAACCTCGCGAGCCATGAACCTTCATGTGCAAAGTCTTTTTGCTTCTTTTTCTTCAGAAAAAGAAGGCTTCCTTCCTCAGGGCTCCCCGAGCACCAGGTCGTCGCGGTGCACCATCTCGTCGCGCCCGCGCCAGCCGAGCACGCCCTCGATCTCCTCGCTGCGCCGCCCTGCGATCCGCACCGCGTCCTCGCTGGCGTAGGCGCTCAGCCCCCGCCCGAGCTCGCCGGCCGGCCCTGCGACCAGCACCGCGTCGCCGCGCGCGAACTCGCCCTCCACCGCGACGACGCCGGCCGGCAGCAGCGACCCGCCCGCCCGCAGCGCCCGCGCCGCCCCCGCGTCCACGCGCACCACGCCGGCCGGCTGCAGGCTGCCCGCGATCCACCGCTTGCGCGCGCTGCGCCCCTCGGGCGCGGGCAGGAACCAGGTGCAGCGCGCGGGCGCGTCCCCGGCCAGCGCCTCGATCGGGTGCTCGCGCCCGCCGAGCGCGATCGCCATGGCGCACCCCGCCTGCGTCGCGATCCGCGCCGCGATCAGCTTCGTGCGCATCCCCCCCGACGAGAAGCCGGGCGGCGGCTCGCCCCCCATCGCCTCGATCTCCGGGCTCAGCGCGGCCACCACCGGCACGTGCGAGGCCGAGGGGTCGCGCCTGGGGTCCGCCGTGTACAGCCCGTCGATGTCGCTCAGCAGCAGGAGCTGGTCCGCGCCCACCATCTCGGCCACGCGCGCGGCCAGGCGGTCGTTGTCGCCGAAGCGGATCTCCGCCGTGGCCACGCTGTCGTTCTCGTTGATCACCGGCACGCAGCCGAGCCCCAGCAGCGTGCGCAGCGTCGCCCGCGCGTTCAGGTAGCGCCGCCGGTCCTCCGTGTCGCCCAGCGTCAGCAGCAGCTGCGCCGCCACCATCCCCTGCGCGCCCAGCGCCTGCGCCCACGCCTGCGCCAGCCGGATCTGCCCCACCGCCGCCGCCGCCTGCTTCTCCTCCAGCCGCAGCCGACGCCCGCCCAGCCCCAGCGTCCCCCGCGCCAGCGCGATCGCGCCCGACGACACCACGATCACCTGCGTGCCCCGCGCCCGCGCCGCCGCGATGTCCTCGGCCACGCCGCGCAGCCACGCCTCGCGCGGGTGCGCCCCGTCCACGACAAGGGCGGAGCCGATCTTGACCACGAGCAGGGCGGCGGTGCGCAGAAGGGGAGTCATGGCGGTGAACTAGGGGAAGACGGCGCGCAGGGCCAGCAGCAAGCAAGCATGAGGCTCCGCCTCAAACTCCGCCAAAGGCTCGCCTTTGGAATCCCCTACGAAGGGAAGGCCCTACTCTTCGGGCTCGGTCGTGAACAGGAGGGGGAAGCCGTGCTTGCGGGCAGCGTCGGTGGCGCTCGTGGCCTTGGTCTGCGCGACGTCCTTGGTGAAGACCGCGACCACGCACGAGCCCTTCTGGTGCGCCGTGCGCATGACCTGGCTGGCCCGCTCCTCGCCCATGCGGAACTCCGCCTTGAGCACCATCACCACGAACTCGCGCGGCGTGAAGTCGTCGTTGACCAGCATTACCTTGTGCAGCCGCGGCCGCTCGACCTTCAGCTCGGTCCGCCCGCGCGGCGTCGTCACGGTGCTGGTGTCACGCTCGTCCATGAAAACGCTCCGGCTGGGGGTCACCCGACAAATATCCCGCCCCCGCCCCCGCACAACCCCGCCCCGCCAGATTCCCTTCCCTTATGTCGAGGTTTCCAAAGGCGAGCCTTTGGCGGAGTTTGAGGCAGAGCCTCATGCTTGCTTGGCCCCCACCATCCCCAGCATCGCCCGCGCCGCGTGGCTCGCGTGCCGCTCCCTGTGCCGCAGCACGACGAACGCGCGGTCCGGCAGCGCGAGCCCCGCCTGCGCCAGCAGCCCCGCCTCCAGGCTCGGCGCCGCGACCGACGCCGAGATCACCGTCGCCCCGAGCCCCGCCTCGACCGCCGCCCGCACCGCCTCGTTGGACGGCAGCACCAGCGCCACCGGCAGCGACCCCGGCGCCACGCCGAACCCCGCCAGCGCCGCCTCGAACACCGAGCGCGTCCCCGACCCCGTCTCGCGCAGCACCCACTCCGTGCCCGCCAGCTCGCCCGGCTCCACCCGCGCCCGGCCCGCCCACGGGTGCTGCGCGCCCACCACCAGCAGCATCCGGTCGCGCGCCACCACCGCCGCGTCGAGCGCGTCGTCCTCCACCGCCCCCTCCACGAACCCCAGCTCCGCCTCGCCCGCCCGCACCGCCTCGGCCACCTGCGCCGTGTTGCCCACCGCGAGGCACACCTCCACCCGCGGGTGCGCCCTGCGGAACGCCACCAGGTGGCGCGGCAGCCAGTAGCCCGCGATCGTCTGGCTGGCGTGGATCGCAAGCCGCCCCCGCCCCAGCGCGCCGAACTCCGCCAGCGCCGCCTCCGCCGCCGCCACCCGCGCCAGGATCGCCCGCGCCTCGCCCAGCAGCACCGCGCCCGCCTCGCTCAGCACCACCCCGCGCCCGACACGGTGGAACAGCTTCGCGTCGTGCTGCCGCTCCAGCGCCGCCACCGCGTGGCTCACCGCGGACTGCGCCAAGCCCAGGGCCTCCGCGGCGCGCGTCACGTGCTGGCGCTCGGCCACGGCCACGAAGACACGGAGCTGGTCCAGGGTCACGGGGCGGGACCGAAGCAAGGAAGCATGGGCTCTGCCCAAACCCGCAAAGGGTCCGAGGACCCTTTGATCCCATTACTTAAGTGAAGCCATCCAAGGGGCTTCCCTTGGCGGAGCTTGAGGCGGAGCCTCAACCTTGCTTCACCCCGAGCAGCCGCGCCGCGTTCCCCCCGAGGCCGGCCGCCAGCGACGACGCCGAGAGCCCCAGCGCCTTGAAGTCCTCCACGCCCTGCCGCATCGGCCGGAACGGGTACGACGAGCCGAACAGGAACTGGTCGCGCAGGAACCCGTTCGCCGCCTCGACGTAGCGCCCGCCGCCGGCCTGGAACGTGTACATGTCCGGCGACACGAAGACGTTCTCGTGCCGGAACGCCACCTGGAGGATGCCGTCCACGTTCGGCCAGAACCCGTGGGAGCACACGATCGGCAGCTTGGGGAACAGCGCCGCCAGCCGGTCCACTGCGAGCGGGTCGTTGAACCGCAGGTCCGGCGTGGTCGGCCCCGACATCACGAACGCCGGCACGCCCATCGCCTCGCACGCCTCGTACAGCGGCAGCAGACGCGCGTCGTCGGCCAGCATCGGCTCGGCGTAGAACCCCGCGTCCACGTTGACCCCGCGCAGCCCCAGCTCCTGCACCGCGCGCCTGGCCTCGCGCACCGCGCCGTCGCGGCCCAGCTCCAGCGGGTCGACCGACGCCACGCCGATCAGCACGCCGCCCGACTGCCGCGCCAGGTCGGCCAGCACGTCGTTGCTGATCCGCACCGTCGGCGTGGAGCGCCCCACCATGACCGCGTGGTCGATCCCGGCGAGCGCGATCTCGCGCAGGTACGCCGCCAGGTCCGGCGTGCGGGTGTAGTGGTCCGGGTCGCGCGACCCCACCCTGCGGTTCAGCCAGCCCACCACGTCGTACGACGGCGTGCCCGGCGTCGCGCCGAAGAAGTCGTGCAGGAAGCTGGGCCGGTTGCGCATGTCGATGATGGCCATGGTGGTCCTCCGCGTCACGCCGGCACGCGCCGGCCAGGCCACACCCCATACCACCGCAAGCCGGGCCGGGCGCTCCCCCTGCCGCCCGAACCCGCCGGTCCGGGCACTCCCCTGCCTGATCCGCGCGTTCCAGGGGCGCAGCCTCTGGCCTTGCCCTACGGCCGGCTGGCATAAGTTCGTGACCAGGGCACGTTCGGTGCCCGTGCCACGTCTGCCGGGGAGGCTGGGTTCGTGACGTCCGAGCATGGGGATGGAGCTGGCGCGCCCGGCGCGTGCCAGGCGGTGACGTCGATCCTGTCGCGGGTGGGCGACAAGTGGACGGTGCTGGTGGTGATGATGCTGGCCGGCGGGCCGCGGCGGTTCAACGAGCTGAGGCGCCTGGTGGGCGGGGTGTCGCAGCGGATGCTGACGCTGACGCTGCGCGGGCTGGAGCGCGACGGGCTGGTGACGCGCACGGTGTTCCCGACGGTGCCGCCGCAGGTGGAATACGCGCTGACGCCGCTGGGGCACTCGCTGCGGGTGCCGCTGGAGGGGCTGGGGACGTGGGCGTTCGCGCACCGGCCGGTCGTGGAGCAGGCGCGGCAGGCGTTCGACGCGCGCACGCCGTGAAGGAAGGAAGCAGTTCTTTCCTGAAAGAAAGAACCAAAGAACTCTGCCCATAAGGAACCCTGCCGGCGGCCTTGCCTGGCTTCCTCGTGGCAAAGTCTTTTTGCTTCTTTTTCTTCAGAAAAAGAAGGCCTTGCTTCCTGCCCTTCCCTTCAAAGCCCGGCGCCGCCCCAGGCCAGCAGCTCGCCGAGCACGTGGAGGCGGAAGGCCATGGCCGCGGCCGTGCGGCGCAGGAACGCGGCCACGGCGCCTGCCTACGGGGCGGCGGGCCGCGGGACGGGCCGGGGCGCTGCGCGCGGGGTGCGGCGGGCGTGGCCGCGGGGGCGCGCGAGGTCGGGCAGCAGGGTGGTGAGGAGGAGCGTGTCGCGCGGGATGGCCGGGGCGACGTGGCAGGCGGCCATGAGGGCGGCGATGGTCGAGGGGCCGGTGGACAGGTAGCGGTGCATGGGCGGGCCTCGCGTCTAGGGTGAGGCCCGACCCTAGACGAGAGTGATAATCATTCGCAACACCAGAGTGCGCCCGGACGCGCAGGCAGAGCCCGGCCCTGCTCAGCCCTGCGCCAGGCGCGGGAGCGGATCGGTGGAATTGTCCTTGAGCAGCACGCCGGAGTGCCGCGCGGCGCGCATGGCCCCGAGCAGGTGGCCGATGCGGTGGGCGGCGATGTCGGGCGAGAGGCCGCGCGGGTGGATGTTGGAGACGCAGTTGCGGTCCGCGTCGGTGGTGGCCGGGCCGGGCGCCCAGGTGAGGTAGGCGCCGAGGCTGTCGGGGGTGGACAGGCCGGGGCGCTCGCCGATCAGCACGAGCACGGCGCCGGCGCGCAGCAGGGCGGCGGCGCGGTCCCCGGCGGCGACGCGGCCGCGGGCGAGCACGACGCGCGGGGCGACGCGCCAGCCCTGCGCGTCGAGCGCGGGGAGCAGGCGGCCGAGCAGCGGCGGCGCCTGGCGCTCGGCGGCGCGTGCGGACAGGCCGTCGGCGACGACGACCGCGAGGTCCCAGCCGGCGGCGTGGGGCGCGAGGATGGCGGGGGCGTCGTCGTCGAGGTCGCGGCCGAGGTCGGGGCGGCGCAGGTAGGCGGCGTGGTCGGGGGCGCGGCTGTGCAGCAGGAGCGCGGGCTGCTCCGGGGTGGACAGCGCGGCGAGCAGCGCCGGCGCGTCGAGCACGGCGGCGACGGCGTCGCGGGCGCGGGCGTGGGCGAGGCGCAGGTCGAGCAGGGGCCGGGTCGCGAGCGCGGCACCCGCGCGGGGCAGGCCGATGCGCGCCGGGGTGAGCGGGCGCAGCCGGGCCCAGGGGTCGTCGGAGGTGGCGGGGAGCCGCGGGTCGGTCATGTCGGGTGCCTGCTGTGCTGCGCCCGGCCGGGGGCGCGTGGTCACGAAAGGGCGGGCCCGCCGGGGGATGGGGCTGCGTGCCGGTCCGCCCCGGCCCCGGCTTCGGCGGCAAGGTATTCGACCAGGGCGTCGATGAAAACGCGAACCTTGGCCGAGAGGCTGCGGCGGCTCGTGTAGGCGACGAGATGCTCGACGACATCATGCTCCACTGGCTGGGCAACGCCGGGGCCTCCTCGGCGCGGCTCTACCGGGAAGGTCGCTCGTCGATGTCGGGCCCGCCCGCAACCATGCGCACCCCCACCGCGATCAGCATGTTTCCGAAGGAGATCGTCCGCATCTCGCGGCGATGGGCGGAAAGGAGATTCGCCACGCTGATCCACTTCAACGAGCTCCCGGCGGGCGGCCACTTCGCGGCCCTGGAGCAGCCGGCCCTGCTGATCGAAGAGATCAGGGCGGGCTTCCGAGGGCTGCGCACGTGAGCGGCGCCGGGCCCGTCGTCCTCGCCGGCGCCACCGGCGACCTGGGCGGGCGGATCGCCACGGCCCTCGGCCGACGCGGGGTGGCGGTGCGCGCCCTGGTGCGGCCGGGAACGCCGGCCGCGACGCGGGCGCGCCTGGAGGCAGCCGGCGCGGTCGTGCGCGCGGTCGACCACGACGACGCGGCGGCACTGCGCGACGCCTGCGCCGGCGCCGGCTGCGTGGTGTCCGCCCTCAACGGGCTGGAGCCGGTCATCCTCGGCACGCAGGGCAGGCTGCTCGACGCGGCCGTCGCGGCCGGCGTCGCGCGGTTCGTCCCGTCGGACTACGCGCTCGACTTCACCAGGACCCGCCCGGGCGACAACCGCAACCTCGACCTGCGCCGCAGGTTCATGGCCCGGGTCGACGCGGCACCGATCAGGGCGACCTCGGTGCTGAACGGCGCGTTCACCGACCTGCTGGCGGGGCCCGCGCCCATCATCCTGCACGCACGCCGCAGGGTCCTGTACTGGGGCAGCGCGGACCAGGCGTTCGACTTCACCGCCAGGGACGACGTGGCGGCGTACGTGGCCGACGTCGCCCTGGACGAGGCCGCGCCCCGGTTCCTGCGCATCGCCGGCACGACGGCGAGCCCCCGCCAGCTGGCCGACATCATGACGGCGCTCAGCGGACAAAGGTTCGGGCTGTGGCGCGCGGGGAGCATCGGGCTGCTGGGCCTCCTGATCCGCGCGACCCGCACGCTGGCGCCGGGCCGCGACGCGGTGTTCCCCGCGTGGCAGGGCATGCAGTACCTGCGCGACATGGCCGGCGGGCGGGGCAGGCTGGAGCCCCTCGACAACGACCGCTACGGCAGGAGAGCGTGGACGTCCGTCGGGGACTTCCTCGGGCAGGGCCGCTAGGCCCGGCGGCAGCGTCGCAGGCTGGAAGGCCAGGGCTCTGCCCTGGACCCGCCAGGGGCAGCGCCCCTGGACCGGCCTCCGCTCCGGGCCTGCGGCACGCCGTGCGGCGGTGTGCTCAGCCCTGGAGTCGCGGTTTCCAAAGGCCTCGGCCTTTGGCGGGTCCGGGCAGGGCCCGGCCTTGCTTGCCGCTTCCGGACCGGGATGCCGTCTCCCGTGGCGGCACCGCCCCGCTCACGGCAGCAGCGCCTGGAACCGCGCCGGCAGGTCGGGCGCGCGGACGCGGCCCTGCGCGTCGGTGAGGCCCTGCGCGGCGAGCCAGGCCTCGAACTCCGGGGCCGGGCGGCGGCCGAGCAGCTCGCGGATGGCGAGCGCGTCGTGGAACGAGGTGCTCTGGTATCCGAGCATGACGTCGTCGGCGCCGGGCACGCCCATGACGAAGGTCACGCCGGCGGCGGCCAGCAGGGCGAGGAGGGCGTCGCTGTCGTCGGCGTCCGCGTCGGCGTGGTTGGTGTGGCAGATGTCGACGCCCATCGGCAGGCCGAGCAGCTTGGCGCAGAAGTGGTCCTCCAGGCCGGCGCGGGTGATCTGGCGGCCGTCGGCGAGGTACTCGGGGCCGATGAAGCCGACCACGGAGTTGACCAGCAGCGGGCGGAAGCGCCGGGCGACGGCGTAGGCGCGGGCCTCGAGCGTCTGCTGGTCGCAGCCGTGGTGGGCGTTGGCGGACAGCGCGCTGCCCTGGCCGGTCTCGAAGTACATGACGTTGTCGCCGAGCGTGCCGCGGCGGAGCGACAGCGTGGCGTCGTGCGCCTCGGCGAGCAGCGCCAGGTCGATGCCGAAGCCGCGGTTGGCGGCCTCGGTGCCGGCGATGGACTGGAACGCCAGGTCGACGGGAGCGCCGTCCTCGACCAGGGCGAGCGTGGTGGTGACGTGGGCGAGCACGCAGGTCTGGGTCGGGATGGCGAGGCGCTCGCGGGCGTCGTCGAGCAGGTGGAGCAGCGTGCGGGTGCGCTCGGGGCTGTCGGTGGCGGGGTTGATGCCGAGCACGGCGTCGCCGGAGCCGAGGAGGAGGCCGTCGAGCAGGCTGGCGGCGATGGCGGCGGGGTCGTCCGAGGGGTGGTTGGGCTGCAGCCGGGTGGACAGGCGTCCGGGCAGGCCGAGCGTGTTGCGGAAGCGCGTGGTGACGTGGCAGCGCGCGGCGACCGCCATCAGGTCGGACAGTCGGCACAGCTTGGAGCAGGCCGCGACCATCTCGGGGGTGAGGCCCGGGGCGAGGGCTGCGAGGACCTGCGGCGTGGCGGCGTCGGACAGCAGCCAGTCGCGCAGGCCGCCCACGGTGAGGTGGGCGACGGGGGCGAAGGCGGCGGCGTCGTGGGTGTCGACGATGAGGCGGGTGACCTCGCAGCGCTCGTAGGGGACCACGGCCTCGTCGAGGAAGCGGCGCAGCGGCACGTCGGCCAGGGCGAACTGGGCGGCGACGCGCTCCTCCTCGGAGCGGGCGGCGAGGCCGGCCAGCTCGTCGCCGCTGCGCCGCGGGGTGGCGCGGGCGAGCAGGGTCGCGAGGTCGGCGAAGGTGTGGCGCGTGGCGCCGAGGGTTGCGGCGTACATCGGCGCCAGCCTGGACGCGCGGAGGCCCGGCAGGCAAGGGCGCGGTTCAGTCCCCGGTAACGATGCCGACCGTATGATGCCCTACGGAGATGGGGCGAGCATGGCTGTTCGGGGGGTGATCTGCGGCCTGCGCGTCGGCCCGCGATGCGCGCGGGTGCTGCGCGTGCTGATGCTCGGCCTGCTGCTGTGCGCCGGGGCATGGCCGGCCCGGGCGCAGTTCACGCGGTTCCAGAACGTCTCGGACGAGCAGGGGCTGGGCAACCAGGCGATCGGCGCGCTGGGGCAGGACGCGGACGGCTACATCCTGTTCGGCACCGAGGGCGGGCTCTACCGCTACGACGGCATCGCCGCGACGCTGTACGGCAACGGCCTGCCGTCCGCGGCCTGGATCCAGCAGATCGTCGCCGAGCCGAACGGGCGGGTCTGGGTGGTCACCAGCGCCGGCCTCTACCTGCGCGACGGCGGGGCGTTCGCCAGGATCGACCTCGGGCAGGGATCGCTGAAGCTGAGGTCGCCCCACCTGCTGGCCGTGGGCGACGGCGGCGTGGTGCTCGACGTGAGCGGCACGCTCCTGCATGCGCCGATCGGCGCGGGGCTGCACGCGCCGGCGGGCGCGGGACCGCCCGCGCCGGGGGCCACGGGCGGGATCGGGGCGTTCGCGCCGCTGCTGGACCAGGCGGCGCTGGATGGGGCGCCGGGACTGGCGGACGCGCGGTTCGTGGTGCCCGACCCGGCGGGCGGGGTGATCGCCGGCTGCGGCACGGCGCTGTGCCGCATCGAGGGCGGGCGGGCCACGGTGCTGGGCGAGGCGCAGGGCCTGCCGCCGGACGCGTGGCAGGTGGCGCTCGCGGCCCCCGACGGCACGCTGTGGACCAGGAGCCTGGAGCGGATCGCGTGGCGCCGGCCGGGGCAGGCGGGCTTCTCGGTGGCGCGCCTGCCCACCGGCAGCGACGGGGCCACGGGGGAGCACACCTCGTACGCCGCCAACCCGGAGATGGTGGACCTGCTGGCGGACGGGCGCGGCGGCGTGCTGACGCAGAGCGCCAGCGGCCTCGTGGACTGGGACGGCACGCGCTGGCGCCGGCTCGCGCACCACCAGGGGGGGCTGCCGCCCGACCGCATCCAGGCGCTGATGCGCGACCGCGAGGGCTCGCTGTGGGTCGGCAGCTTCGGGACCGGCGCGTTCCGCTCCATCGGCCTGGACGACTGGGAGCACTGGACCTCGGGCGACGGGCTGCCCAGCGACATCGTGTGGTCGATGGCGCGGCTGCCGGACGGGCGGTTCTGGGTGGCCACGGACAGCGGCACGGTCCGGCTCGGCGGCCCGCCGGCGGGGCTGCCGGCAGAGACCAACTACACCGTCAAGGCGAGCCGGGCCGGGCGCCTGTGGCTGACTCCCATCGGCCTGCCGCTGATGCGGCGCGATCCCGCGAGCGGGCGGATCGACCAGGTCGCCTCGCCCGGCAAGGTGGTGAGCGCGGAGGTGGACGGCGACAACCGGCTCTGGCTCGGCACGCCGGACGGGCTGTACGTCATCGCCGACGCCGACGCGCCCGCGGCCCTGCTGCACGTCGAGCGGGTCATGGAGCGCGAGGTCGCGCTGGTGGCCATGGACGCGGCCGGCACGGTGTGGGTGCTGTCGCCGGACGGGCTGTTCCGGCGCGAGGCCTCGGGGCGCTTCGACCTCGCGGTGGCGCCCGCGCTGCTGACGGGCACGCCGGTGGCGCTGGCGTTCTCCCCCGGGGGCGAGCTGTGGATCGGCACCGGCCTGAACGGGATCCTGCGCTTCCGCCTGGCCGACGGCCGCGCCGAGCCGCTGCCGTCCCTCGCCACCCCGCTGATCGGATCGGACAACGTCCTGTTCCTGCACCGCGACCGGCGCGGCTGGATGTGGGTCGGCACGGACCACGGCATCGACGTGTTCGACGGCCGGGAATGGCGCCGCCTGGACAGCACCAGCGGCGTGATCACCA
>JBPBQS010000283.1:0-12427 GCA_050920955.1 Janthinobacterium lividum | reverse complement strand
GACGTCGCCGCCTGGGAGGCCGCGATCGCGCGCCACGACTTCGTGCGGATTTCCCCCGTGCTCGGCTGCTTCGGGAACTTCCCCCTCCCGCTGGGCAGGATCCTGACCCGGCTCCAGCTCGTCGCCGGCCGCCTGAACGTCGCGACCAACGACGTCTACAGCGCACGCCCCGCATACGACTGCGCGCCTGTTGCCCACACGCTCCAGCCCGGCGAGCTCTGGCTGCGCTGGCTCGGCGACCCGTCGCAGCCGCGCCCCGACGCCGGCGCGCCCTGCACCACGGCCTTCGAACTGGCGGTGTGCAGCACCACGCTGGACGACGCCGCCCGCGCCGCCCTGCTGCCCCGCGCCTCCATGCGCTAGCCCCGCCTTCCTGCCCTAAGTAGCGGTTTCCAAAGGCGAGCCTTTGGCGGAGCTCGAGGCAGCGCCTCGACCTTGCCTCCTCCACGCAACCCAGCGCTGCCGCCGCCGGGCTATCCCTGCCGCGCCCGCCGCCCCACCATGCCGCATTGCAGCATCGCCGGGCCCTGCGCCCGCCCCGCACGGAAGGCGCCCCATGAGCCAGGCCCTGCCCTCGCCCGCAACCGCCCCGCGCGCCGCCGCCGCCGCCGGGCGCACGGTCTTCCCGGTGATCCTGGCGCTGGCCGCCTCGCACCTGCTCAACGACATGATCCAGGCCGTGCTGCCCGCGATCTACCCGCTGCTGAAGGCCTCCTACCACCTCAGCTTCGCGCAGATCGGCGTGCTCACCCTGGCGTTCCAGATGACCGCCTCGCTGCTGCAGCCGCCGATCGGCCTCTACACCGACCGCCACCCCCTGCCCTGGGCCCTGCCCTGCGGCATGGGCTTCACGCTGCTGGGCCTGCTGCTGCTGTCCGGCGCCGGCTCGTTCCCGGCGCTGCTCGCCGCCGCCGCCCTGGTCGGCGTCGGCTCGTCGATCTTCCACCCCGAGGCCTCGCGCATGACCCGCCTGGCCTCCGGCGGCCGCCACGGCCTGGCGCAGTCGATGTTCCAGGTCGGCGGCAACGGCGGCCAGGCGCTGGGCCCGCTGGCCGCCGCCTTCGTGGTGCTCCCCCACGGCCAGGGCTCCATCGCCTGGTTCGTGGCCGGCCCCCTGCTCGCCATCGCCCTGCTCGCCACCTGCAGCACCTGGTACAGCCGCCAGGCCCCGCGTGGCCCCCGCGTGGCCGCCACGCCGCACGCGACGCTGGGCCCGCGCCGCGTGGCGATGGCGGTCGGCGTGCTGGTGATGCTGGTGTTCTCCAAGTACTTCTACCTGGCCAGCCTCACCAGCTACTACACGTTCTACCTGATCGCCCGCTTCCACCTCTCCGTGCAGGCCGCCCAGGTCCACCTCTTCGTGTTCCTCGCAGCGGTCGCCGCCGGCACGCTCGCGGGCGGCCCGATCGGCGACCGCATCGGCCGCAGGCGCGTGATCTGGGGCTCCATCCTCGGCGTGCTGCCGTTCACCCTGATGCTGCCGCACGCCTCGCTGGCCTGGACGTCGGCGCTCAGCGTGGTGATCGGCCTGATCCTGGCCTCGGCGTTCTCCGCGATCCTGCTCTACGCACAGGACCTGCTGCCCGGGAAGGTCGGTCTCGTCGGCGGCCTGTTCTTCGGCCTCGCCTTCGGGCTGGGCGGCATCGGCGCCGCGGTCCTCGGCATGCTCGCCGACGCCACCAGCATCACCTTCGTCTACGCCCTGTGCGCCTGGCTGCCGGCGATCGGCCTGCTCGCCGTGCTGCTGCCCAACCTCGACCAGCCCGGGAAAAGCCGGCAAGGTTGAGGCGCCGCCTCAAACTCCGCCAAGGGAAGCCCCTTGGATGGCTTTACTTAGTAAGGCCAGTCCAGGGCGGCTCGCCCTGGCGGGTTCGGGCAGAGCCCGACCTTGCTTCCTACTCCGCGGGCTCCAGCACCGTCTCGCGCACGATCGCCGCCGTCAGTGCGGCGCGGAACGCTTCCGCCGCCTCGTCCCAGGCCGCAGGCGTCGTCTCGCAGCCCGTGATCACGGTGTGGAACCGCTTGTGGGCAACGCCGTAGGGCGTCTCGTGCAGGCGACGGTGGTCGAGGTAATGGCCGATCACGCAGGCATGCGGGTCGTGGATCGACTCCGGCCATTCCAGCCGCATGGTGTGGTGCGACAGCGTGCGGCACGCCTCCATCATCATCAGGTGCGCCGCATACACCCCCAGCAGCGACGTCGGCACATGCGGGGCGCCCACCTCCTCGTGCGCCGCCAGCCAGTCCCGCAGTCGCGCGGCGGGCATCGGCCGGGCGATCGCGTAGCCCTGCGCCCCGTCCACGCCGAGGATCCGGAGGGCGTTGAGGATCGGCGCCGTCTCCGCCCCCTCCACCACCAGGGCCTTGCGCAGCCCGCGGGCCAGCGAGATCATGCTGACCACGAACTGCAGGTCGTCGGGCTTCTCGGACACCCCGCGCACGAACGCCTGGTCGAGCTTGATGACGTCGACCGGCAGCTCGCGCAGCCGCATCAGCGAGGAATACGCCGAGCCGACGTCGTCGAGCGCGACCAGCATGCCCTGGCCGCGCAGCACGCGTATCTCCGCCGCGGCCGCCGCGACGTCGACGAACTCCTCGCCCTCCAGGATCTCCAGCGTGATGCGCCCTGGGTCCACCCCCGCCCTGCCCAGCACGGCCGACAGGCGCTGGGCGAAACGGTCGCGCGTCAGCACCGTCGGGCCGACGTTGAGCGACAGGCGCAGCGCCGGATGCGTCGCGCGGCACGCCTCGAGCGCCTCGAGCCCGAGGTGCAGCGAGCGGAACAGCAGCGCGTCGAGGTCCTGCGCCGTCAGGCTCGGCAGGAACGTGGCCGGCGACAGCACCCGCCCGTCCTGCTCCAGCCGCCCCAGCGCCTCCACGCCGGTCACCTTGCCCGTGCACAGGCTGACGATCGGCTGGTAGTGGTTGAGCACCTCGCCGCGCGCCACCAGCAGCCGGTGCCTGCGCCGTTCCGCCTGCGCGGGGCTCGGGACCGTCAAGCGGGCGCGCCCGGCACGCACGCCGCGCGTTCTCGTGGCTCGGGCGCATCCGGCGCCGGGGCGGCGCGACGGCAAGGCGACGGTTCAGTGTCCTGCATGGCATCGTCTTTCGAGCGGGTTGGTCGAGCATCCGTCCACCCAGGGACCTGCAAGGCATTCCGGCTCCCCGAATTCTAGCAGCAGACTCTCTACCAAAGGTTGCGTTCCCCGAACCGTGACCACCGGCTCGCGCGAGGCCGTCGCCCCCCCGCCCTCCTGTCACGCCTCGCGCCCAGCCTCGCAACGATGCGCCCCGGCGCCCGTTCATGGCCCAGGGGCCGCCCGCGCCGCGGATGCCGCCTCGCCGCCCGGGAGCCTCCGCCATGTCCGCCTACGACCGCCTCGCCGCCCGCTTCGCCCGCATCGCCACCCTCGGCGAGGCCTCCTCGGTGCTCGGATGGGACGCGTCCGCCATGATGCCGCCCGGCGGCGCGGCCGCCCGCGGCGACCAGCTCGCCGTGCTCGCCGGCCTCGGCCACGAGCTGCTCGTCGCCCCCGAGACCGGCGCCGCGCTGGACGAGGCCGAGGCTCCCGGCAACGACCCCTGGCGCGACGCCAACCTCCGCCTGATGCGCCGCGCCCACACCCGCGCGACCGCGCTGCCCCTCGACCTGGTCGAGGCCCACAGCCGCGCGTGCTCCGCCTCCGAGACCGTGTGGCGCCGCGCCCGCCCCGCCTCGGACTTCGCGGCCGTCGCCGCCCCCCTCGCCGAGGTCGTCCGCCTCACCCGCGAGACCGCCCAGGCCCTCGCCCCCGCCCTCGGCCTCTCCCCCTACGACTCCCTGATGGACGGCTTCCAGCCCGGCATCGCGGCCGCCGACGTCGCCCCCGTCTTCGCCCGCTACGAGGCCTTCCTCGCCGACGCCCTCCCCCGCGCCCTCGAGCGCCAGGACCGCGCGGACCGCGACGGCGCCCCCGCCCTGCCCACCGGCCCCTTCCCCGAGGACGCGCAGGAGTCCCTGTGCCGCCGCCTGTCCCACGCCGCCGGACTGGAAGATACGCACTCCCGCCTCGACCGCTCCGCCCACCCGTTCTGCGGCGGCACCCCCACCGACGTGCGCATCACTACCCGCTACGACACCGCGAACCCGGTGCAGGCGCTCATGGGCGTGATGCACGAGACCGGCCACGCCCTCTACGAGCGCGGCCTCCCCCCCGCCTGGTCGCGCCAGCCCGTCGGCACGTCGGCCGGCATGGCCGCCCACGAGAGCCAGTCGCTGATCCTGGAGATGCAGGCCTGCCTCTCCGACCCCTACCTCGCCTGGCTCGCCGCCGAGCTGAACGCCGCGCTGCCCGGCGCCGAGGCTGCCCCGCCCTGGACCGCCCCCGCCCTCGCCCGCTCCTGGCGCCGCGTCGAGCGCAGCCTGATCCGCGTGGAGGCCGACGAGATGACCTACCCCGCCCACGTCATCCTGCGCTTCCGCCTGGAGCAGGCCCTCGTCGCCGGCGACCTCGCCGTGCCCGACCTCCCCGGCGCCTGGTCCGACGGCCTGCACGCGCTGCTCGGCATCCGCCCGCCCGACGACCGCCGGGGCTGCCTGCAGGACATCCACTGGTTCGACGGCCTGTTCGGCTACTTCCCGAGCTACACCCTCGGCGCCATGGCCGCCGCCCAGCTCATGGCGGCCGCCCGCGCCGACACCCCCGGCCTCGACGACGCCCTCGGCCGCGGCGACCTCTCGCCGCTGCTCGCCTGGCTGCGCACCCGCATCCACGCCCAGGGCGCGCGCCTCGGCTTCAACGACCTGCTGCAGTCCGCCACCGGCCGCCCGCTCGACCCCGCCGCCTTCGAGACCCACCTCGCGGCGCGATACCTCTAGGAAGGAAGCAAGGTCGGGCTCTGCCCGAACCCGCAAAGGGTCCGAGGACCCTTTGATCCCTTTTGTTTAGGCAATGATCAGCCCGCCAGGGTCCGTCAGTCCATGAGCTTGCGGGTGAAGTAGGTCATCTCCAGCGCCGTCGTCCTGGCCTTCTCCTCCAGGTTGGCGCCGGACCCGTGGCCCCCCTCCGTGACCTCGTAGAACAGGTACGGGATGCCCATGCCGCCGAGCCTGGCTGCGAACTTGCGGGCATGCTGCGGCCCCACGCGATCGTCCTTGGTCGTGGTCCAGATCAGAGGCTCCGGATAGGCGACGCCGGGACGGAGGTTGTTGTAGGGCGAGATCCTCTCCAGGAACGCGCGCTCCTCGGGAACGGAGACGCTGCCGTACTCCCCGGTCCACGACGTGCCCGCCGCGATCACCTCGAAGCGGAGCATGTCGAGAAGCGGCACCTGGATGTCCACCGCGTTCCAGAGCTCGGGATGCTGGGTGAACTCCACGCCCATGAGGAGCCCCCCGTTGGAGCCGCCCTCCATGCCCAGGCGGCGCGGCGAGGTGACGCCCCTGTCGATCAGGTCCTTCGCGACGCTGGCGAAATCGTCGTAGATGACCTGGCGCCTGGTCTTCAGCCCGGCCTCGTGCCAGGCCGGGCCGAACTCGCCGCCGCCCCGGATGTTGGCGAGCACGAAGACGCCGCCGCGCTCCAGCCACAGCTTGCCGACGTTGGCCGAGTAGGAAGGCGTCATGGAAACCTGGAACCCGCCATAGGCATACAGAATGGTGGGATTGGCGCCGTCGAGCGTCATGGCCCTCGGATGAACGACGAAATATGGAACCCTGGTTCCGTCGGTCGAGGTCGCCTCGAGCTGGTCGACCTGGTCCCGGGCAGCATCGAACCTGGCCGGAAGACTCTTCACGACATCGGTTTGCATCGTGTGCGTATCGACCTCGTCCAGGGTCGAAGGCGTCAGGAAGCTCTCGACGCTGACGAAGGCCGCGTCGGAATGGATGTCGGCATCCACCAGATTGAGGGTGGAAGCGTCGGGCAGCTCGAGACGGGTCGAGCTCCAGCCGCTTGCGCCCGGCGCGTAGACGAAGGCCTTCCCCTTCACGTTGTCCAGGATGGTGACCACGAGGCGGTCACGCGTGGTGACAGCCTGGTCGAAGGCCTCGTGCGGTCCCGGCGCATAGACCAGCGTCGGCCTCGGGTCCGCCGGATCGGCCTTCAGCGCCGCCAGATCGAACGACAGGACCGAGCCCTGCCCGAACGTCGTCCCTGCCGCCGTCCAGTCCTGCCTGATGCTGACCACCAGCCGGCCGGCGACCAGCCCCAGAATGCCGGACTTGAGCGGCAGGGGCAGGCGAACCGCCTTTTCGCCGGTCAGCAGGTACGTCTCCGCCTCGAACGTCGAGAGCGGCCGGCTGATCAGGGTCACGCTGCGCCCGTCCGCGTCCACCAGGGTCGCGGGCGCCACGCCATACCCGCCGTCGGTCGGCTCGCCGCGGAACACCTCCACCGCCGCCGAGAGGGGCTGTCCGCGCGCAAGCCGCCTGACCACGTAAGGATAGCCCGCGGCAGTCAGCTCGCCGGGCTGCCACTCGCGGGCCGCAAGGATGGTGTCCGGGTTCTCCCAGGCGACGTCGCCGACCTCCAGCGTCCCCTCGCCCTGCTTGCTGCGGGGGAGCGTGAAGCCGTCCGCGACGAAGCTCTGCGTGGGAAGATCGAACTCGCGTACGGTGGTGGCATCCTCGCCGCCGTCCGACAGGCTGACCAGGCAGCGGCGCTGCCGGGTCCGCTCGCAGTCCTCGCCCTTGTTGAACCAGTTTGCCTTCTCGCGCGCCGCCAGGGCGTCGAGGTCGAGCACGGTCTGCCAGTGCGGCTCGGCGGCGCGGTAGTCGGCAACGCTCGTCCTGCGCCAGATGCCGCGGACATGGTCCGCGTCCTGCCAGAAATTGTAGATCTCGCCGCCGATGATGCGTGGGGCGGGAATGCGATCCTTGGCCTCGGCGATCCCCAGGGCCGCGGCGTGGAGCGCGGCGTAGTGGGGGTCCTTCTCGAGGACGTTCAGCGTCTTCGCGTTCTCCGCATCCACCCAGCTCGTGGCGCGCTCGCCGTGGACGTCCTCCAGCCAGAGATAGGGATCGTTCCTGTCGGACGGCTCCGCATGCGCGGAGGTCGCGAGCACGACCGCCCACGCCAGCACGGACAAAGGAAGACGCATGAGCCGAACCCTCCGAACCTGACAGCCTGGTCGCCTCCCGCGAACGACCCGGACGGCGTTGGTGGCGCGAGGCAGACTAGCCTGCCACCCCCTGCCCGCCCAGGCTGCCTCCCCGGTTTGGCAAGGCGTGAAGGGCGACGTTGCGGTCTGGCCTGGCCGCAAGTCCTTCCGACGGCCTGAACGCCGCTTCACGACGGCACGCTCGTCTTCGCATCATTGCTGCATGACCCTTTCAGGACACTCCGAGCAGTGCGCCCTCTTGACTGGCGGCAACGGACTTCGTCCGGCCGTGGGCGAACAGCCTGCGTCCGCATGAGCAGCCTCGGGAGGGAAACGGGTCCTACCTTCGGTCCATTCGCGGAGTTCCCGCCGATCAGGGGGTTGGACTTGTCGGCGGTTCCGGCCTTGAGCTAGGCGTGACACCGCCCTTGGGTGTCTGGGAGAGGTCCATCTTGCGTGCTTGGCCGCTGTTGCTGCTGCTGGTCCTGGGCGCGGAGCCGACCGCGGCCGCGGACGAGACGGCCGAGGCCAGGCCGTTGACGCTTGATCTCGTGCCTCTGCCCGGTGGTGCTTCGGGGCTGCGGGGCGAGGTCGCCGGCCATGCCGGCCTGTTCCTGTTCGACACCGGGGGCGGGGTCACGACCGTGGCCCCTGCCACGGCCGCCTTGTCCGGCTGCCGGCCCTGGGGGAGGGTCACGGGTTTCCGCGCCACCGGCGAGCGCATGGACACGCCGCGCTGCGACGACCTGCGCGTGTCGCTCGGCGGTCAGGAGTTCACAGCGCCGACCGCCTCCGTGCTCGATCTCGGGGCACTGATGGGGCCCGACATGCCGTCGCTGTCCGGCCTGATCGCGCTGGACCTGTTCGCCGGCCGGTCGATCACGATCCGGCCGCTCGCGCACGAGCTGGTGGTCGAGACCGCGTCGAGCCTGGCCGAGCGGATCCGGGGCGCCACGGAGGTGCCCATCCGCCCCGTGCGCGACGCCGAGGGGGTCGCGCTCACGGTGGACGGCGCGGTGGCCACGCCGGCCGGACGTGCCTGGATGGAGCTGGACACAGGCAACCTCGGACCGCTCATGGTGGGCGAGCACGTGGCGTCCCTGCTGGACCTGGACCCATCCCGGCCCGACCGGCAGCCGGCGTCTTTCGCGCTGGTGGGCGGCGTGGCGGTCTCGGGACCGGCACGCGTGGGCCGGCTCATCATGGACGGCGATATCGGGGAGGACGTGCTAGGCCGGTGGGACGTCACCCTCGATCTAGCGAACGAGCGTGCATGGTTCCGGCCCACCGGGGCGGCCACTCCACCAAGGTGACCACCGGATCGACGCCGGGGCCCGGCGGCGGACGGGAGAGCCGGACTACCGTTTTGAATCCATAACGTCCTGAAGCGGTGCGGGCGGGCCAGCCCCCGCCCACGCCTCGGGCTCAGTCAGCCAGCGGAACCGCGCCGAGAAAGTCCCTCTTGCCCACGGCAAGGCCGTTGTGCCGCAGGATGTCGTAGGCGGTGGTCACGTGGAAGAAGAAGTTCGGCAGCATCCAGCCGCTGATGTACTCCGGCGCCATCATCGCCATGTCCCGCTTGGCGACGGTGAACTCGATGCGGCGCTCGCCGGCGGCGTCGATGGCGCCCCTGTCGAGCGAGCGGAGGAAGCCGATGCACTTCGCGAGGCGCGCCTGGAGCTCGTCGAAGCTCGCCTCGGTGTCCGGGAACGACGGGTTGTCGACCCCGGCGAGCCGTGCGCCGCCGGCCTTGGCGCCGTCGGTGGCGATCTGCACCTGCCGAACCAGCGGCAGCATGTCCGGATACAGCCGCGACTGCAGCAGCACCGAAGGCTCGATGCCCCGCTCGGCCGCGTGGGACGCCGCCTTGCCGAGCACCGCGGACAGGGCGTCCAGCATCTGCAGGCAGGGGGCCAGCGACGCCTGGTAGAGTGACATGGCCATGGGACTTGCTCCGTTCTCTGGACGCGGCAACTCTTAGCTCAGGTCGCACCGGAAGTCTGCCGCGCGGGCGGGGATGATCATCGCCGGCATCGCGCCGACCGTGCTGTCGTCGGCGTTCTTGAACTGCATGCCGCGCGGCGGCAGCGCCTTCGCGCGAACGGCGTCGATCATGCCCATTCGGGCGAGAATGCCGATCGTGTCGCCCTGGATGTCGACGGGCGTGCCACCCCGCCGCAGCGCGCGCGCGGTCTCCACCACCGTCACCCGGCAGCCGAGCCGGTCCAGCCACCACGCGGTGGCGAGCCCTGCGAAACTCGCGCCGCTCACCAGCACCGTGGCCCCCGCCAGCCCGGCGGCCGGCTCGACCTGGACCTATCGTTCGACCATGTTTTCTCCCGGCTCTGCCATGACGTAACCCATACCTGGTATATGACTATACTTGGTACATCATCAAGGCGATCACCATGGACACGGCGCCGGACAGGCGGACCCGCAAGCGGCTCGTGACGCGACAGGCCATCTCGGACGCGGCGACCCGCCTGTTCTTCGAGCGCGGCTTCGACCGGGTAACGGTGGACGAGATCGCCGACGCTGCGGATGTCGGGCGGATGACGGTGTTCAACCATTTTCCGCGCAAGGAGGACATGTTCTTCGACCTGGACGGGGAGGTCCAGCAGCTGGCGTTCCAGGCGGTGCGGACGCGGGAGTCCGGCGTCCCACCGGTCGAGGCGCTGCGGCGGCTGGCGCATCGCATGATCAGCGAGCGGCACCCGCTCGTCGCACTGTTCGAGGGCACGGACCGTTTCGTGCAGACGGTCACGGCGAGCGAAGCCCTCAAGGCGCGCGCGCGCCAGATGCGCGACGACTTCACGCGCGCGCTGGGGACGCTCCTCGCCGAGGCGGCCGGACAGCCGGCCGACGACCCCTGTGGCCAGCTGGCGGCCGGCCTGATCGTGTCGGCGTGGAGCGTGGCCTTAGCGCAGGGCCAGACGGTGTTCGACCGCACCCGCGACCTCGGCGCGGCCAGGGGCGCCTTCCTGGCGCTGGTCGATCGCGGGGCCGTCGGCACCGCTGCGGCGCTGGGCGACACGCCCTACATCCGATGAGATCGCCCGACCGTGCGGAGCCGGGAGAACGCGGCTTCACCCTCGTCGAGCTGATGATCGTCGTGACGATCATCGGCATCCTCGCGGCCGTCGCGATCCCGCGCTACGTCACCTACATGCTGTCCAGCCAGGCTGCCGAAGTCGGCAACGTCGGCGGGATGATGGTGGGCGCCATGCAGGCCTACGCCGACGCGCAGAACCTGAGCCCGCTCGCGACGGTGATGCTGTTCAAGGGCACCGGCCTTGCACCGTCGACGGCGGCCCCGCCGGACAACCCGCTGACCAGCGTGCTGCCGCAGCTCGCCCTGCCGCCAAACGCCGGCTTCAGCTACCAGGTCAGCGCCTTCGTCGCCAGCGTCGGCCCGCAGAGCGGCGAGGTCGCCTACTGCATCACGGCCACGCCCGCGACCGGCGCCGCGATCCTGTACTCCTCCTCCCCGGTCAACCCGGCGGGCACGGCGGGCGCGAATGGCTGGACCGGACGGGTGTTCAGCAGGTCCTACGTGAGCGGCCTGACCACCCTGTCCGGCGTGGCTGGCGGCTACTGCAGTGCGAACGGCAGCGCCCAGCCGGTCTACTCCTAGGCTGTTCCACGAACGAACCAGCCAGCCAGGCCCCGTCGACGAACACCAGGCGCCCGGGATCAACCCGGCCCTGATGCCGCCGTCACTCGCGCCCGCAGACGCTCCAGGTGACGCGTTCCAAGGGCGCAGCCTTTGGCGGAGTTTGAGGCAGCGCCTCAACCTTCCTTCTTCACTGCTGCGCCCACGTCCAGGGCGCCGCCGCCACCGGCCCCCCTGCCGCGACCGTCGCCGCCGCCGCGAGCTGCAGCCGCAGCGCCACCGCCGGCGCCACGCCCAGCATCCTCGCGGCCTCCCCGCCCCCGCCCACCAGCGCGCTGTGCCCCGTGACCTTCGCGAACAGCACCAGCGCGTCCAGGTACGCCCCATACGAACTGGGATGGTACCCGATCGGCGCCGTGCAGCACGCGAGCAGCGCGTCCCCGTCCCACAGGTCGACCTCGCCCCCGGGCTCCGCCGGCAGGAACGGGTCGACCTGCGCGACCCGCATGTTCATCGCCGACACCCACGCGTCGCCGACGGGCGCGACGTCCAGCCGGCTCCTCCCCGGGTTCGCCGCGTTCCACGCCGCCGCCGCCGTGAAATACGCCCGGTGCAGGTCGCCCGCCATCTGCGCCACCGGGTTCGCCGCCCCCACGTACGGCGCGTTCGGCCCGCCGGGCGCGCTGGTGCTGCTGCCGTAGATCGGCGCGTCCGCCCGCGCGCTCGCGTAGCCGTAGCTGGCCATCGGCGGCGTCTCGTACAGCGTCACCGGGACCGGCCCCCTGCCCGCCGCCGCGTCCGCCGCGTCGATCTTGCCCACCAGCCCGTCGACCCCCGCCTGGAACGTCGCCGGGTCGCCCCGCGTCGCCACGCTGCGCCCGTCGACCACCACGCTCGGCGGCAGCGGCTCGAAGCTCTGGTCCTGCATCACCACGCGGTCCCACCGCGCGCTGCCGATCAGCGCCGAGTTCGCCACGCTCCCGTTGAAGCTCCTGCCCGCCAGCGTCGCCGCGCTCACCGCGATGACCGACACGTCGTAGTCCAGCCCCGCGTCGCGCGCGAGCTGCAGGAACACCCCCGGCACGCCCCCGAACGGCCCCGCCTCCGCGTACTGCGCCGACGGCGTCGCCGCGAGGTGGTCGAGCTTCTGCCGCAGCGTGAACGCGAGCGGCGGATACGCCGCGCCGTCCGGGTCGTTCGCCGCTACGCTCTCCGCGGCGCTGCACGTCGCCGCCGTCAGGCACAGCAGGTCGTGCACGTGCGGCCCGGCCGCGGCCCCCGGCCCGGAGTCGAACCCCGCGTTGTCGTTGCGCGCCGGGTCGTAGCGCCCGTGCGTGAAGCTGTTGCCCACGAACAGGACCCTGACCGGATCGGCCCACGCCGGCGCCGCCACGCACAGCAACGCCACCACGCCCCAGAACCGCCGCATCCCCGCCCCCGAAACCGCCCTGGCCGAGACGGACAGGAAGCAAGCATGAGGCTCTGCCTCAAACTCCGCCAAGGGAAGCCCCTTGGATGGCTTCACTTAAGCAAGGGGATCAAAGGGTCCTCGGACCCTTTGCGGGTTTGGGCGGAGCCCATGCTTCCTTGCTCACTCCCCCGCCGGCAGCCAGACGCTGAACCGCGCCCCCTGCCCCTCCTCGCTCTCGATCAGCAGCCGCCCCCGGTGCCGGTTGACGATGTGCTTGACGATCGCGAGGCCGAGCCCCGTCCCCGCCGCCGCCCGCGACCGCC
>JBPBQS010000215.1:0-12471 GCA_050920955.1 Janthinobacterium lividum | reverse complement strand
GGCGTCGACGTTCGACACCGGCCCGTCCACGCGCGCCTCCGGCGGCGAGTGCGGGTCCGTGACCAGCCGCTGCTTCGCCGCACTCTCGCGCAGCTTCGCCCGGAACGCCTGCGCCCACCCCAGGAACACCCTCTGGTCGCCGCTCATGCCCCCCACGACCGGCGCCGGCGCCTTCGCCAGATGGTCGTGGTACGCGTCGAGCCCGAGGTTCAGCCCGCCCAGGTCGGCGATGTTCTCGCCCATCGTCAGCGCGCCGTTGATGTGCACGCCGGGGAACGGCTGCATCGCGTCGAACTCCGCGCCCAGCTTCGCGGCGAGCACGCCGAACCGCTCGGCGCTGCCGGCACTCCACCAGTCGCGCAGGTTGCCCTGCTCGTCGTAGTGGCGCCCCTGGTCGTCGAAGCTGTGCGTCATCTCGTGGCCGATCACCCCGCCGATCGCGCCGTAGTTCACCGCCTCGTCCGCGTCCGGGTTGAAGAACGGCGGCTGCAGGATGGCGGCCGGGAACACCACCTCGTTGAAGCTCGGCTCGTTGTAGGCGTTCACCGTCTGCGGGCTCATCTCCCACTCGTCGCGATCGACCGGCTTGTCGAGGCGCCTCACCTGGCGCTCCCACTCGAAGTCCGTCGCCCGCTCCACGTCGCCGTACAGGTCGTCCGCCTTCACTTTCAGCGCGGCGTAGTCCCGCCACTGCTTCGGATACCCCACCTGCACGTCGAGCGCGTCGAGCTTGCGCAGCGCCTCCGCCCGCGTCGGCTCGTCCATCCAGGTCACGGTCTCCAGCCGGTGGTGCAGCGCCGTCTTCAGGTCGCCCACCAGCCGGTCCATCGCCGCCTTCGACGCCGGCGGGAAGAACTGCGCCACGTAGCGCTCCCCCACCGCCTCGCCAAGCGCGCGGTTCGTCGCCGCCACCGCCCGCTTCCACCGCGCCCGCTCCGACGGCTGCCCGTTCAGCGTGCGCCCGAAGAAGTCGAAGTGCGCCTCGGCGAACCGCTTGGACAGCTCGGGCGAAGCCGCCGACACCAGGTGGAACGCCGCCCACGCCTGCAGCGTGACGACCTCGGTGCGCCCGAGGATCGCGGCCACGTCGCGCACCGCGGTGTTCTCCACCAGCACGATGTTGCCCAGCCCCCCGAGCCCGGCGGCCCCCAGGAACGCCGCCCAGTCGAACCCCGGCGCATACCCCGCCAGCGCCGACACCTCGACCGGGTTGTACGTCCGGATCGGGTCGCGCCGCTCCGCCCGCGTCCACCCCGCCTTCGCGATCTCCGTCTCCAGCGCCAGCACCGCGTCCGCCGCACGCTCCGGCTCCGCCCACCCCGCCATGCCGAGCGCCGCCGCGACATACGCCCGGTACTTCTCCCGCTGCGGTGCGAAATCCGGCGACAGGTACTCGTCACGATCCGGCAGCCCGCCCTCGCCCTGCCCGAGGTAGACGCTGTAGCGGTGCGCGTCCTTCTGGTCCGCCGAGATCTGCAGCGCGAACACGCTGGACAGGAACCCGCGCTGCGCCCGCCCCATCAGCGCCGCGATCGCCGACGGATCCGCCGCCGCCCGGATCGCCGCCAGGTCCGGCCCCAGCGGCTTCGCGTCCAGCGCCTCGACCCGCGCCTCGTCCATGAACGCGTGGTAGAACGCCCCGATCCGCCCCGCGCCGTCCCCGGACGCCGCAGCACCCGTGCCCTTCGGCGCAACCCCGGCCGCAGCCGCCTCCAGGATCGCGTGCACCCTCGCCTCCGACAGGTCGGCAAGCGCGATGAAGTTGCCCGCGCTGCTGCGATCCGCCGCGATCGGCGCATCCCTGAGCCAGGTTCCGTTCGCGTAGTCGAAGAAGTTCGCCCCCGGCTTCTCCGCCCGGTCCAGCGCCGACATGTCGTAGCCCCACGGCGCGAACTGCGCCGCCGCCGCCGCACCCGGATCGGCGACTCCCGCCACGGCCGGCGGCGCATCGGGCGCGGCCAGCGCTGGGGCGGCGGCGAACAGGAAGCACGCGAGAGCAAGGGGTCGGGTCGGTCGCAAGACGGGCCTCCGGGCCTGTTTCCGCTTCCACGATACGCCCCGCGCCCGTCCCGCCACCAGCCCCGGGGCGCCGCCGTTGCCGCTTCGGACGCGGGCCAGGGGGCGCTGCCCCCGGCGGGTCCAGGGCAGCGCACCGGCCTTGCCGCCCTTGCGCCCCCCCGCCGCCGTGCCATCGTCCCCCCCGCCCGGCGCCCGCCGCGCCGAACCGACGGGAAACGCCCGATGCCGCGCACCGCTGCCGCCCTCGCCCTGGCGTTCCTCCTCGCCGCCCCCCAGGCCCGCGCCGCCCCGGACGACCCCGCCCCCTACTTCTTCGTCGGCGGCCGCTACGTCGACGACGCCGGCGCGCAGTTCATGTCCGGCCAGATGTACGTGCGCCACCTCCCGCCGACGTCCCCCGCCCCGCCCGGCTCGCCCGCGTCGCTCCCCGTGGTGATGGTCCACGGCACCGCGCAGACCGGCACCAACTTCCTGGGCACGCCCGACGGCCGTCCCGGCTGGGCGCAGTGGTTCGCTGGCCACGGCCACGACGTCTACGTGGTCGACCAGGTCGGCCGCGGCCGCTCCGGCCAGTCCGAACGCGGCTACGGCCCGACGATGCGCTTCTCCACCCGCGACGTCGCCAGCCTGTTCACCGGCCCCGAGGCCTACGCGCTCTACCCGCAGTCCGCCCTGCACACGCAGTGGCCCGGCGGCCCCGGCGTGCCCGGCAACCCCGCCTTCGACCAGTTCTTCGCCTCCCAGGTCGAGAGCATCGCCAGCGCGCTCCACTCCGAGGAGCTGAACGACCCCGCCCTCGTCGCCCTCCTGCAACGCACCGGCCCCGCGATCCTGCTGACCCACTCGCAGTCCGGCGCCTTCGGCTGGAAGGTCGCCGACAGCCACCCCGATCTCGTCCGCGCCCTGGTCGCCGTCGAGCCCAACGGCCCCCCGTTCCGCGACCCCGCCTTCCACGGCGGCGCCGACTGGTACACCTACGCCGACGCCCTGGCCCGCCCCTACGGCATCACCCGCGTGCCCCTGGACTTCGACCCGCCCGCAGCCTCCCCCGCCGACCTCGCGCCCGCGCTGCAGCCCGCGCCCGCCGACCCCGCCCTGATGCGCTGCATCCTGCAAGGCGCCCCGGCGCGCCGCCTGCCCCACCTGGCCACCGTGCCCATCGCCGTGGTCACCGCGGAGGCCTCGTTCCGCGCGTCCAGCGACCACTGCACCACGGAGTTCCTCGCCCAGGCCGGCATCCCCGCCGAGCACATCGTCCTGGCCGAGCACGGCGTCCACGGCAACGGCCACATGATGATGCTGGAGTCCGACAGCGACGACATCGCCGCCGCCATCGAGGCCTGGCTTGACCGCGTCCTGCCGCCACAGCCCTAGAAGAAGCAAGCAAGCAGTTCTTTCTTGAAAGAAAGAACCAAAGAACTTTAACCGATAAGGGCCTGTGCCAACCGCGTGGCACAGGCCCAATCATGCAAAGTCTTTTTGCTTCTTTTTCTTCAGAAAAAGAAGGCCTTGCTTCCTTCCCTCAGGACAGCCCGCCTCAGAACACCTGCCGCAGGATCACGAACAGCAGCCCCGCGATCGCCATGGCCGCCGGCAGCGTGAGCACCCACGCGAGCGCCATCGAGCGCAGCGTCGCCCACTGCAGCCCCGACCCGTTGGCCGCCATCGAGCCTGCGACGCCACTCGACAGCACGTGCGTCGTCGACACCGGCAGCCCGTACATGTCGGCCAGCCCGATCGTGAACATTGCCACGATCTCGGCCGAGGCGCCCTGCGCGTAGGTCATGTGCGTCTTGCCGATCTTCTCGCCGACCGTGACGACGATGCGCTTCCAGCCGACCATCGTGCCGAGCCCGAGCGCCAGCGCCACGGAGACCTTCACCCAGGTCGGGATGAACCGCGTGCCGCGGTCGAGCCAGCCGCGCCCGGCCTTGAGCGTGGCCACCTCCTGGTCGCTGAACCCGGCGGGCTTGGCACCCATGACCCGGATCGCGTCGGACTCGAGGTACATGTCGCCGCGCACGCTCTGCGTCGCCTGCGCCGGCACCGCCTTGATCGCGCCGTACTGCTTCACCTGGTCGCCTATGTCGGCCGACAGCACGCCGAGCGCCGCGTACACCGCCGCGGTGTTCACGGCCTTGGTCTTGAGCGCCTCGCCCACGACGTGGCGCGCCGCCGCCGCGTCGCCCGGCACGGCCGCGCCCTCGGCATGCGCCTTGAACACACCCTGCGCGTCGCCCATCGCCTGCAGGAACGCGGGCGTCGTGCTCTCCGGCACCGCGCGGTTCAACGCATACGCCGTCGGCGCCGCGCCGATCAGGATCAGCATGATGAGCCCCATGCCCTTCTGCCCGTCGTTGCTGCCGTGGAAGAAGCTGACGCCGGTGCAGGTCGCGATCAGCAGCGCGCGGATCGGCCCCGGCGGCGGCTTGTTGCCCTTGGGCGCCTCGTAGAGCGCCTTGTTGCGGATCACGAGCTTCATCGCGAGCAGCAGCGCGCCGGCCAGCACGAAGCCGATCAGCGGCGAGAACAGCAGTGCCTCGGCGATCTTGACCGCCTGGCCCCAGTCCACGCCCGAGGTCGCCTGCCCCGCCGGCGCCATCAGCTGGTTCGCGAGCCCCACGCCCATGATCGAGCCGATCAGCGCGTGCGACGAGGAGTTCGGGATGCCGAACGCCCAGGTCCCCAGGTTCCAGATGATCGCCGCGATCAGCAGCGAGAAGATCATCGCGTAGCCCGCGCCGCTGCCGACCTGAAGGATCAGCTCCACCGGCAGCAGGCTGACGATCGCGTACGCGACCGCGCCCGACGACGTCAGCACGCCGAGGAAGTTGAACGTGCCGGACCACACCACCGCGACCAGCGGCGGCAGGCTGTGCGTGTAGATCACGGTGGCGACCGCATTGGCCGTGTCGTGGAAGCCGTTGACGAACTCGAACCCCAGCGCGATCAGCAGCGCGAGCCCCAGCAGCACCAGCGCGCCCACCGCGAGCCCGTGCTCGCCGACGTCTTGGACGTCGCTGTAGATGCTGAACGCCGCGTAGCCGAGCCCGAGCAGCAGCACCGCGAGGAACGCCAGCGCCCCGCCCGGATGCGTCTTGCCGTCCATGCGCGGCCGCGAGTCCGACAGCCCCGTGGGGCCGCCGCCGATCCTGCCATCCATCGTCACGTCCGACATGCCGCCTCCGGGTCCCGTTACGGCCCCGCACCTACCCGATGCCGCGCCCGCCCGCGGTGTCACTCCCGTGACAATTCCGCAGCCCCGGCAGCGGGCCCGCTACGGCCGCAGCACCGCGAGCACGATCTCGACCACGATCAGCACCACGATCGCCAGCTCCATCAGCGCCGCCCGCCCCCCCGACGCCTCGTCGTACAGCGCCGCGTACGTGTCGCGTATGATCGCGAGCTTGCGGTCCACCCCGGCGGCCACGACCCGCACCCGGAACAGCTCCAGCGCCGCCGTGTAGATCCGCGCGAGGTAGACGTCCTCCGTGACCTGCAGCGCGTTGTCCGCCTTCTCCGTCAGCTCCGTGACCTCGGCGACCAGCGCGTAGAGCCGCCGTGCCAGCCGCGCGAACCTGCGCGACGACAGCACCCCCCCGCCCCGCCGCGTGCGCTCCACCAGGTCGTACATCCGCGGCAGCTCGTCATCGAGCAGCTCGTCGTAGTACCGCACCTCCAGCAGCTGCGCGTTCGCCACTTCCAGCACGTCGAGCACGTCCGAGTCCCCGTGCGGCTCGTACAGGAACGCCCGGTCCCACGTCAGCACCACCAGGTCGTCCGTGTAGTACGAGAACCGCTTGCGCAGCAGGTCCTGCCGCGCCCCCTCCGACAGCGCCCGCGCCTCCCCCGACAGCAGCGGCACCAGGTCCAGCCGCTCCCCGATCTCGGCCGCACTCATCGCCCGGTCGAAGGCGCGCACCATCCCGATCAGGTAGTCCTCCTCCAGCACCGAGAGCGTCGGCCGCTCCAGCGCCGCCTCCAGCAGCCCGCACACCTGCTCGCGCAGCGTCCGCCACACCGGATGCTCCGCCCCCGGCCCCACCGCCGCATCCACCGCATTCACCAGCGCCGCGAACCCCGCCCACCCCAGGTCCGCCGCCGGCACCCGCAGCGCCAGCGTCAGCACCCCGAAGTCGTACAGACGCGCCGTGACCCCGGCCACCGCCATGTGCCCCTCGATCACCAGCGCCACCGGCTCCAGCGTCAGCACCACCGGCGGCACGTCGTACGCCACCGCCTTGGGCGACGTCGCACTCAGCCGCCGCCGTGCGCTCCCGGCACCGGGCCGCGCGCTCCAGATCGCCTCCGCCCGCACCAGGTCCACCGCATACGCAACGTCGAACAGACGGAAGGCGATCACCTCGCCCGACGCGACCCGCGGCTCCTCGGCCTTCGCCATGCCGTCACCCCGCAAAGGAAAAGCAGGAAAGCATGGGCTCTGCCCAAACCCGCCAAAGGCCTGGAGGCCTTTGGAAACCCATTACTTAAGGGAAGGCGATCCAAGGGCCCAGCCCTTGGCGGAGTTTGAGGCAGAGCCTCAACCTTCCTTCGGCCACCGCCTGTGCAGCCAAAGCCACGCCCCCGGGTCCGCCCGCACCCACCCCTCCAGCACCGCGTTCATCGCCACCGTCAGCGCCCGCACGTCCGCCGCCCGCTCCCCCGTGCGCGCCACGACCAGCGGCGCCTCGCACACCAGCCGGAACCGCGCCGGCCCGAGCCGCACCACCCGCACCGGCACCACCGCGGCGCCGAAGCGCAGCGCCATCTCCGCCATCCCCGTCGCCGTCATCGCGTCGCGCCCCAGGAACGGCACCGCGATCCCGTCGTTCATCTTCTGGTCCACGAGCAGCCCCAGCGACCCCCCGCCGCGCAGGTGCGCCAGCGCCGCCCGCGCGCCCTGCCGCCCCTTGGCGAACATCGCGACCCCCGGCCCGAGCGCATCCTGTCGCAAGGCCTGCACGAACCCGTCCACCGCCGCATTGGACGCGGCGCGGTAGAACCCGGCCACCGGCACCCCGAGCCTGGCCGCGATCGGCAGCACCATCTCCCAGTTGCCGAAATGCCCGGAGAAGAACACCGCCTGCACCCCCGCCGCACGCAGCGCCTCGACGTGCGCCTCGCCCTCCAGCTCCCACCCCGGCCCCGCTTCCGTACGCCCCAGCCTCGCCAGATGCGGCAGCTCCGCCGCGTTGCGCCCGAGGTTGTCCCACACCGCGCGGATCACCGCCGCGCGCTCCGCGGCCCCGAGCGCCGGCAGCGCCCGCACCAGGTTCGCGTCCGCGACCCGCGACGCCGGCAGCCGCGGCCCGACCAGGCGCGCCACCCACCCCCCCGCGTCGGACGCGCGCACCGGCCCCAGCCACCGCAGCACCCCCGCGAGCCCGCGCAGCGCCGCCACCTCGCAGCGCTGCACGGCGCCGCGGATCGCATCGTCATGGAACAGGGACATCCGCCCACCCTAGCCCGCGGCGCCACCCCGGGCTGCAACATTCCCGCCACGAACCCCGGCCCGAACGTAGCGTGAACGAATGATTAATGCCGCCCTGATCGCCCCACGCCGCCACCCCGAACCGCCCGGAAATCCCCCGCGTTTCCGACCCGGACCGTGAACAGGAGGTTAATGCCGCCCTGGCCCACGGCGCCTGCCCGGGCTATCGACGCCGCAACGACGGCCCAGCCCACCCCCGGGCGCTCCCCGCCCGGCCGGCGTCGAGGGACCTGCCCATGCCCGTGCGCCTGCTTCTCCTCGCCCTCGTGCCGATCGCCCCGCTGCTGCAGTACGGCGGCCGCGCGCTGTGGCCGGGCATGCCCGCCTGGGTGGTGTTCGTGGCCGGGGCCGCGGGGATCGGCGTGCTTGCCGACTGGGTCAAGCGCGCCACCGAGCACCTCGCCCACCACGCCGGCCCCGCGATCGGCGGCCTCGTCACCGTGAGCTTCGGCTCCATCGCCGAGCTCGTGCTCGCCCTGTTCGTGCTCGCCGACGGCCAGGCCGCGGTGGTGCGCGCGCAGGTCACCGGCTCCATCATGGCCACCAGCCTGCTCGGCCTCGGGCTGGCCGTGCTCGCCGGCTCCGTCGGCCGCAGGCGGCAGCGCTTCGACCGCGAGAACGCCGGCCTGCTGTCCTCTCTCCTGGTACTGACCCTGATCGCCCTGCTGCTGCCCGCGGTGTTCGACCTCGCCCTGCGCACCCGCGGCGCCGCCACCGGCCCGGGCGACGAGGCCCTCAGCCTGGGCGTGGCCGCGATCCTGCTCCTGCTCTACGCCGGCAACCTCGCCTACACCCTCGTCACCCACAGCGACGTCTTCTCCGGCGACGAGCCCCCGGCCGCCGAGGCCGGGGCGGAAGCCCCCTGGAGCCTGACCCGCGCCCTGGTCGTCCTGGTCGCCGCCACCCTGGCCATCGCCTGGGAGTCCGAGATCGTCTCCTCCGCCCTGGAGGCCACCGGCGAGGGCCTCGGCCTGTCCACCACCTTCCTCGGCGTGGTCGCCTTGGCCGTGGTCGGCACCTCGGCCGACCTGTTCGCGGCCGTGGGCTTCGCGCGCGCGGACCGCATGGGCCTGGTGCTGTCGATCTGCGTCGGCTCGGCGATCCAGATGGCGCTGGTCGTCGCCCCCGCCCTGGTGCTGCTGAGCTGGGCGATCGGCCACCCCATGACCCTGGTGTTCGCGCCGCTGGACCTGTTCGCGATCGCCGCCTGCGCCCTGATCGTGAACTCGGTCGCCGGCGACGGCGAGACCACCTGGTTCGAGGGCCTGCTCCTGGTCGGCGTCTACGTCCTGCTTGCGCTGGGATTCTTCTTCGTGGGCGCGTAGAACGCCCGGGCGGGCCCGCGCGGACCCTGCCGCGGCGCGACACGGCCAGGACCGGCCGGACCCACACCACCCACCCTCGGAGCGAACCGGCAGAGATGTGGCGTCAATCCCTGGCCTGGTCCCCCACCATCGCCCTGTCGTGGCTGTGGGGCCTCGGCTTCTTCTACTCGATGCACGTGATGTACCTGTACGGCTGGCCGGGCTTCCTCGCCTTCGCCGTGCCCAACGCCTGCGGCCTCGCCCTGTTCGGCGGCGCGCTGGAGTGGCTCGGCCCGAAGCCCGGCGGCCCCGAGACCCTGCAGGCCCGCTTCGACCGCCTCGCCACGCGCTACTCCGGCGTCCTGATGACCTACCAGGTGGTCGCCGTCGGCATCACCCTGTTCGCCTTTGCCGCCGAGTTCCTGGCCCCCCTCGTCGGCGGCCTCGCCCTGCCGGTCGCCCTCCTGCTCGCCGTGGTCGCCTGCGCCGTCGGTCACATCGTCCGCGTCCAGGACTTCCGCGCCATGCACGCCGCCATGCTCGCCGCCGGCCTGGCGCTGGCCGCGGGCGCCTTCGCGCTGCTGCCCGCGACCGGCCCTGCCCGCACGGCCGGCCCGCTCGACGCCCGCCTCTACGGCCTGATGCTGCCCTCCCTCGTCGGCTTCCTGCTCGGCCCCTGGCTCGACCTGCAGCAGTGGCACCGCGCCCTGCGCATCCGCCACGACGGCGCCTCCACCGCACGCGCCTATGCCGCCGGCGGCGCGCTGTTCTTCGCGCTCATCGCCCTGAACGCCGGCTTCGCCGCTGCCCTGCCGGCCGGCGCCGCCCCCGACCGCGCCTTCGACGGCGTCGCCGAGGCCTCCTCCGCGCTGGCCCGCACGCTCGCCGCCGCGGGTCCCGCCGGCCACCCCGCCGCCTGGCTGTTCGGCCTGTGGGCCGCGATCGCCGTCGCCTCCACCGTGGACAGCGCCTACGCCGCGACCCGCTGGTTCCTCGACGCCACGATCCGCCGCAGCAACAGCCCCGTCCTCGCCCTGGTGCCCGCGGCGCTGGTGCAGAGCCCGCTGTGGATGCTGCTCGCCGCCCTCCTCCTGTCCGGCGGCGCCTGGGCCGCCGGCGCGCCGCTGCTGGCCCTGATCGCCCCGTTCGGCAGCTTCTTCGTGGGCTACGCCGTCTGCCTGCTGCTCCAGGTCGCCGGCCGCGCCCGCCCGCACGACGCCATGCTGTGCTTCCTGCTCGGCATCGCGTCCACCGCCTGCTTCGCGATCGGCGACTACGCGGCCCTCGCGCCCCTGACCACGCTCGCCCCGCTGCTGCCCCTGCTCGCGGCCCTGCCGCTGCTGGCCGCCCCCGCCGTGCCCGACGCCGCCCCCGCCGCGGCGCCCGCCGAAGCCGCCCCTCCGTCCCGCCCCGCCATGCCGCAGGACCCGGCGCAGGCGCAGGTCGGCGGCCCCTCGATGGGCTGGTTCGACGGCCACTGGTTCCAGTACGACGTGATCCCGACCTACGACGACACCAACTCGGTGGGGAACATCTACTTCGCCAACTACGTCCGCTGGGTCGGCAAGACGCGCGAGCTGTTCTTCGCCCGCTGCGTGCCGAACTTCGACCTCAAGACCACCAGCTTCTTCATCCTGACCGCCGAGTTCGCCCACAAGTTCCTGCGCGAGGCCCGCGAGTTCGAGGCCATCCTCGTCCGCATCCGCGTCGGCAAGAACAACCGCAAGTTCGTCACCCTGGAGCACGAGATCCGCGGCAAGGACGGCCTCCTGCTCGGCCGCGGCAGCCAGCTCCTCATGTTCATCGACAGCTCGAGCCACCAGATGATCGACGTCCCCACGGACATGCTCCGCGGCTTCCTGCCCTTCCTGCCGAAGGCCCCCGCCGGCCCCTGAAGCAAGCAAGGCCAGAGGCTCTGCCTCTGGACTCCGCCAAAGGCTGCGCCCTTGGAACGCATCCCTTGAGAGAAGCCGGTCCAGGGGCGGCTCGCCCCTGGCGGGTCCGGGCAGGGCCCGGCCTTGCTTCCTACTGCACGACGATCCGCGGCGCCGCGCTCTCGATCTCGCGCAGCCGCCCCTGCGTCTTCTCCCAGACCCGCGCCGCCAGCGCCGTGTAGGCCCGCCCCGCCTCGCTGTCCGGCGCCTGCGTCACGACCGGCGTGCCCGCGTCCGCGTTGGTGCGGATCTCCAGCAGCAGCGGCACCTCGCCGAGGAACTCGACCCCGTGCGTCCGCGCCTCCTGCCGCGCGCCGCCGTGCCCGAAGATCTCCGTCCGCTCGCCGCACTTCGGGCAGCAGAAGAAGCTCATGTTCTCCACGATGCCGAGCACGCTGACCCGCGTCTTCTCGAACATCGACACCGCGCGCCTCGCGTCGATCAGCGCGATGTCCTGCGGCGTGGAGACGATCACCGCCCCGGTGATGGCAACCTTCTGCGCCATGGTGAGCTGCGCGTCGCCCGTGCCCGGCGGCATGTCGACCACGAGGATGTCGAGCGCCCCCCAGTCCACCTGCCCCATCATCTGCTCCAGCGCGCCCATCACCATCGGCCCGCGCCAGATCATCGCGGTGGTCTCGTCCACCAGGAACCCGATCGACATCGCCTTCAGGCCCCACGCCTCGATCGGCTGCATCCGCTCGCCCACGATCGTCGGCTTGCGGTTCTGCCCGAGCATGCGCGGCAGGCTCGGCCCGTAGATGTCGGCGTCGAGCAGCCCCACGCGCAGCCCCTGCCGCGCCAGCGCCACCGCCAGGTTCACCGCCGTGGTCGACTTGCCCACGCCGCCCTTGCCCGACGCCACCGCCACGATCGAGCGCACCTCCGGCAGCAGCGACGCCCCCTTCGCCCCCCCGCCCGACGGACCCTGGGCCGGCCCCGCCTTCGGCCCGTGCGAATGTCCGCCCGGCCCGTGGTCGTGCCCATGCCCGCCGGCCGCCGGCATCGCCGCGCCGCCCGACGAGCGCGCGACCGCCCCGTTCGGCCCCGGCGCGGCGCCCCCGGCCGCGCTTCCGCCGCGATGCGCGGTCAGCACGGTGGACACGTTGGTCACGCCCCGCTCGCGCGACAGAAGCTGCTCGACCTGCCGGCCGATCCCCTCCATCTCGCGCGCCCGCGCCTTGTCGGTCAGCAGCGTGACCTGCACCAGGCTGCCCTTCGCCTGGATGCTTTCCACGAGGCCGGCGGCCACGATGTCCCCCTCGCCCCCGGGCGCCGCGATGGCGCGCAGGATGTCGCGCAGGGTATCGACGTCTGGCTCGGCCATGGGCAGGCAGTCTCCGCACGGGAACACCGCGTCCCCCGGCCGCAGATATGGCCCGCGCCGCCGCCCATGCCAACGCTGGAGGCGGGCCCGCCGCCCCGGCCTGCCCGCGCCGCGAACACAACCCCGCGCGCCCGCGCCCCGCGACGCGCCTGCGCGGCCACGACGCGCCCGGCGTCCGGCGACACGCCCTGCCCGCCCGCAGGCCTCCCGGCCGGACACTGCACGTCCCCGGCCTTGCTTTCTCCCCCGCCCATGCCAGCTTCGGCCCGACCCCGGCACGGCCGGCCACAGCGGATCGGCGACCAGACATGCCTTCGGATGACGGACCCTGGAGCACCGGGGGCAACTCCACCCCCAAGCCGCCGCGCCGCAACGGCGAGCCCGAGCCGCACGACC
>JBPBQS010000109.1:0-12535 GCA_050920955.1 Janthinobacterium lividum | reverse complement strand
ACCGCCCCCATCCCCCCTGTGTTGGGCCCCGTGTCCCCGTCCCCCAGCCGCTTGTGGTCCTGCGCCGCCCCCAGCAGCACCGCCTCCGTCCCGTCGCACAGCGCGAACAGGCTGACCTCGTCGCCCTCCAGGCACTCCTCGATCACCACCGACGCCCCCGCGACCCCCAGCGCCCCGTCGCGCATCATCGCGTCGACCGCCGCCTCCGCCTCCGCGACCGTGGCCGCGACCACGACCCCCTTGCCCGCCGCGAGCCCGTCCGCCTTGACCACGATCGGCGCTCCCCGCCTGCGGACGAAGTCGTGCGCCGCGTGCGCGTCGTCGAACCGCTCCCACCGCGCCCCCGGGATGCCCGCCGCGTCCGCCACCTCGCGCGTGAAGCTCTTGCTCCCCTCCAGCCGCGCCGCAGCCGCGCTCGGCCCGAAGCACGCGACCCCCCCCGCCGCCATCGCGTCCGCCAGCCCCGCGACCAGCGGCCCCTCCGGCCCAGGCACCACCAGGTCGATCCGCTCCGCCAGCGCCAGCGCCACCAGCCCCGCCACGTCGCCCACGCCCACCGGAACGCAGCGCGCGAACGCCGCGATCCCCGGGCTCCCCGGCGCCGCCACCAGCTCGCTCAGCAACGGGCTGCGCGAAATCGCCCAGGCGAGCACGTGCTCCCGCCCCCCGGACCCGACCAGAAGCACCCGCATCCCGCACCCTCCCTGCAGCCCGACTTTCCCAACGGGCCGCGCCCAGGAAGAAAGGTCGGGCTCTGCCCGAACCCGCAAAGGGCCCGAGGCCCTTTGATCCCTTTACTTAAGAGAAGGCGATCCAAGGGCCCAGCCCTTGGCGGAGTTTGAGGCAGCGCCTCAACCTTGCTTCCGTTGCCTCCCCGCCGCCGCCGGCGCATAGCCACCCCATGGTCGACCTCTCCGAAGGCCCGGCGCTCCGCCCCGCCCCCCGCCGCCGCACCGCCGCCAGCCCGGCCGCCCCCGCCCCGGACGCGGCGACCCCCGGCAACGTCCCCGAGTACTCGGTCGCCGAGCTCTCCGGCGCGGTGAAACGCACGCTCGAGGGCGCCTTCGGCCGCGTCCGGGTGCGCGGCGAGATCACCGAGTGCAAGCGCTACGGCTCCGGCCACATCTACCTCTCGCTCAAGGACGAGACCGCCAAGATCGCCTGCGTGATCTGGAAGAGCGCCGCCGGCCGCCTGGCGCTGGAGCCGGAGAACGGCGTGGAGGTGATCGCCACCGGCCGCCTGACGACCTACGGCGAGCGCTCCTCCTACCAGCTCATGATCGAGCGCCTGGAATACGCCGGCGCCGGCGCGCTGCTCGCCCGCATCGAGATGCTGCGCGTCCGCCTCGCCGCCGAGGGCCTGTTCGACCCCGCCCGCCGCAAAACCTTGCCCCGCCTGCCTCTGACCATCGGCGTGATCACCTCGGCGCAGGGCGCGGTGTGGCACGACATCCAGACCACGATCGCCCGCCGCTTCCCCCGCGCCCTCCTGCTCTGGCCCGTCCCGGTGCAGGGCCCGGCGGCGGCCGGCCGCATCGCCGCCGCCATCGCCGGCATGGACGCGCTGCCGCCGCGCGGCACGCCGGGCGCGCGCTACACCCGCCCCGACCTCCTGATCGTGGCCCGCGGCGGCGGCTCGCTGGAGGACCTGATGGCCTTCAACGACGAGGCCGTCCTGCGCGCCGCCTACGCCTGCCGCATCCCGCTGATCTCCGCCGTGGGCCACGAAACCGACACCACCCTGCTCGACCACGTCGCCGACCGACGCGCCCCCACGCCCACCGCCGCCGCCGAGATGGCCGTCCCCCAGCGCCTGGAGCTGCTGGCCGACCTGCGCCACACCGCCGCCCGCCTCGACGGCGCCACCGCCCGCATGGCCCAGGCCCGCCGCATCCGCCTCGACCGCGCGAGCGCCCGCCTCCCCGACCTCCCGGCCCTCCTCGGCACCGCCCGCCAGCGCCTCGACGACCGCGCCCAGCGCCTGGAGCTGGCCGCCGCCAACCTTGTCGCCCGCCGCACCGCGCGCCTCGCCGCCGTCGCCCACCGCCTGCCCGACGGCCCCGCCCTGCTGCGCGGCCTGCGCGCCACGGTGGCCGACCGCGCCCTGCGCCTGCGCCTGGCCCTGCCCGGCCTGCTCGCCCGACGCGCCGCCTCGCTGGCCAACGCGATCCACCGCCTGCGCGACCCCGCCTCCGCCGTCGCCGCCCGCCGCGCCACGCTGGCGCTCGCCTCCGCCCACCTGCGCGCCGCCCTGCGCCACGCCGTCCGCCAGCGCGCCGCCGAAGCCTCTGCCCTCCTCCCCCGCCTCTCGGACTCCGGCCTGCGCGCCACCCTGCGCGAGCGCCGCGCCCGCCTGGAGGGCCTCGCCGCCCGCCTGGACTCCGTCTCCTACGAGGCCGTCCTGGCCCGCGGCTTCGTGCTGGTCCTCGACACGAAGGGCCGCGCCGTGCCCCGCGCCGCCGACATGCCGCGCGACGGCCGCGTGCGCCTGCGCTTCGCCGACGGCGAGGTCCCCGTCGCCGCCACCCGCGACCGCCAGGGACGCCTCGACCTGTGAGCGACATGCCCGCCCCCGCGCCCCGCGTCGGCTTCGTGCTGGCCACGCTGGCGCTCGACGCCCTCGGCTTCGGCCTCGTGGTCCCCGTCGTCCCCGGCCTGGTCGTGCAGCTCTCGCACCTCCCGCCCGGCGCCGCCTCGATCTGGGTGGGCGCGCTGCTCTCCGCATTCTCGGCGATGCAGTTCCTCTGCTCGCCCCTGCTCGGCGCCCTGTCCGACCGCTTCGGCCGCCGCCCCGTCCTCCTGCTCTCGGTGGCCGGCACCGGCGCGAACTACCTGCTGATGGCCTGGGCTCCCAGCCTCGCCTGGCTGTTCGTCGGCCGCATGATCGCCGGCGCCACCGCCGCCAGCGCGTCCGCCGCCACCGCCTTCATCGCCGACGTGACCCCCCCCGCCCAGCGCGCCCAGCGCTTTGGCCTGGTCGGCGCCACCTTCGGCGTGGGCTTCGTGCTCGGCCCGGCGCTCGGCGGCCTGCTTGGCGCCCACGGCCTGCGCCTGCCCTTCCTGGCCGCTGCGGCGCTGGCCGGCGCCAACCTGCTCTACGGCCTCCTCGCCCTGCCCGAGAGCCTGCCCCTGGACCGCCGCCGCCCCCTGTCCTGGCGCCGCGCCAACCCCGTCGGCCTGCTCCCCGTCCTGCGCGCCGACCGCGACACCGCCCGCCTCGCCCTCGTGTGGTGCTGCGCCTGGTTCTCGCTGGGCTCCCTCCAGAGCAGCTTCGTGCTCTCCAACCAGCTCCGCCTCGGCTGGGGCCCGGGCGGCAACGGCCTGGCGCTCGCCACCATCGGCGTCGGCTCCGCGCTGGTGCAGGGCCTGCTGGTCCGCCGCGTCGTCCGCCGCCTCGGCGAGCGCCGCACCGCCATGCTCGGCTACGGCATGGCCATCGCCGCCTTCCTCTGCCTCGCCGGCGCCGTCACGCCCGCCCTCGTCTTCGTCGCCCTCGCGCTGCAGGCCCTCGGCGCGGTCAGCGGCCCCGCCGTGCAGGCCATGGTCTCCGCCCGCGCCTCCGCCGACCGCCAGGGCGAGATGCAGGGCGCGCTGTCCTCGCTGCAGGGCCTGACCGCGATCGTCTCGCCCGTCTTCGCCGGCTGGCTGTTCGGCGTCTTCACCGCGCCCTCCGCGCCGGCTTGGTTCCCCGGCGCGCCCTTCCTTGTCGCGGCGCTCAGCTACGCCATCGCCTTCGCCGTCGTGCGCGGCGTCGCGAAGCAAGGAAGGCCAGAGGCTCTGCCTCTGGACTCCGCTCAAGGCTCGCCTTGAGAATCCACTTCAAGAAAAGCCTTTCGTGCCTGTGCTCGGAGCCTCAGGCCCCGGCGGAGTCCAGAGGCAGAGCCTCTCGCCTTCCCTTCTCCCAGCCCGCACGAAGGCGCGAAACCCGTTCCCTTCCGCCCGCCGCCAGCGCGAGCCCGAGGAACACGCCGGTCGCGAGCGTGCTGAACGGCACCGCGGACGCGAACACCACCACCGGGACCGGCATCATCAGCACCGCCACGACGCCTGCCGCCTCGCCCACCGGCACCGCTCCCGCCGACTTCAGCCGCTCGCGCACGAACAGAACGGCCGCCGCCGACAGCATCGGCAGGTCGTAGAGGAACGCGTGCGGCGTCGCGAGGCACGTCGCGGCCAGCAGCACGGGCGCCGCGAACGGCCCCGGCCGCCGCCACGACGCCCACACCGCGACTGCCGCCAGCAGCGCCGCCACCGCCTGCACCCCCCGCGCCGCGTCGCGCGACAGCCCGAGGCCGAGGGCGTTGTTCAGCACGGTCGGGAGCACCCGGTTGCCCGCCGTCGCCGCGTCGAACAGCGCGGCGTAGCCCGGCAGCGACCCCAGCCAGGCCCCCCAGGCCGCCGCGCCGAACACCGCCGTGTCCAGGGCCAGCAGCGCGGCCGTGGCGACGCACGCGGCCGCGACGCACCGCCACTGCCCCGCCGCCACGAGCGCGACCGGCACGAGCAGCCCGAACTGCGGCTTGTAGGTCAGTACCCCGAACAGCACCCCCGCCAGCACCGGCCGCCGCCCCAGCAGCCGCACGCCGCCAACCAGCAGGGCCGCGAGCAGGAACCCACTCTGCCCCGACGCCACGCACGCCGCGGTCGTGGGCGCGAGCACCAGAACCGCGACGGTCGCCACCTTGCCCCGCGCGCCCGCGCACACCGCCAGCAGGTAGAGACAGAACGTGCCGCCCACCCAGGCGAGATACGCCCCCCAGAACGACAGCAGCCCGATCGGCCAGACCAGCAGCAGGAAGGTCGGCGGATACGGGAACGGCGCCTGCACGTCCGGAAGCATCCCGATGGCCACCTGCGCCTGGTGCAGCCACGCCGGGTCGTAGAGCCGCGCCGCCGGATGCAGGAACACGAGCCTGGCGTAGGACCAGAGCGCGAAGAAATCCCCGAACGGATTGTCGCCGTGCCCGACGAGGTTCCACCACACCGCCTCGACCGCGAACACGCCGCAAACCGCGACCAGCACCGCGCCCGCCCAGACGGTCCTGCGCTCCCCTGCCTGCACGCCTCCCGCCTCCACCCACCTGGCGACAGGATGGACGCCCTTCGTTTCCCCACGGTGAACGCCCGCCCTGAACATGGCCGGCCGCCCTCCGCACGCGGCAGGAGAAGCAAGCGTGTTCTTTCCTGAAAGAGAGAACCAAAGAACGTCTGCCACAAGGAAGAAAACCGGCCACCTGGCTGTCCTTCCTAACGTGCAAAGTCTTTTTGCTTCTTTTTCTTCAGAAAAAGAAGGCTTCCTTCCCTACCTGCCCAGCACCGCCCCCAGCAGCGCCTCGAGCCCCGCCTCGTCCTCCCACGCGATCGCCACGCCGAGCACCTCCACCTTCGCGCGCACCTCCTCCGGCAGCCGTGCCGCATCCTTGGCCGTGGTGACCGCGACCGCCCCGAGCCGCGCCGCCTCCGCGAGCACGCCTGCCAGCTCCCCCGCCCTGAACCTGTGGTGGTCCGCGAAGTCGCGCGTGCCCACGACGACCGCCCCCGCCTCGGCCAGCGTCGCGTGGAACTTCGACGGCCGCGCGATCCCCGCGAACGCGAACACCCGCCGCCCCACCAACGCCTCTCCGCCGACCGGCACGAGCCTCGCCCGCAGCACCGCGAGCCCGGCCGGCAGCGCCGCCAGCGCCCCCGTCGCATCCTCGCCCACCAGCACCGCCGCCCGGCAGCGCCCCGCCGCCGCCGCCGCCGGCTCGCGCAGCGGCCCCGCCGGCATGACCCGCCCGTTGCCGAACCCCACCGCGCCGTCGATGACCAGCAGCCCGCAGTCCTGCACCAGCCCCGGGTTCTGCAGCCCGTCGTCCATGACCAGGCACCCCGCCCCCGCCGCGACCGCCGCCCGCCCCCCCGCCGCGCGGTCCGCCGCCACCCACGTCGGCGCCAGCCCCGCCAGCAGCATCGCCTCGTCGCCCGCCAGCCCCGCCCCCACGCCGGGCCCCACGCGCAGCACGCCGCGCGCCCGCCCGCCATGCCCCCGCGTGATGGCGTGCGGCGCCGCCCCCTGCGCCGCCAGCCGCGCGAGCAGATCGAGCGCCACCGTGGTCTTCCCCGCCCCGCCCACGCCCGCGTTGCCGCAGCACACCACCGCAACCGGCGCGCGCCACCCCCCCCGCGCCACCCGCCGCGCCGTCGCCGCCGCCACCACCGCCGCCACCGGCGCGAGCAGCCGCGGCAGCACCCCGTCGCGCGCCCAGAACCCCGGCGGCCCGACCCTCACCCCACGGCCCCCGCCGGCAGCAGCCGCACCAGCGCCGCCGCCGTCTCCCCCGGCAGCCCCGCGTGGGCGTCCGCCGCCTGCCGCCCTGCCTCCCCCGCCGCCCGACGCGCCACGGGATCGCGCAGCATCCCGTCCACCCACGCCGCAATCCCCTCCGGCCCGTCCGCGACATGCAGCGCCCCCGCTTCGCGCAGCCGCGCCACCACCGCCGTGAAGTTCGCGACCAGCGGCCCGGTCGCCACCGCGCACCCCGCCCGCGCCGGCTCCAGCGGGTTGTGCCCCCCGCCCTCCCCCGCGAGCGAGTTGCCCATCACCACCACCCCCGCCAGCGCGAACAGCGTCCCCAGCTCGCCGAGCGCGTCGAACACCCACACCCCCCCCTCCGTCGGCGGCCCCTCGCCCGCCCCGTGCCGCGCCACCACGACCCCGCCCTCCGCCGCGAGCGCGCGCGCCACCTCCTCCCCCCGGTCCGGGTGCCGCGGCGCCACGATCGTCACCACCCCCGCATGCTCCCCCGCCAGCACGCGATGCACCGCGAGCACCACCGCCTCCTCCCCCGGATGCGTCGACGCCGCGAGCCACGCCGCCCGCCCCCCCAGCGCCGCCCGCATCCCCGCGAGCGCCGCCTCGTCCACCGGCAGCGGCGGCGCCGCATACTTCAGGTTCCCCGGCACGCCCACCTCGCGCGCCCCCAGCCCGCGCAGCCGCGCCGCGTCCTCCTCCGACTGCGCCGCCACCAGGTCGAACCCCGCGAGCACGTGCCGCGCCAGCCCCGGCGCCCGCCCCCACCCCCGCGCCGAGCGCTCCGACAGCCGCCCGTTGACCAACGCCGTGGGGATCCCCCTTGCCCGGCACGCCCGCAGCAGGTTCGGCCACAGCTCGCTCTCCACGAACGCCGCCGCATCCGGCCGCCAGTGGTCGAGGAACCGCGCCCCCCACGCCGGCACGTCGAGCGGCGCGAAGCGGTGCACCATCCGTCCCCCGAGCCTCAGTTCCCCAAAGCGCCGCTCCGCCAGCGCCCCCCCCGTCACCGTCGCCGTGGTCAGCAGCACCGACACCCACCCCGGCAGCGCCGCCAGCACCGGCATCACCGACGCCGTCTCCCCCACGCTCGCCGCGTGCACCCACAGCAGCACCCCCTCCGGCCGCGGCGCAGCCTCCACCCCCCGCCGCTCCGCGAGCCGCCCCGCCACCTCGCGCCCCCGCGCCACCCGCCTGCGCAGCATCACCCGCAGCGCCGGCGCCGCCACCCCAGCCGCCACCCCCCAAACCCACGCCGACAGCGGCGCCCTCACCCGCACAGCCGGTCCGCCTCGTCCGACACTGCGTCCAGCGCCGCCTCGATCCCCGGCAGCGCCTCGCGCCACGCCCCCCGCGCAACCGCGATCGGCGCCCCGCACACCACCACCCCCCGCCCGAACGGCAGCGGCAGCACCATGCGGTCCCACGTCCCCAGCACCACGCGCCGCGTGCACTGCGCCGACACCGGCAGCACCGGCGCCCCGCTCAGCGCCGCGAGCTGCGCCACCCCCGCCGCCGCCCTGCGCGCCGGCCCCCTCGGCCCGTCCGGCGTGATCGCCACCAGCCCCCCCTGCGCCACCACCCCCACCAGCGCGCGCAGCGCCGCCGCCCCGCCCTTGCCCTCCCCGCCGCTGCGCCCCGGGCGCTCGCTCGACCCGTGCACCACCTCCACCCCGAACCGCCGTATCAGCCGCGCGAAGAACCGCCCGTCGCGGTGCCGGCTGACCAGCACGTGCATGCGCAGCCCCGCGACCCCGGTGCGCCGCACGTGCCCCCAGACCGCCGGGCTCAGCGGCAGCCGCTCGTGCCAGAACGCCGCCAGCACCGGCGCCCCCCGGCGCGGCGCCACGAGATGCTCCGCCCCGTGCACGCTCCACCGCGTGCACCGCAGCGCCGCCGCCACGTACAGCCCGAGCACGGACGCCGCCGCCGCCTGCACCGGGGCCGCACGCATCACACGCCGCAGGAACGACCGACTGGAGGAGCTGCCCATGCCGCCGCCGGTAGCACGCCCGCCCGAACGTGTCAGCGCCGCCGCAGCCGCAAAGGCCGAAAGCAAGCAAGGCCTTCTTTTTCTGAAGAAAAAGAAGCAAAAAGACTTTGCACATAGGCGCCGCGTGGCTGGCACAGGCCCCATCGGCAAAGTTCTTTGGTTCTTTCTTTCAAGAAAGAACTGCTTCCTTGCCTCCCTACGCGGCCCGCCCCGGCACCCTGAGCACCTGCGCCAGCACGCCGCCCCCGATGACGAGGCCGGCCCCGAGCAGGCTCCACGCCGGCGGGACCGCGTGCCCGGCGACGGCATCGAGCGCCATGGCCCACAGCAGCCCGGAGAACTGCCACGGCGCCAGGCGCGACGCCTCCCCCCTGTGCAGCGCCGCCGCGATGCTCGCCAGCGCGGCCGTCTGGACGGCGCTCACCGCCACCACCAGGCCTGCGGACGCAAGGCCGACGTGGTGCCAGTCGGCGGCAACCGGCACGGCGAGCAGGACGACGCCGACCAGCGCGACCTGCATGATCGTGTCGGGCGTGGTGGCCACCGCGCGGAGCCGCCGGACGAGAACCTGGTAGACGGCGTAGGCGAACGCGCCCCCGAAGGCCGCCGCGATGCCGGTCAGGCCTGCCTCGCCGCCCGGCCGCACGATCAGCAGCATGCCGGCAAATCCGACCAGCGTCCCGATCCAGCGGCCGAGCGACACCTGCTCGCGCAGGAAGAAGCCGCCGAGCAGCGCCAGCAGGAGCGGCGCGGTGAAGCCGAGGGCCGAGGCCGCGGTGACGGACAGAAGCGCATAGGCGAGCACCGCCAGCGCGTTCGAGACCACGAGCGCCGCCGCCGCCGCCCGCTGCTCCCACGCCCGTTCAGGCCGTGCCAGGCGGCGCCACGTCATCCGGCTCCCCGGCCAGGAGATCGCGGCCAGGCCGACGCCGAGAACCACGACGCAGCGGAGGAAGGTGACCTGCAGGGGGCTGAGCCCGTGCACCGTGACCAGGCTCCGCGACAGCGCATAGCCCAGCACGTAGAGCAGCCCCGACAGCACCGTGAGCCCCACGGCAACCGCAGGCGTCGAGGACCCCCGTGTCACGTCCACTTCCAAGCCGACCCCCCCCCGCACCGCCCGGGATCAGCCCGCTGCTGCACCGCCGCCGCCGCATCCTAGCCCGGAACGCGCCCGGCCAGGATGCCCGACGTGCGCCCGGCGCGTGCCGCCCCTACGCCGCGATCCCCGCCGGCACCAGGAACCCCAGGAACTGCTCCGCGCACGCCCCCCAGGAGCGGCCCTCCGCGTAGGCCCGGCACGCCCCCCGGTCCGCGTCCAGCGCCCGCAGGCACGCCGCGCGCAGGTCCTCGTCGAGCGCCCCCGTGACCCCCTCGCGCACGATGTCGCGCGGCCCCGTGACCGGGAACGCCGCGACCGGCGTGCCGCACGCCAGGCTCTCCAGCACCACCAGCCCGAAGGTGTCCGTGCGCGACGGGAACACCTTGACGTCCGCCCCCGCGAACGACGCCGCCAGTTGCGCCCCGAACCGCGCCCCCACGAACCGCGCCGCCGGATACCGCCGCCGCAGCGCCGGCAGCATCGGCCCGTCGCCGACCACCACCTTCGAGCCGGGCAGGTCGAGCGCCAGGAATGCCGCGATGTTCTTCTCCACCGCGACCCGCCCGACATACGCGAACACCGGCCGCGCGAGCCCCTCCCACGCCTCGCGCGGCTCCGGCACGAACACCGAGAGATCCACCCCCCGCGACCACCGCCGCAGCCTCGAGAACCCGCGCCCCTCGAGCTCGGCGTGCAGGCTCTCCGTCGCGACCATCGTGCCGCAGCCCCCGTTGTGGAACCGGCGCAGCACGGCATACGCCGGCCCGAGCGGCAGCCCGGTGCGCGCGCGCAGGTACTCGGGAAACCGCGTGTGGAACGACGTCGTGTAGCGCCAGCCGTGCCGCCGGCACAGCGCGCGCGCCGCCATCCCCAGCGGCCCCTCCGTCGCGATGTGCAGGCTGTCCGGCGCCGCCTCGCGCAGCATCCGCCCCAGCTTCCGCCGCGGCAGCACCGCGAGCCGTATCTCCGGATACGTCGGGCACGGCACGGTGCGGAACCGGTCCGGCCCGATCACCTCGACCGCCACCCCCATGCGCCCCAGCTCCGCCGCCACCGCCGTCAGCGTGCGCACGACGCCGTTGACCTGCGGCGCCCACGCGTCGGTGACGATCGCCACCCGCCCCACGCCCGCCACCTCAGACCGCCCGCCCGCCGGCCACCGCGAACGGCCAGCCCTCGCCGACCCCGCCCGGCGCCCCCTCCACCGAAGTCGCCCCCGCCCCCGGCGCGCGCAGCGTCCAGTCCACCAGCTCCAGCCGCCCGTCCAGGTGCTCGACCAGCGCCGTGCAGCTCTCCACCCAGTCCCCGTCGTTGAGGTAGAGGATGCCGTCCACCTCGCGCATCTCCGCGTGGTGGATGTGCCCGCACACCACCCCGTCGAACCCCCGCCTGCGCGCCTCGCCCGCGAGCGCCTCCTCGAACCGGTCGATCGCCTTGACCGCGCCCTTGACCTGCTGCTTGAGCCACTGCGACAGCGACCAGTACGGATACCCCAGCCACCGCCGCGCGCGGTTGAAGTGCCGGTTCAGCACCAGCGCCTGCCGGTACGCCCAGTCGCCCAGCAGCGCCAGGAACGGCGCGTAGCGCACGACGGAGTCGAACTCGTCGCCGTGCATCACGAGCAGCCGCAGCCCCGCCGCCGTGACGTGCTCCGCCTCGCGCGCCAGCCTCACCCCCGCGACCTCCAGCCCGAGCCAGCGACGCAGCATCTCGTCGTGGTTGCCCGGCACGTAGGTCACGCTCGCCCCCGACCGCGCGTGCTTGAGCACCAGGCGCAGCACCTCGTCGTGCGCCGCGTCCCAGTACCACGACCGCCGCAGCCGCCACCCGTCGATCATGTCGCCGACCAGGAACAGGTGCTGCGTGCTCACCGAGCGCAGGAAATGCGCGAGCGCCTCCGCCCGCGCCCCCCGCGTCCCCAGGTGCGCGTCGGAGATGAACACCGCGCGGCAGGCGAGTCGGTCCGATGGCATCGCGTTCATGCCCCGCAGATACCCGCCCCCCGCCCCCAGCAACGTGAAGCTTGCGTGATACGCCGCGCGCCCCGCCGCAACCTGCGCGCGCGCCCGTCACGGCTTCGACACGCGCCTGTCACGCCACCGTCACGCCCGCGTGCCATGCCTGTGCGGGCGATGATGGTGATCTTCAACCCCACGGCCGGACGCCGCCGCGCCCACCTCCTGTGGCGCGTCCTCGACGTGCTCTCCGCCAACGGCGTCCGCCTCGACCTCGCCGAGACCCGCCATGCCGGCCACGCCGCCGCCCTCGCCCGCGAGGCCGCGGCTTCCGGCGTCCGCCTGGTCGTCGCCGCCGGCGGCGACGGCACCATCGCCGAGGTCGTGGGCGGCCTCGCCGGCAGCGCGTCGCGCCTCGGCATCATCCCGCTCGGCACCGCCAACGTCCTCGCCTGGGAGCTGGGCCTGCCCTTCGCCCCCCACGCCGTCGCCTCCGCCCTCGCGTTCGGCCGCACCCGCACCCTCTGGCCCGGCCTCGCCCACACCCCCGACGGCGCCCGCGTCTTCGTCCAGATGCTCGGCGTCGGCCTCGACGCCCAGGTCGTCCACCGCCTCTCGCTCCCCCTCAAGCGCGCCGTCGGCCGCGCCGCCTACGTCGCCCAGACCCTGCGCGAGGTCGCCCGCTACGAGTTCGCCCCCCTGCGCGTCCGCCTCGACGGCCACGACCACGACGCCGCCGGCGTCGTCGTCTCCAAGGGCCGGCTCTACGGCGGCCGCTACACCCTGGCCCCCACCGCCCGCCCCGGCGAGCCCGGCTTCACCGTCGCGCTCTTCAGCCGCGGCGGCCGCGTCCCCGCCCTGCTCTACGGCGCCGCCCTGCCGCTGAACCTGCTTCCCCACGCCCCCGGCCTGCGCCTCCTGCGCGCAGACCGCGTCGAGATCCTCCACGGCGAGGGCGCCTGCGACAGCCCCGCCCAGGCCGACGGCGACCCCGCAGGCCGCACCCCCGTCTCGGTGTCCGACGCCCCCGGCCCCGTCGAGGTCGTGACCGCCTGACGCCGCCCAAGCAGCAAGCAAGGTCGAGGCTCCGCCTCGAACTCCGCCAAAGGCTGCGCCCTTGGAACGCGCCCCTTAAGTCAAGGGATCGAAGGGTCCTCGGACCCTTTGCGGGTCCAGGGCTGAGCTCTGGCCTT
>JBPBQS010000214.1:0-12611 GCA_050920955.1 Janthinobacterium lividum | reverse complement strand
CGCTCCAGCTGTCGATCCGGCCCTGCGCATCGAGGGAGAACAGCGCGAAGTCGCGCACGCCCGAGAGCAGGGCAGCGAACCACGACTCCGTCTGGCGCAGGCGGTTCTCCTGCTCGACCTGGCGCGATACGTCGGCGAGCAGGACCATGATGCAGCCCCTCTCGATCCTGAGCAGGGTGAAGGACAGCACGCACGGGCCGGCGGGGCGGCGGGCGAGGAACACGCGATGATCCTCGCAGATCATTCCCGAGGGCTTGTCGAAGCCGTCCACGAGGTTGCGCAGCTCGGGCGCGCAGTCCCTCAGCGAGTCGAGCAGGTTGACGATCATCCCGTTCGGCGCGACCGGCATCAGCAGCTGTGCGGCGTGCGGATTCAGGATCTGGACGGCGCCCGTGGCATCGAGCTTCAGGATGCCGATCGGGCACATGTAGAGGAAGCCGAGCAGCTCCTCGTTCTCGGCCGCCAGCGCCAGGGTGTCGATATCCGGCAACGCCTTGCCTCAGCGGCGCAGCAGGATGAAGCGGTGGCGTGCCGCGGCGCTCTTCAGCATGCGCAGCTTCACCGGCGTCGGGCGCATGCGGAACGTCAGAACGTAGTCGATGGTAGCGTCGAGCTCGGGTTCGTCCTCGAGCCGCTGCGCGACAAGGAAGTTGTTCATGCAGACGCCCGTCGCCAGGAAGAACGGACGTCCGATCACCGATGCACGCGCGAGGCCGGCGTAGGACGACTCCGTGGCGTTGTAGATGACCGTCTCGCCTTCGGCGTCCAGTCCGATCACGCCAAACGGCAGCGCGTCGAGCCTGGCATCGTCCATGCCGTCCAGCTCGCGGATCGAGATGTCGAGAAAGCTGAAACAATCGGCGGCGGGAAGCGACGGGACCGCATCGGCGACGAAGTCTTGGGCAAGATTCAGCGAGGACATGATGTGCGCCTGCCAGATTATGCGCAATTCTATATAGCCTGCCTTAACAAGGTGTGACCCGTCCCCCGGCGTATCGTCGGGTTGACGACCCGGACCGCGGCACCGGCGTTCCGGACCGGCTGCCCAGGCGTGGGCTCCCGGGGCATGTCGGTCGGTGGCGGTCGATCGGGAAGGTGCCCCACATCCGGTGGCAGGCGAGGATCAGGTCAGGCACGGGAACCGTCAGGATCTTCGTGTGCGGGCATCCCCTCGTTCCCGGCGCGGCACCGGCCCTGGACGATGGCGGGGCCGTTCCGGGTCCCGTTCGCAAGCCTCGAGCGTATACGGCGCCGCCGTGGCGTCGATGGCGAGGCGGGTCGGCTCATCGATTTCCGCGGGCCGATGGTCTGCCTCGTGACGGGTGGGCGCGGATGCCGTTGCCGTCCAGGAGTGCCCTGCGGGTCAGCTCCAATACCCGAAGAGGCCTGCTCTGTAGAACTGCGCCGATCGGTCAGTTGTGCAGACCCATTATCTAGTGGAAGCGCGACGCCATCTGGTGGCAGCATCAAGTCAAGGCGGGGCGACCAGCCAACCGTCGTCAGGGAGGCTCGGATGGCGAAAAACGACCGATACGAGAATGCGCTGATCCGGAGCAGCGGGTCGCGTTTGGCACAGGCCGACCTGTTGTGGGCAAGGGTCCTTCGGGTCCTGGCCGGGATCGCCGTGCTGGCGACCGGTCTGGCGGCGACAGGGGCCGCCGACTGGGCGGTTGCCGCGGCGCGGGAGAGCATGCACGGGCGCATGGCAGTCTACGGCCAGTACACTCCCCGTGCCTCGATGGTGCGGGTCGGCTGGATCGAGATCGCGGAGAACGCGCCGTAGCGCGATCGGCATCGCCGCGTCGCGGAGGCCCGATCCGGCGAACCATGGATTTTGCCGGCGCGGAGGCCGCGCCGGCGCAACGGGCGGGGTGCGAAGGCTGGCCGGAGGCACGGGCATGGGGTGCGCGCACCGGGATCGCGGCAGGGGTGTGCCGGGACAGGAAGGCCGCTTTTGCCTCCGCAAGTCAGTACAGAGGCGGTCCCACGTCTTGTGGACTGCAGCCTCGATTCCCGGGACGGGTTCGCAACCGGATGCCCGGGCTGCGGAAAGCTGGTGTCCCCGACGGGATTCGAACCCATGGCCTCAGGATTAGGAATCCTGCGCTCTATCCGGCTGAGCTACGGAGACGACCGTGGTCTCCATACCAAACCCGTGCGCCGGCGTCAGCACCTTGCAACAACGACGCGCAGGCCCGATTCACCGGGGATGACCGATCTCCCCGCCATGCCCTCCCTCGACGCAGCCCCCAGCGGGACCGCGGCCGCCGCGATCCACGCCGCCACGCTCACGCTGGACAGCCACATCGACATCCCCTGGCCGACCGGGCCCGACCCGTTCAGCGACGGCGCGCGGCGCGCCGACCTGCCGAAGATGCGCCGCGGCGGGCTGCGCGCGGCCTGCTTCGCCGCCTACGTGCCGCAGGGCCCGAGAACCGCGGAGGGCAACGCCGCCGCCACCGCGCGCGCCCTGGCAATGCTCGACACGATCACCGCGATGCACGGCACCGCCGGCGGCGTGACCGCGCGCGTCTGCGGCAATGCCGCGCAGATCGAGGCGGCGGCGGCCGAGGGCGTGCTGGCCGTGGTGCCGGCGGTGGAGAACGGTGCGGCGATCGGCGAGGACCTGTCGCTGCTCGCGCGCTTCCGGGCGATGGGGGCGGTCTACATGACGCTCACCCACAACGGCCACAACGCGCTGTGCGACAGCTCCAACCCGCGCCTCGACCTCGGCGACGGCGAGACCCTGCACGGTGGCCTGTCCGGCTTCGGGCGGGACGCGATCGCCGAGATGAACCGCCTCGGCCTGCTGGTGGACGTGTCGCACGTCTCGCGCGACTCCATGCGCCAGGCGGTCGCGGCGTCGCGGGTGCCGGTGGTGGCCACGCACTCGTGCGTGCGCGCCCTGTGCGACGTGCCGCGCAATCTCGACGACAGCCAGCTCGACCTACTGCGCGACTCCGGCGGCCTGGTGCAGATCACCGCGGTGCCGTCGTTCCTGCGCTGGAAGGCGCGCTACGACCAGTCCGGCGTCGCCGACCTCGGCGAGCACATCGAGTACGCGGTGCGGCGCATGGGCGTGGCGCACGTCGGCATCGGCTCGGACTTCGATGGCGGCGGCGGCGTGCCGGGCTACGGCGACGCGGCCCAGAGCGGCGGGCTCACCGCGGAGCTGGTGCGGCGCGGGTTCGGGGCGGAGGAGATCGCCCTGCTGTGGGGGGGCAACTTCCTGCGGCTGATGCGGCAGGCGGAGGCGGCGTAGCAAGGTCGGGCTCTGCCCGAACCCGCAAAGGGCCCGAGGCCCTTTGATCCCTCTCCTTAAGTGAAGCCATCCAAGGGGCTTCCCTTGGCGGAGTCCAGAGGCAGAGCCTCTGGCCTTGCTTTCCCCAGACCCGAAGGACCCCCGCCATGATCCGTTTCCCCGACGGCGCGACCGTCCCCCCGGTTGGCCAGGGCACCTGGCGCATGGGCGAGCGCGGCGACCGCGCGGCCGAGGTCCGGGCGCTGCGCGCAGGCCTGGACGCCGGGATGGCGCTGGTGGACACGGCCGAGATGTATGGCGACGGCGGCGCCGAGCGCGTGGTGGGCGAGGCGATCGCGGGCCGGCGCGACGAGGTGTTCCTGGTGTCCAAGGTGGTGCCGTCCAACGCCTCGCGGCAGGGCGTGCGGGACGCGTGCGCGCGCAGCCTGCGGCGGCTGGGGACGGACAGGCTCGACCTCTACCTGCTGCACTGGCCGGGGCGGGTGCCGCTGGCCGAGACGATCGCGGGGTTCGAGGCGCTGCGCGAGGCGGGGCACATCGTGCGCTGGGGGGTGTCGAACTTCGACGCGGGCGACATGCCGGGGCTGGCGGAGGCGGGGTGCGCCACGAACCAGGTGCTCTACAACCCCGAGGCGCGCGGCATCGAGTTCGACCTGCTGCCGTGGTGCAGGGCCCACGACATGCCGGTGATGGCGTACTCGCCGGTGGGCCAGGGCGGCGACCTGCTGCGCGACGCGGCGCTGGGGGCGGTGGCGCGTCGGCACGGCGCGAGCACGGCGCAGGTGGCGATCGCGTGGTCGCTGCGCGGCGGCGGCGTGGTGTCGATCCCCAAGGCGACGGGGCTGGCGCACGTGGCCGAGAACGCCGCGGCGGCGCGGCTCGTGCTGACGGCCGAGGACCTGGCCGCGATCGACCGCGCCTTCGCGCCGCCGGACCGCAAGCAGCGGCTGGAGATGCTGTAGCCGCAACGAGCCGGCGCCGGGGCGGCTTTCCGAGCGGGGTGCGGCGCTGCTAGCCTGAGAAGGTGAGCGCAAACCCGGCCCTGTCCTGAGTCTCCTGATCCTCCTCGCCCTGGCCGGGCTGATGGTGGCGCTGCCCGTGGTCGCGTGCGTGTCGCGGATGACGCCGCGCGTGCGGACGCTGGCGGTGGCGGGGATCTGCCTCGCGGGCGCCGTGCTCGACCTTGTGTTCCTGGCGGCCGGGGCGGAGCCGGCGTCGCTGAAGCTGCCGGCGGGGCTGCCGGGGTTCGGCGCCACGCTGTCGCTCGACCCGCTGTCCGGGCTTTTCCTCCTGCCGATGCTGGCGGGCGCGGGGGCGTGCTGCCTGGGCGGCGTCGAGCCGGCGGGACGGCGCGGGCCGGGCGGGGCGCCGGCGACGCCTGCGCTGGCGTGCTGCCTGGCGGCGCTGGTGCTGACCCTGCTGGCGGGCGACGGGTTCACGCTGGTGCTGGCGGCGGCTGCGGTGCCCGGGCTGGCGACGCTGTGCGGGCGTGGCGATGCGGCGCCGAGGCCTGCGGCTCCGGGCGCCACGCGCCAGTTCGGGCTGCTGGCCACGACGCCCGGTCCTGACGGGACGGTCACGGCGACTCCGGGCGAGGCTGCGGCGGGCGGGCGCGGCGTGGCGGCGGCCGTGCTCGGGGCCGTGCTGGACCCGGTGTCCGGGACGGTGCTGGCGGGGCTGTGCCTGGCGGCGGCGGTGGCGCTGCTGGTGCCGGTGTCGGGGCTGCTGGCGGGACCGGTGTTCGCGGCGATCCGGGCCCACCCGCCGGAGGGCTGGCGGGCTGCGGCGGTGCTCGCGCTGTCGCTGCTCGGCACGGCGCGGACGTGCGGGCTGTTTCCCGGCGGGAGCGTCCCGGCGACGGGGGCGCCGGGCGAGGCGGAGCGGGCGGCGGCGCTGCTGGCGGCGGTGCCGCTCGCGGGGGTGTACGTGCTGGCGCGGCTGGTGCCGGACCTGTGCGGGCCGGCGACGCCGCTGTGGTGGGGCGTGCCGATGCTGCTCGCGGGGGGGGCCGCGGTGGCGGCGGGCGGGCTGCACGCGGCGACCGCGGCGCGGATGGAAGGGATCACGGCCGGCGTGGTCGCGGGGTCGGCCGGGGTCGCGGTGGCCGGGCTCGGGGTGGCGCTGCTGGGGCGGGCGGCGGACCTGCCGCTGCTGGCGGCGCTGGCGCTGGGCGGCACCGGGCTGGTGGTGCTGGCGCAGGGGCCTCTGGTGGCGCTGCTCGGGCTCGCGGCGGCGGGCGGGGGGCGGGCGGCGGGCACCACGGTGCTGGCGCGGCTCGGCGGGCTGCTCGGGCGGATGCCGGTGGCCGGCGCGTGCCTGATGCTGGCGGCGGCGACGGTGGCGCGTCTGCCGGTGTCGGCGGGGTTCCCCGGCGGCTGGATGGTCGCGGAGTCGCTGCTGCAGGCGCCGCGGTTGGGCGGGCCGTGGCTGGGCGTGGCGCTGGCGCTCGCGCTCGCGGCGGGGGCGTGCGGCACGGCGCTATTCGCGGCGGCGGCGCTGCGTCTGGTGGGCACGGCGCTGCTGGGGCGGCCGCGCAGCCCGCGGGGTGCGGCGGCCGACGACGCCACGGCGCCGGCGCGGCAGGTGCTGGTGGCGCTTGCGGCGGTGCTGGGCCTGATCGGGGTCATGCCGCCGCTCGCGCTGGCGCTGGCGGGGCCGGCGGTGACGCAGCTCAGCCTCGCGGTGCCCGAAGGTGCGGCGAACGCGGCGTGGACGGTGTCGCCGCTGCGCGACGGCTCGGGCTACGCGGCGCTGCCGCTGGCGGGGCTGGTGGCGTTGGCGGCCGGGGCGCTGGCCTGGGCGATGCGCGGCCGGATGGCGCGCGGGGCGGTGGAGCGTCCGGGCTGGGAGGGCGGGTTCGCGGCGCCCCCGCCCTGGCTGCCGTTCGGCGACCCGGAGACCCAGCTCGGGCCGCACGCGATCGACGCGCCGCTGCGGCGGATGGCCGACGCGCTGATGCCTGCGCGGCCTGTTGCGGGCGCGAGCGGGGGGGCGGCGCTGCGGGACGCGGGGCTGGCGCTGCTGCGCGCGGCGGGGCGCTGCGAGGCGCGGATGGGCGCGGCTCCCCTGCCCTGGCTGCTGGCCGTGGTGGCGGGGATGCTGTGCCTTTTGGCGTGGGGAGTGGGGCCGTGATCGCGCTGCTGCTGCACCTCGTGGTGATGCTGGCGTCGGCGCCGCTGGTGGCGGGGCTGTCGGGGTGGTCGGCGGCGCGGCTCGGCGGACGCGAGGGGCCGTCGGTGCTGCAGCCGTGGCGCACGCTGCGGCGCCTCGCGCGCAAGCCGGCGACCCGGCCGGAGGGCACGTCGTGGGTGTTCGCGCACGCCCCGGCGGCGTCGCTGGCGCTGCTGCTGGCGAGTGCTGCTCTGGTGCACTCGTTCACGCTGGGGATGGCGACGGCGCCGCTCGCGGACCTGCTGGTGGTGGGCGGGCTGCTGGCGGCGGCGCGTGCGGTGCTGTGCTGCGGGCTGATCGACGGCGGCGGGGCGGCGGGCGGGGCGGCGGCGGCGCGGCTGGTCGCGGATGGCGTGGCGGGGGCGGCGGCGCTGGCGCTGGTGGTGCTGGCCGTGGCGCTGCTCGCCGGGGGCACGAACCTCGACGCGGCGGTGGCGGCGCTGCACGACGGGCGGGGCGGCGGGCGCGTGGCGCTGCCGCTCGCGCTGGCCGCGGCGGTGCTGGCGGCGCTGGACCGGGCGGGGCGCGTCGCCGTGGACGACGGCATGGCGGCGGCGGGCGAGTGGTCCGGGCGCGACCTGGCGCTGGTGCGGGCGGGAGAGATGCTGTCGGCGCTGGTGTGGCTCAGCCTGGCGGCGGCGCTGTTCCTGCCGCTGCACCCGGCGCCGTCGGGTGCGCCCTGGCCGTGGGGGGGCGGGGTCGTTCCGGGATGGAGCGCGGTGGTCGACGGGGCGCTGCTGGCGGGCGGGACGGTGGCGGAGCTGCCGGGGCTGTGGGCGCAGGGGCTGGCGGGCTGGGCGATCAAGATCGGGGCGGGGGCGCTGCTGCTGGGCGGGGTGCGGGCGGTGGCGCCGCGGCATGGCGTGCAGGCGGGCGGCGGGCTGGCCGGGGTGGCGACGCTGCTCGCCGGGCTGGCGGTGCTGCTGGCGTTGCTGGGCGGGGCGGGAGCGTGAACGGGGTGCATGGCGGGGCGGGGGTGCTCGGCGGCGCGGTGCTGGCGCTGGCCTGCGTGCCGCTGCTCGCGCGCGGGCCGGCGGCAGTGCGCGCCGCCTTCGCGCAGGCGGTGCTGCTGGCGCTCGCGCTGGCCGGGCGGGCGCTGGAGGGGGCGGCGTGGGGCGAGCTGGCAGGCGCCGTGGCGCTGCTGGCCGCCGGCGCGGGGATGCTGCGGCTGCTGCGGCCCGGAGGGGGTGACGCCGCGGGCGGCTGGGGCGCGGTGCTGGCCGGGCTGGGGCTGGTGGTGCTGGGAGCGGCGGCGGGGCGGCAGGCGGCGCTGCTGCAGGACGCGGCGATGCGCGACACGCTCGGTCTCGGGCTGACGGTGCTGCTGCTGGGGCTGCTGGCGGCGTCGCTGCGGCGCGACATGGCGACGCGGGCGGCGGCGGCGGCTTCGGCGCTGCACGGGGTGGCGCTGGCGGCGCTCGGGATGCCGGCACGCGGCGGGGTGGGCGCGGGAACCGTGGCGCTGGCCGTGGCGGCGCTCGTGGCGCTGCTGGCGGCGGGGCTCGCGCCGCGCCCGGCCGCCGCGCCGACGGAGCCTGCGGCCGACGGGATCGGGCACGAGGCATGAGCGGGGCCGCGGTCTGCGTGCTGCTGCCCTGGGCGGGCGCGGTGCTGGCGGCGCTGCTGGCGCGGCGGCCGGCGGGGCGATGGGTGCATGTCGCGGCAAGCGCCGTGACGCTGGCCGCCACGCTGGCGCTGTGGGGAGAGCGGCCGGGGCTGGGATGGCTGGGCGATCCGGTGGCGCTGGGTGCGGCGGCGCTCGCCGCGGCGGCGGCCCTGGCCGGGGCGGTCGCGGGGCTCCCCGTGCCGGCGCGGCTCGTGGAGGACGACAAGACGGCGGGCGGTGGCGAGGCCCGGTTCGCGCCGGCGGTGGCGCTGGCGCTCCTGGGCAGCGTGCTCGCGGGGCTGCTGGCGGACTCTGCGGCGGGCGGCTGGCTGGGCCTGGCCGCCTCGGTGGCGATCGCGAGTGCCGCGCCGCTGCTGCGTGGTCCCGGCGGCACGGCCGACGCGCGGGCGCTGGCGCTTCCGGCTGCCGGCGCCCTCGCGGTGGCCCTGCTCGGCACGATGCTGCTGTACGCGGGCGGCGGCGGACGCTGGGGCGTGCCGCCGGGCGCTGCGTCGGACCCGGCGATCCTGGCGCTGGGCTGCGTGCTGTTGCTGGCCGGCTTCGGGCTCGCGGCCGGGCTTGCGCCGCTGCACGGCTGGCTGGGCGCCGCGCAGGAGGCGGCACCCCGCGAGCTGGGCGTGCTGCTGTGCGCGCCGCTGCCGGGCCTGGCGCTGGTGCTGCTGCTGCGCGTGGCGCGGGTGGCGGTGGCCTCGGGGGCGGCCGGCCTGCTGCCGTCGGCGCTGCTGGGCGCGGGGCTGCTGTCGGTGGCGCTGGCGGGGCTGTCCCTGTGGCGCGGCCCGGCCGGCGGCACGGTCAGGCTGGCGACGCTGCTGCACGGCGGCCTGGCCGCGGCGGCGTTCGGGATGGGCGGGAGCGGCGCCGTGTTCGCGGGCCTGCTGCACCTCGCGGTTTCCGGCTTGGCGCGGGTGGCGGCGGTGCTGGCCGGCGGCCCCGCCGCGCCGGGCGGGCGCGGGTGGCTGACGCTGGCGGTGACGCTCGCGCTGGCCGGCGTGCCGCCGCTGGCGCTGTTCCCGGGCGAGTTCCTGGTGCTGACGGAGATGCTGGCGCGGCGCCCGGCGCTCGCGGCGGTGCTGCTCGCCGGGCTGGCGGCGGGGGCGCTCGGGCTGCTGCGGCGCGGGCTGCACGGGCCTGCTGCCGGCAGGCTGGCGCAAGGTGCGGCGTGGGCGGCGCTGGCGGCCGCGATGCTGCTGGGACTGGCGATGCCGTCGGCGGTGTCGGACGGGCTCACGCGGGCGGCAGAGGCGTTCGCGGGCGGGTAGGAAGCAAGGTTGAGGCTCTGCCTCAAACTCCGCCAAGGGAAGCCCCTTGGATGGCTTCCCTAGGTCAAGGGATCAAAGGGTCCTCGGACCCTTTGCGGGTTTGGGCAGAGCCCATGCTTGCCTGTCTTGGCGGGAACGCCGGCTCGTGCTCCGCCCCCAGCTCGAGCGACAGGCTGGCACTGTGGAACGGGTCCGCCGCCAGCGCCGCGCCGTGCAGCGCGCGCAGGAGCCGGACCTCGCGCGCCTCCAGGCCGGCGCGCTCGCCCGCGTAGTGCCGGCCGAGGGACAGCGACTCGTAGTGCACCAGCTCCGCCGTGTTGGCCTGGCGCACGCCGAGGCCGAGTGTGCGCAGCCGCAGGCAGAGGTCGACGTCGTTCAGGGCCACGGCGAAGCGCTCGTCCATGCCGCCCAGTGCCTCCCAGGTAGCGCGGCGGATCAGCAGGCAGGCGGCGGTGGCGGCGGACACCTCGCGGTCGACGAGGGCCAGGCCGTGCGGGCCGGGGTCGCGGCCGGGGCGCAGGCGGTCGGCGTGCTCGGCCAGGCCGCCGAGGCCGAGCACCACGCCGCCGTGCTGCACCCGCCCGTCGCCGTACAGCAGGCGCGCGCCCACCGCGCCTACGCCGGGGTCCTCCAGGTGGGCGGCCATGGTCGAGAGCCACAGGCGCGGGTCGGGGCGGCCGGGGGCGGCGGGGCGGCCCAGCGGGGCAACGTCGTCGTTGAGCAGCAGCAGGGTGTCGCCGGTGGCCTGGGCGGCGGCGAGGTTGTTGGCGCGGCTGTAGTTGAAGGCGGGGAGGCCGAGGTCGAGCACGCGCACCCCGGGCAGGCGGGCGACCCGGCGGAGGACGCGGCGCTGGCGGCGGTCGGCGGGGTCGACGCGGGAGACGGCGACGAGGACCTCGCGGATCGGGTGCTCGGTGCCGGCGAGCAGGCGGGCCAGACAGCGCGGCACATGGCGGCTGCGGCAGGCGGAGGGCACGATCACGCTGATGCCGGCGTGGCCGTCGGGGTGGCGCAGGATGCGCAGGGGGTGGGCGGCGGCGACGGTGGCGCGCGCGCCGAGGTGGGCCTGCGCGACGGCGGCGGTGGCGGCCTCGGCGGCGGGGGTGTCGGGGCGGCGGTGGGCGAGGACGAACGGCAGGTGGTGGGGCTGCGCGCGCGGGCCGGCGCGGAGCCAGGCGCGGAGGCGGGCGGCCTCGGCGGGGAGAGGCGCGTCGAGGGCGGGGTCCAGCAGCGGCGCGTGCACCAGGACCAGGCCGCGGGTGAGCAGGCCGGCGAGCAGCAGGGCCTCGTCGGACGCGGGGCGGAACAGCGGTGCGTGGCGGGTGCCGTCGGGGCGCAGGCGGTCCTCGTCGGCGTGGACGATGCCGGGGACGACGCCGGCCGCGGCCCAGGCGGCGAGGCGGGCGGCGGCCAGGGCCAGGGCGTGCGGCGGCAGGACCTCGCCGGGCGCGAGGATCGCGACGTAGCCCGCCTCCACGCCGGGGAGCGACGCGGCGAGGCTGTCGGCCGGGCGCCACTGCGCTTCGAGCGAGCGCAGCGTGGCCGCACGGGCCGGGCCGTCCTCGCCCAGGACCACGGCGTGGATCGGGGGCGCTCCGCGGGCGGCGTCGAGCAGGCCGGCGCGGTCGGACTCGGTCCAGCGATCGAAGCGCGCGCACCAGTCGGCGTAGCCTGGCCGCTCGCCCGGGTGCGCACGGCCGAGCGTGGCGCGCACCCTGCCGGCCAGTCCCAGGGGCGAGCCGAGCAGGGCCGCCGGCAGCCGGGCGAGGCCGGCGGCGAGCAGGCGCAGTGCGGCCTCCGGGCGGGACAGCACCGCGAGGCGGGCGTCGACGGGCTCGCCAGCGCCGAAGCCGTCAAGGTCGAGCGCGCCGGCCTCGGCGGGCACGTGCAGGAGCGCCTCCAGGAGGGCGGCGCGCGGCCTCGGGCGGCGGAGGAACAGCTCGCGCACGGCGTGGCCGCGTGCCCGATCGGCAAGGCGCAGGCGCAGGGCGCTGCCGGGCGGCATGCCGCCGACGCGCAGCAGGCACCAGCGGCCGCGCGCCGCGTCGGGCAGCGCCGCCTGCCAGGCGGGGATCGCCGGCCATGCCGGGTGGCCGCCGGGGCGCCACGGCGCTGCCGCGTCGGGGGCGGTCACAGGGGCGGGGCACAGGGACAGCGGGATCGGGCGGGAGAGGAACTGCACCGTGCGGGCCCTACCACCGCCGGGGCGGCGCCGGTATAGGCGGTCGTGCACATCCGGGCGTCTGCTTCGTGTCTCAGGACCTGTCGCGTTTCCTCTCGCCGGCCAGCTTCCTGGCCCCTGCCCTGCCCGTCGGCGCCGGCTGGGCGGAGCACGTGCCGTTCGTGGCGTGGCTCGCCGCCGCCGAGCGGCCGGGGCTGGCGGTGGCGCCGGGCGCGGGCGACGCGGGCGGGATGGCCGCGCTGCTGGCGCTCGTGGCGCGGCACGCGGGGTTCGAGTGCCTGGTGCTCGCGGACGGCGCGGGCGAGGCGGAGCCGGGGTGGGCCGACGCGGAGGCGGGGCGGATCGTGCCGCTGGGCGAGGCGCCGGCGCCGGGCACGGTGGACCTGATGCTGGTCGAGGGCGAGGCGGCGCTGGCGGGGCGGCTGGACTGGCTGTCGCCGCGCGCGGTGGTGCTGCTGCGCCGTCCCGGGGCGATGCCGCGCTCGCCGCACGAGGCGTTCCGGTTCCGCCACGGCGACGGGCTGCTGGTGCTCGCCACCGGCAACGCGGCCGCCGGCATCGCGCTGCGCGAGGCGGGGCCCGACGTGGCGGCGCAGATCCGCGACGCCTACGCGCGGCTCGGCGGGCACCTGACGACGCGCGCCAGGCTCGCGGCGGCGCGCGAGGCGCTGGCGGCGCGCAACCCGGCCACGCGCGCGGTGGCGCCGGCGGCGATGGCGATGCAGCTCGACCTCACGCGGCGGCGCGCGGCCTCGCTGGGCGCGCAGGTGCTGGCGCTGGGCGCGCAGCTGCACGCGGCGCGCGAGCACATCCGCATCGTCGAGCAGAGCACGTCGTGGCGGCTGACCGCGCCGCTGCGCCAGGTGCTGCACCGCCTGCCCGCCGGGCGCTCCGGGCTGCGCAGGGCACTGCGGCTGGGCTGGTGGACCCTGACGCTGCAGCTTCCCGCGCGCCTTGCCGAGCGGCGGGGCGGGCCGGCGCTGATCGGCAGCGGGGCAGGAGGCGGCGGGGGGAGCGCGTCGGACTGGCCGCCCGCGCTGGCGTTGCGCGAGGACATGGCGCCGGCGGGCACGGGCGACGGCGACGCGGAGCAGGCGGGCGCGCGGGCGG
>JBPBQS010000282.1:0-12738 GCA_050920955.1 Janthinobacterium lividum | reverse complement strand
CGCCTCTGCCCGCTCGTCCATGCCCACTCTCCCGAATGCCGGCGGAACCTCGCACCCGCCCCCCGCCCCGTCCAGGCAACACCCCCGCGATTTGCCCGCCCCGCCCCGCCCCACTATCCCGGACGCCGACGCCGCCCCCTCCAGCGAGCCCCGCCATGCCCGACGCCCCGCCCCTGCCCCTCATCGTCCGCGACTGGCGCGCCGTCCCCGAGGGCGCGCGCGGCGCTTCCGTCGCGCTCGGCAACTTCGACGGCGTCCACCTCGGCCACCGCGCCGTGCTCGCCGCCGCCCACGCCGCCCGCCCCGACGCCCCGCTGGCCGTGCTCAGCTTCGAGCCCCACCCCCGCCAGCTTTTCCGCCCCGACGACCCCCCCTTCCGACTCACCACGGCCCCCGAGCGCGCCGCCGCCCTGGCCGGGTGCGGCGTCTCCGTCCTCTTCGAGATGCCCTTCGACCACGACTTCTCCTGGCTGTCCCCCGAGGCCTTCGTCACCGAGATCCTCCGCGACGGCCTCGCCGCCGCCCACCTCGCCTGCGGCCCCGACTTCGCGTTCGGCCACCGGCGCGGCGGCGACACCGCGCTCCTCGCCCGCCGCGCCGAGGCCGCCGGCATCGGCCTGACGCTGGTCCCCCCGCTCGCCGACGCCGCCGGCCCGATCTCGTCCACCCGCATCCGCCGCGACCTCCAGGACGGCTACCCCGCGCGCGCCGCCGCCGCCCTCGGCCGCCCCTGGTCGATCGGCGGCGTGGTCCAGCACGGCGACGCCCGCGGCCGCACCATCGGCTTCCCCACCGCCAACATCGCGCTCGGCGAGCACATCGAGCCCGCCCGCGGCGTCTACGCCGTCACCGCCCGCCTGCCCGACGGCCGCGACATCCCCGGCGTCGCCAACATCGGCCGCCGGCCCACCGTCGCCACCGGCACCGAAAGCCGCGTCGAGGCCCACCTCTTCGACTTCGCCGAGGACCTCTACGACCGGCACGTCTCCATCGCCCTGCACGCCTTCCTCCGCGACGAGCGCCGCTTCGACGGCCTCGACGCCCTCCGCGCCCAGATCGCCGTCGACGCCGCGCAGGCCCGCGACGTGCTCGGCGCGAAGCAAGGTTGAGGCTCTGCCTCAAACTCCGCCAAAGGCTGCGCCCTTGGAACGCGCCCCTTAAGTAAAGGGATCAAAGGGCCCCGGGCCCTTTGCGGGTTCGGGCAGAGCCCGACCTTGCGCCTCGCGTGCTTGACCTCGCGCGGGCCCGGTTCGCATATGCCCGCCATGACGCACGGGGCCGCAACACTGCGAATTACCGACCCGGCTCCCTGAGCCGGGACAGGCCGTACGTGCCTGACGCTTCCTAGTCATGGTTTCCAAAGGCCTCGGGCCTTTGGCGGGTCCGGGCAGAGCCCGGCCTTGCTTCCTTCCTGTGCGAGACGCCCCCATGCCCGACGCCCCCGCGCCCCGCGACTACCGCGACACGGTGTTCCTCCCCACGACCGACTTCCCGATGCGGGCCGGCCTGCCGCATAAGGAGCCGGAAATCCTGGCCCGCTGGGACGCCGACGACCTGTACGCCCGCCTGCGCGAGGACAGCGCCGGCCGCCCGACCTTCCTGCTGCACGACGGCCCGCCGTACGCGAACGGCCACCTGCACATCGGCCACGCCCTGAACAAGATCCACAAGGACGTCATCAACCGCGCCCGCCAGATGGCCGGCTTCGACGCGCTCTACGTCCCCGGCTGGGACTGCCACGGCCTGCCGATCGAGTGGCAGATCGAGGAATCCTACCGCAAGGCCGGCCGCAACAAGGACGACGTCCCCACCCTTCAGTTCCGCGCCGAGTGCCGCGCCCACGCCCAGAAATGGCTCGACATCCAGGCCGCCGAGTTCCGCCGCCTCGGCGTGCAGGGCGACTGGGCCAACCGCTACGCCACGATGGACTTCGCCTCCGAGGCCGCCATCGCCGGCGAGATCGGCCGCTTCCTGCTCAACGGCGCCCTCTACCGCGGCCTGCGCCCGGTGATGTGGAGCCCCGTCGAGAAGACCGCCCTCGCCGAGGCCGAGGTCGAGTACCACGACCACACCTCCACCACGATCTGGGTCCGCTTCCCCGTCCGCGACGCCGCCGACGCCGACCTGGCCGGCGCCGCGATCGTCATCTGGACCACGACCCCCTGGACCATCCCCGCCAACCGCGCCGTCGCAGCCGGCCCTGACATCGACTACGCCCTCGTCCGCGTCGATGCGGTCGCCGACGGCTCGCTCGCCACCCCCGGCGAGCGCCTCGTCATCGCCGAGGCCCTCCTCCCCCAGGTCTGCGCCGACACCGGCATCACCGCCCACACCACGCTGCGCACCCTCCCGGGCACCGCGCTGGAGGGCCTGCGCCTCGACCACCCCCTGCGCGGCCACGGCTACGACTTCGACGTCCCCCTCCTCCTCGCAGACTACGTCACCACCGAGCAGGGCACCGGCCTGGTCCACACCGCCCCATCCCACGGCGAGGACGATTTCGCCCTCGGCCGCCAGCACGGCCTGGAGGTCCCCGAAACCGTCGGCGACGACGGCACCTTCAACCCCTGGGTCCCGCTCTTCGCCGGCGCCCACGTCTACAAGGCCGCCGACCCCGTCTGCGCCGCCCTCACGACCGCCGGCACCCTCCTCGCGCGGGCAAAACTCACACACTCCTACCCTCACTCCTGGCGCTCCAAGGCCCCGCTGATCTACCGCGCCACCCCCCAGTGGTTCATCCGCATGGACGGCCCCGAGCAAATCCGCGCCCGCGCCCTCGACGCCATCGAGAACACCCGCTTCGTCCCCGAGAAGGGCCGCAACCGCATCCGCGCCATGGTGGAGTCCCGCCCCGACTGGTGCATCAGCCGCCAGCGCGCCTGGGGCGTGCCGATCGCGATCTTCGTCGAGCGCGCCACCGGCGAGCCCCTGCGCGACCCCGCCGTCATGGCCCGCGTCACCGACATCTTCGCCGCCGAGGGCGCCGATGCCTGGTACAACTCCCCCCCGTCTCGCTTCCTGGGCGAGGGCCGCGACCCCGCCGCCTACGAGCAGGTCATGGACATCGTCGACGTGTGGTTCGAGTCCGGCTCCACCCACGCCTTCACCTTGGAGGCCCGCGGCCTCCCCTGGCCCGCAGACCTCTACCTGGAAGGTTCCGACCAGCACCGCGGCTGGTTCCAGTCCTCGCTCCTGGAGGCCGTCGGCACCCGCGGCCAGGCCCCCTTCCGCGCCATCCTGACCGACGGCTTCGTCCTCGACGAGCACGGCCGCAAGATGAGCAAGTCCCTCGGCAACGTCACCGCCCCCGGCACGGTCACGGACCAGTATGGCGCCGACATCCTGCGCCTGTGGGTGATGAACTCCGACACCTCCGAGGACCTGCGCATCGGCCCGGAGATCCTCAAGCAGCAGTCCGAGCTGTACCGCCGCCTACGCAACACCCTGCGCTGGCTCCTCGGCGCCCTTGACGGCTTCTCAGAGTCCGAAACCATCCCCCACGCCGACCTCCCCGAGCTGGAGCGCTGGGTCCTGCACCGCCTCCACGCCCTTGACGCCCGCGTCCGCCACGCCGTCGCCACCCACGAGTGGACCGGCGTGCTCCCCGAGCTGCACAACTTCTGCGCCACCGACCTCTCGGCGTTCTACTTCGACGTCCGCAAGGACTCCCTCTACTGCGACCGCCCCGACGCGCCCCGCCGCCGCGCCGCCCGCACCGTCCTCGACCACCTGCAGCGCTGCCTGTGCGCCTGGCTCGCCCCCGTCCTCTGCTTCACGGCGGAAGAAGCCTGGTCCGCCCGCTTCGGCGACGCCACCAGCATCCACCGCACCCTCTTCCCCACGCTCTCCCCAGAATGGCGCGACGACGCGCTCGCCGCCCGCTGGGACGCCATCCGCGAGCAGCGCCAGCACGCCACCGCCGCCATCGAGGCCCTGCGCGCCGCGAAAACCGTGAAGTCCTCGCTGGAGGCCGCCCTCTCCTTCCCCCCCGGCGAGTCCCTGCTCGACGCCGCCCACTGGGCCGAGATCGCCATCGTCTCCCAGGCCGCCATCGCCGCCCCTGCCGACGACGCCCCCCTGCAGCTCCGCGCCTTCCCCGCCCCGGGCCACAAATGCGCCCGCTGCTGGCGCATCCTCCCCGAGGTCGGCAGCCAGGCCGCCCACCCGACCCTGTGCCTGCGCTGCACCGACGCCGTGGACCACCTCCCCGCTCCCGCCGCCCCATGAGCGACGCCCGCTCCCCCCGCCGCCGCGTCGCCGGCGGCCTCCTCGCGGCCGTGCTGGTCCTCGCCGCCGACCAGGCCTCCAAGCAGTGGGTCCTGCACGGCCTCGACCTGCCCGAACGCGGCAGCGTCGCCGTCCTCCCCGGCCTCAACCTGACCATGGTGTGGAACCAGGGCGTGACCTTCGGCCTGTTCCGCGCCGGCACCCAGCTCGGCGCGGTCCTGCTCGCCGTTGTCGCCGTGGCCGTGGTCGCGGTCCTCCTGACCTGGCTGCGACGCGCCGAGAACGCCCTCGTCGCCACCGCCCTCGGCGCGGTCGCCGGCGGCGCGATCGGCAACATCGTCGACCGCCTGCGCTACGGCGCCGTGGTCGACTTCATCCACGCCCACGCCTACGGCTGGTCCTGGTACGTGTTCAACGTCGCCGACGCCGCGATCTGCTGCGGCGTCGGCCTCCTGCTCCTCGACGGCCTGCGCCCCCGCCGCCTCCCCGCCTGACCCCGCGCGGCCACCTCGCGACGCCCGCGGTCACGGGCTGGTGGCGACGCCACCCCCTGCTGTAAGCAACCCGGCGACAGCGTCCGCGCCGCAGGCCCGCCCCGCGCGCCACCAGGAGACCACCCCGATGTTCAGCCACCTCACCCTCGGCAGCAACGACCTTGCGCGCTCGAAGGCCTTCTACGACGCCCTGTTCTCCGCCACGGGCGGCCCGTCCGGCCAGCACGACCCGAAGGGCCGCGTGGTCTACCTGCACCGCGACGCGATGCTCATCCTGACCCCGCCCCTCGACGGCCAGCCCGCCTGCGGCGCCAACGGCGGCACGGTCGGCTTCGCCGCCGACTCCCCCGAGCAGGTCGAGGCCTGGCACAAGGCCGGCGTCGCGAGCGGCGGCACCGCGTGCGAGGACGCCCCCGGCGTGCGCCCGACGGACTTCGGCGACCTCTACCTCGCCTACCTGCGCGACCCCGACGGCAACAAGCTCTGCGCCCTGCACCGCATGGCCGCCTGAGCCTCCCGCCCGCCGGATACGGCACGCCTGCGCCACGCGGCGGAGGCGTGCCCCCGCCGCCTCCGCGCCGCTTGAGCGCCGTGCCCCGCCGCGCTAAGACGCCGCACAGGAGAGTGCCATGCCCCGCCAGACCCCCCTTGCCATCCTGCTCTGCGGCGCCGCCCTCGCGCTGTCCGGCTGCGGCGGCGACGACCTGTCGCGCGCCTTCGGCATGACCCGCGACGCGCCCGACGAGTTCACCGTGACCACGCGCGCCCCCCTGTCCATGCCGCCGGACTACCAGCTCCGCCCGCCGCGCCCCGGCTCCACCCGCCCGCAGGAGATGACCTCCCAGCAGGCCGCCGAGGAGGCGCTCGCCCCCCAGATCGCGCTGCAGGGCACCGGCGGCCGCGACAGCGCCGGCCAGGACGCGCTGCTCGCCCAGTCCGGCCCGTCCGCCCCGCGTGACATCCGCGCGAAGCTCGACGAGGACGGCAAGCTCGACCGCCCCACGCAGAGCTTCACCGACCAGCTGATGTTCTGGCGCCCGCCGTACCAGGCCGGCACCGTGGTCGACGCCAAGGCCGAGAGCCAGCGCCTCCGCCAGAACGCCGCCCTCGGCGCCAGCCAGAACGCCGGCGACACGCCCATCATCAACCAGAAGCGCGGCAACGGCTTCCTCGACCGCCTCTTCTGACCCCCAGCCAGGCCGCCACGCCACGCCCTCGTGGCGGCCCATGCCCCGCCTCGTGTATCCTCCGCCGATGCCCGCCCCGCTCCCCCGCCGCCCGGCCGAGTCGCCCGCCGATATTGCGGGTAGAATCCGCCGCCTGCCCGACACGCTGGTCAACCGCATCGCCGCCGGCGAGGTCATCGAGCGCCCCGCCGCCGCCCTGCGCGAGCTGGTCGAGAACGCGCTCGACGCCGGCGCCACCCGCATCGCCGTGCGCCTCGACGGCGGCGGCATCGACCGCATCGAGGTCACCGACGACGGCTGCGGCATGTCCCCCGACGAGCTCCTGCTCGCCGTGCAGCGCCACTGCACCTCCAAGCTCGGCCGCGACAGCGAGGGCGACGAGCACGTCCTGGTCCGCATCTCCACGCTCGGCTTCCGCGGCGAGGCCCTGCCGTCGATCGGCGCCGCCGCCCGCCTCACCCTGACCTCGCGCACCCGCAGCGCCCCCCACGCCAGCCGCCTCCACGTCGCCGGCGGCGCGGTGGGCCAGGTGGAGCCCGCCGCCGGCGCCCCCGGCACCCGCGTCCTCGTCGAGGACCTGTTCTACGCCACCCCCGCGCGGCGAAAATTCCTCAAGCAGCCCCGCACCGAGGCGGAGCAGGCCGCCGCCAGCCTGCGCCGCCTCGCCATGTCCGCCCCGTCCGTGGCGATGCGCCTGGAAGTCGACGGCCGCCTGGACTTCGACCTTCCCGCCCAGACCCGCGCCCAACGCCTCGCCGCCCTCCTCGGCCCCGAGGCCGCCGCCGGCCTGCTCCCGGTGGACGCCGCGCGCGACGGCTACGCCCTGTCCGGCTTCGCGGGCGCGCCCGCCCTGACCCGTGCCACCGCCGCCCACCAGGGCCTGATCGTCAACAACCGCCCGGTCAGCGACCCGGTGCTGCGCGCCGCCGTCCGCGTGGCCTACCGCGACGTGATCGCCGCCAACCGCCACGCCGTGGTCGCGCTCTACCTGGAGCTCCCCCCCGACGAGCTGGACGTCAACGTCCACCCCGCGAAATCCGAGCTGCGCTTCCGCCAGCCCGACGCCGTGCGCTCCCTGGTGATCGGCGGCCTGCGCCGCGCGCTGGCCACCGGCGCCGGCCCCGCCGCCGGCGCCCCGAGCCCCTGGCGCGGCGCCCGCGTCATCGCCTACCCGCCCCGCCCCGCCCCCCGAGCGCCCGAGGACGGCGCCTGGACGCTCGACGGCGCCGCCCTGTCGCGTGCCTCCTCCGGCCTGGCCGAAAGCCAGCTCCCCCTCGACGCCCGCCCTGCCGCGCGCAGCGCCGCCGACCTCGCCGCCCTGTCCGCCCCGGGCGACGCCGAGGCCCGCGACGCCGACGACGCGCGCCTCGCCGCCCGGCCCGGCCCCAAACCCCTCGTCCCGACGAACGCCCCCGCCCCCGCCGCTTCCCCCGCCCCCGACGCCCACCACCCCCTCGGCGCCGCCCTCGCCCAGGTCCTCGACACCTACATCATCGCCGTGACCGCCGCCGGCCAGCTCGTGCTCGTCGACCAGCACGCCGCCCACGAGCGCCTCACCCACGAGGCCCTGCACGCGCAATACGTCGCCGGCGGCGTCCGCGCCCAGCCCCTGCTGCTTCCCGCCGTGGTCGACCTGCCCCCCGCCGACGCCGCCCGCCTGCTCGACGCCGGCCCGGAGCTGGCCCGCCTCGGCCTGGAGATCGAGGGCTTCGGCGCCGGCGCGATCCTGGTGCGCGCTCTGCCCGCCGCCCTGGGCTCGCCCGACCCCGCCCCCCTGCTGCGCGACCTCGCCGACGAGCTGGCCGAGGGCACGCAGCTCAGCCTCGACGCTCGCCTCGGCGCCGCCATCGCCCGCCTGGCCTGCCACGGCTCCATCCGGGCCGGCCGCCGCCTGGGCCAGGCCGAGATGAACGCCATGCTCCGCGCCATGGAGGCCACGCCGCGCGCCTCCACCTGCTCGCACGGCCGCCCGACCTTCCTCGCCCTGTCGCGCGCCGAGATCGAGCGCATGTTCGGCCGCCGCTGAGGCGACGCGCGCCCCGGGTCCTGGCAATCGGTTGCACCGCAGGTCACCGCGCCGGGACGACGGGAAACGTCACCGGAACGGTCTCCGGACGTTTCCGCGATCCGACAGGGTTTGCCGGATGCTTGTGGCGCCTTCCCCGACATCACGCGTCGACACTACATGACATGCCGAAAAACACCTGATGCCGTTGAAAAAGGCGAGGTCGTGGCACCGGCCGCAACAAACGAACTTTGTACGCTGGCTTGTAGTGCCATAGTATGCACAAGGTCGCAGCTGGGCGACCCAATCTTGCGGCTTTAACCTTGATCGGTCGTGGCAGCCGACTTTTTCAACGGCATCATCTGTTTTCCGCACAACCATCATGTCGCATCGGCCGACTACGATCTCAGAAATCCCGGAAAAATCCCCTGTCGCGCGACGGTGCGGCCGGCGGGCGCCCACCCCCCCCACAAGCCTAGCGGGAGTAGTCCGCGTGCTCGATGTCGGCCACGATCCCCACCTCCCCGGGCGTCCAGTCGAGCGTCCTCCTGGTCCACGCGGCGGAGGCCGGCCCGTTGTTCGCCACCCACGTCGCCAGCGGACCGAAATGCACCTCCGCCTCTTCCGGCGTCAGCGACCGCGCGGGCAGCCCGAGTTGCCGCCCGATCGCCTCCGCGACCCCGCGGAACGGCACCCCCTCCTCGGCGACCGCATGGTAGGCCTCGCCGCGCGCGCCCCGTTCGAGCGCGAGCCGGTAGACCCGTGCCGCGTCCGCACGGTGCACCGCCGGCCACAGGTTCGCGCCATCGCCCACGTAGGCCGACACGCCCTTCCCCCGCGCCACGGCGGCGAGCATCGGCACGAAGCCGTGCGTCTCCCCCCTGCCGTGCACGGAGCGCGGATTGCGCACGACGCTGGCGTGCACGCCGCGCTCCGCCAGCGCGAAGGCCGCCTGTTCCGACGCGCGCGGGAACGCCGGCACCAGGCCCGGCCGGTCCGCCTCCCCCACCTTCTCGCCCGTCAGGCTGAGGAAGCCGCTGGTCACGACGATCGGCCGCGCCGACCCCGCAAAAACCTCGCCGAACGCCTCGATCGCGCGCCTGTCCTCGGCCGCCAGTTCGACGATGCGCGAGAAGTCGAGGCCGAACGCGGTATGGATGATGCCGTCCACCTCCGTGGCGCCCCGCCGGAGAACGTCCAGGTCGCCCAGCGACCCGACCAGCGGCGTCCCCCCTGCGGACGCGAGCGCCGCGCCCTTCCCCTCCGAACGGACCAGGCCGATGACCGAATGACCCGCCGCCATCAGCTCGCCCGCGATCGCCGAACCGATCCAGCCGTTCGCGCCCGTCAGGAACACGCGCATGGCAACCTCCTTGCTGTCCCGGCCCAGACGAGGATACCAGTGCCGTCAGTCACTGACATAAGCGCGATGTCAGTTACTGACAAGGCGGTGTGATGGCACGAGCGGAACCGGACTTGCGCGTGCGCCTGCAGCGCGCGGCGGTGGAGCTGTTCCGCGAGCGCGGCTACGACCGCACCACGGCGGCCGAGATCGCGGCCCGCGTCGGCGTCACGGAGCGCACCTTCTTCCGTCACTTCCCGGACAAGCGCGAGGTGCTGTTCGACGGCCAGGCCGTGCTGGCGGACGCGCTCGGCACGTCGATCGCCGGTGCCCCGCCCGGGCTGGGTCCGCTCGCCACGCTGTTCCACGCGTTCCGGTCGGTGGCACCGCTCCTGGAGAACAACCGCCCCTTCTCGAAGCCCCGCCAGGAGGTCATCTCCGCCACGCCCGCCCTCCAGGAACGCGAGCTGGCGAAGCTGGAGGCACTCTCCGACGCGCTCGCCCTCGCCCTGGAGGCGCGCGGCGTCCCGGACCTCCAGGCCGCCCTGGCGGCGCGCGCCGGCATGGCCGCGTTCGCCCACGCCACGCTCTCGTGGCTCGGCAACGAGACGCCCGGCCTGGCCACGCGCCTCGACCTGGCCGAGCAGGCACTGAGAGCCCTCCTGTAGCGTGCCCGCGCGCCTGCCCGGAACCGCAGCCCCCTGCCCGGCGCCGCCCCTGCCCATACGGCGTGGCGACCGCGGCGCCCATGCCCTAGCATCGGCCCGCGCCGGTCCGGCGCAAATGCGGGAGAACGGCATGACCGGCAAGGCGCCCACGATCGTCAACATGCACACGGCACCCGAGACCGCGGCCGACGTGCCCCCCGCCTGGACGCACTTCCGCCGCGCCCTGACGCCCGCGCTGCGGGAAGCGGGCCCGGGGCGCTTCGGCATGGGCCGCCTCGGCATGGGCGCCGTGCGCGTGCCCCCGGGCCACAGCGCCTGCCCCGCGCACACGCACCTCCAGGCCGACGAGATCTTCGTCGTGCTCGAGGGCCGCGGCCTGTTCCGCTACGGCGAGCACGTGCACGCGATCGGACCGGGCGACTGCATCTCCTGCCCCGCCGACACCGGCATCGCCCACCAGATCGCCAACCCCGCGACCCCGGACAACACCGGCGACCTGGTCTACCTCGCGATCGGCGCCCAGCCGCCCGCCGACGTCTGCACCTACCCCGACAGCGGCGCGCTCGTGGTCGACGGCCTCGGCCGCCACGGCTTCCTGCGCGAGACCGGCTACTACGAGGGCCAGCCCGAGCCCACGCCGCTCCTGTCGCGCCGCCCCGACACACCCGCCTGACCGCCGCCCCCGGGGCCTGCCCTCCCCCGCCCGCCCCCGCCGGGACGCCCTAGTCCGACGCTCCCCCCCCCCCCCCGCCGCCACGCTCCAGCCCGGCGACGCCCATTCCGGCCTGCTCGCCACGATCGCCACCGGCGAGGTCCGCGCCGTGCTCTGCGCCGCCGCCGCGCGCATCGGCGTCGCCGTCGCCGTCCCGGCATCGCAGCAAGGCAAGAAAGCAGTTCTTTCTTGAAAGAAAGAACCAAAGAACCTTGCCCCGGAAGCCTCCCGACGAACCCCGCCCACCTTTCGTGCAAAGTCTTTTTGCTTCTTTTTCTTCAGAAAAAGAAGACTCTTCCTGCCTTGCCTTCAGCCGCGGCCTACGACGCCCCCAGGAACCCCAGCACCTCGCGCCGGAACACCTCCGGCGCCTCCAGGTGCGGCACGTGCCCGACGTCCGGCACCACCACCAGCCGGCACCGCGCCACCTCCGCGCAGGCGACCTTCGCCATCCCCGGCATGTCCCCCATCCCCGCCGCCGCCTCGGGTGTCGCGTACTGCCGCAGCGGCGCCGCCCGGTCCTTCGCGCCCACCACCATCAGCACCGGCATCCCCAGCCCCGGGTACTCCGCCCGCACAGGGTCGTGCCAGATCATCTGGTAGGTGAGCGCCACCGCCCGCGCGTAGCGGTCGAACTCCCCGCTCAGCCCGACGCGCGCCCGCCACGCCACGAACGGCTCGTACGCGGCCGGCGGCAGCGTCACGAAATAGCGTGCGACGAACGCGCGATACCCCTCGACGCTCTGCGCCTCCTCCGCCGCCACCAGCGTCGCCGTCTCCTGCTCCGGCACGCTCCTCCGATAATCCTCCAGCCCGATCGGGTCCTCCAGCACCAGCCGCTCGACCCGCCCCTGCGCCCGCCCCGCCAGCCGCACCGCCAGCATCCCCCCCGTGGAATGCCCCACGACATCCACCCGCCCGACGCCGAGCGCATCCAGCAGCCGCAGCGTCGCGTCCGACAGCATGTCGAACCCGTAGGCGAGGTCCGGCTTGGCCGACTTGTTGAACCCCACCTGGTCCGGCACCACGACGCGGAACCCCGCCCCGCGCAGCGCCTCGATCACCCCCGCCCAGTACGAGCTGTCGAAGTTCTTGCCGTGCAGCAGCAGCACCGTCCGCCCGTTCGCCGCCCCCGCCGGCGCCACGTCCATGTACGCCATCCGCACCGCCTGCCCCTGCAGCACCAGCGGGAGGAACCGCACCGGATACGGATACGCCCACCCCTCCAGCCCGATGCCCAGCGGCTCCGTGTACACCGGCCCCGGCAGCCCCTGCGCCCGCACCGCGCCCGGAGCAAGAAGGCAGAGCAAGGCCAGGGCCCTGCCCTGGACCCGCCAAAGGGCTCGCCCTTTGGAAACCACCCCGAAGAACCCGCCGCACGCTGCCGAGCGTGTGCCGGTCCAGGGGCGCCGCCCCTGGCGGGTCCAGGGCAGAGCCCTGGCCTTCCTTTCCCGTCCGTCCCTCACCCCCCGCCCCCCCGCGCCGGCACCGCCTGCAGCGCGCGCACCCCGATGTCCCCCCGCCACACCCCGTCCGCCCAGTCCACCGCCCGCACCCCCGCATAGGCGACGTCGCGCGCCTCCCCCAGCGTCGCCCCCGTCGCGCACACCGTGAGCACCCGCCCCCCCGCCGCGACCAGCGCCCCCTCCGCGAGCGCCGTGCCCGACTGGAACACCTGCACCCCCGGCACCGCCTCCGCCGCCGCGAGCCCGATCGCGCCCCCTGCCGCCGGCACCCCCGGATATCCCCGCGCCGCCATCACGACCGCCACCGACGCCATCGGCGCCAGCGCGAACGACACGTCCGCGAGCCGCCCCGCGCACGCCGCCGCCAGCGCCCCCAGCAGGTCCGAGCGCAGCCGCGGCAGCAGGCACTGCGCCTCCGGATCCCCCAGCCTGACGTTGTACTCGATCAGCCGCGCCCCCGACCCCGTCAGCATCAGCCCCGCGAACAGCACCCCCCGGAACGGCGTCCCCCGCCGCGCCATCTCCGCGAGCGCCGGCCGCACGAACGCGTCCACCGCCGCCTCCTGCGCCGCCAGATCGAACCCGGTCGGCGGCGACACCGCCCCCATCCCCCCTGTGTTGGGCCCCGTGTCCCCGT
>JBPBQS010000174.1:0-12743 GCA_050920955.1 Janthinobacterium lividum | reverse complement strand
AGTGCCCCCCCACAACCCCGTCCGCCCCCGCGAGCGCCCCCTGCCGCTCGAACACCGCGGCGTCGCTCCCCGGGAACACGAACGCGTTGATCCGCTCCGGCGTCCCGTGCACCACCGCCAGCCGCGCGCCCCCCACCGCCAGCTCCACCCGACGCGGCAGCGCCCGCATCCACGCCCGATCCCCTTCGCCCAGCGCCGCGTCCGCATGGCGGAACCACGCCGCCGACAACGCGTCGCACGCGCTGCCCTCCTCGAACCCGCAGCCGCAGTCCGCCCCGCCCGCCCCGAGCTGCTCCTCGCAGTTGCCCATCACCACCACGACGCCCGCCTCGCGCACCAGCGCCACCGTCGCCGCCGGGTCCGCGCCGTAGGCCACGACGTCGCCCGTGCACACCACGCGCCCTGGCGGGATTCCCAGCCGCCGCGCCTCGCCGAGCAGCGCCCGAGTCGCCTGCACGTTCGAGTAGCACCCGCCGAACAGCAGCCACGGCCCGCTCACAGGAAGAAAGCCCGAGCTCTGCCCGGACCCGCAAAGGGTCCGAGGACCCTTTGATCCCTTGACTTAAGGGAGGCGATCCAAGGGCCCAGCCCTTGGCGGAGTTTGAGGCAGCGCCTCAACCTTGCTTCCTCCGCGGCGCCGCTACCGCCCCCGCCACGAACCCCAGCGTGCACAGCAGCACCCCCCACGCGTTCACCCCCAGGTCCAGCGCGAACGGCCCGCTCCCCAGCGCCAGCCCCGCCGGCAGCAGGTGCGCGTGGCTGAACGTCTCCACCGCCCGCGTGACCCCCAGCGCGACCCCGGGCCAGAACGCCAGGTGGAAGCTCGCCGCTCCTGCGCCGCGCACCCAGCACAGCAGGAAGATCGGCGCGAGCCCCATGACCATGGTGCCGCTGATCGTGGTCGCCGCGATGATCGCCGGCCCGACGCGGTCCCCCCCGTAGACGCTGAGCAGCGGCAGGTTCCCCAGCACCGCCACCGCCACGAGCGCGATCCGCCCGGTCCTGACGTTGCGCGCCGAGGCGTCCAGCGGATCGCCGCTCCAGTCGCGCGCCGCGAGCTTGCTGACGCTGGTGAGCGTGGAGTCGATGGTCGAGCCGCCCGTGCTCAGCATGATCGCGTTGAACAGCAGCAGCATGGGCAGCCCGAACGACGTCGGCACCGTCACGCTCGCCGGCTTGCCGAGCCCGAAGCTCAGCCCGTACAGCCCGATCAGGCTGAACAGGAAGATGAACGACCCGCTCAGCACGGCCGCCAGCAGGAACGCGCGCAGCGCCTGCCCCGGCCGGTTGAGGAACCCCCTGTCCGTCAGCACGGGGTCGTGGAACGGGTAGGACAGCACCTGCACCAGCGCGAGCATGCAGAACGTGACGCCCCCCGCCCGCGTCGCCTCCGGCACCGCCGGCAGCCCGTGCGCCTGCAGCCCGGGGAACAGCACGCCGAGCACCACCGCGAGCAGCACGAACGCCAGCACGATGTGCACCCGGTCCGTGGTCAGGCTCGCCCGCATCCCGCCCCGCCACGCGTAAGCCACCGTGAACAGCGTCACGAGCACGACCGCCAGCCAGTACCCCCCGCTGCCTTCCGCCCCGAAGAACAGCGACATGACCTTGGTGTTCGACCACACCTCGTTGAGCAGCCGGAACAGCACCAGGCCCAGGAACAGCTTCGCGCACCCCGCCCCGTACTTCTCCGCCAGCAGGTGCGACAGCGAGCGATAACGCCCGCCCTGCCGGACCAGATAGATCGTCACCCCGGCGACCACGAAGCTCAGGTAGTACAGCGCGTAGCCGACGCCCCCGCTCAGCCCGTAGCCGTAGGCGAGGTCCGACGCGTTGGCGATCGACTTGGCGAACACCCAGGTGATGGCCGCGCTCATCGCCACCATCAGCACGCCGGGCGGCTGCCCGTCCCGCGTCCGCCCGTCGAAGAACTGCGGCGCGCTGACCGCGCGCGGCGTCACCCACCAGGTCAGCGCGCAGAACGCCGCCAGCACGATCCAGGGCGCCAGAACTGCCACGAAGCCTCCTGCGAACACATCCGGCCCCCGTCAAACCGGGGATCGGGCAAGGAAGCAAGGTCGGGCTCTGCCCGAACCCGCCAGGGGCGAGCCGCCCCTGGACCGGCCTCGCTTAAGTTGTGCGTTCCAAGGGCGCAGCCTTTGGCGGAGTTTGAGGCAGCGCCTCAACCTTGCTTCCTCCGCATTGCCTCCCCGTGGAACCCCCTATATCACTCCCCACGAGCGGAGAACCCATTAATGCCCCCCGACAATCCACACCGGCTCTGCGCTGAACTCGACGCCGCCCTGCGCGAGGCCGCCGACCTGCCCGCGCGCCTGGCCGCCCTGCTGCGCGCGACGCCGGGCCGCGTGGTCCTGACCACGAGCTTCGGCCTGGAGGACCAGGTCCTGACCCACGCCGCCGCGGCCGCGATGGCGCTGCCGGAGTGCGCCGGCCGCCGCGTCGAGGTCGCAACCCTCGACACCGGCCGCCTGTTCGCCGAGACGCTCGACACCTGGGCCGCGACCGAGCGCCGCTACGGCCTGCGCGTCGCCGCCCTCGCCCCCGACACCGCGACCGTGGAACGCCTGGTCGCCGAGCAGGGCGTCGAGGGCTTCCGCGACTCGCTCGACAACCGACGCGCCTGCTGCGGCGTGCGCAAGATCGCGCCGCTGCACCGCGCGCTGGACGGCGCCGCGCTGTGGATCACCGGCCTGCGCGCCGACCAGTCCGCGGCGCGCGAGGACACGCCCTTCGCCACCTGGGACGCGCAGTTCGCCGTGGTGAAGGCCGCGCCGCTCGCCGACTGGTCGCGCGACGACGCGGTGCGCTACGCCGCCGAGCACCGCGTGCCGGTCAACGCGCTGCACGCCCGCGGCTTCCTCTCGATCGGCTGCGCGCCGTGCACCCGCGCCGTCGCCCTGGGCGAGCCGGAGCGCGCCGGCCGCTGGTGGTGGGAGGACGAGTCGCGCAAGGAATGCGGCCTGCACCGCCGCCCCGCCACCCCCGCCGCGGAGACCACGACATGGGCCTGACCGACCGCACGGCGGGGCAGGGCAGGGGCCTCGACACCCTCGCCGCCGCGACCCTGGCCGGCGACGCGGCCGACGGCGGCGCCTGGTCCGCGGCCCCCGCGCCGGGCCCGCGCCCGCCCGGCCACCTGCGCGCGCTGGAGGCCGAAAGCATCCACATCCTGCGCGAGGGCCTGGCCGAGAGCACCAACCCCGTCCTGCTCTACTCGATCGGCAAGGACTCCTCGGTCCTGCTGCACCTGGCGCTCAAGGCGTTCGGCCCGGGACGCCTGCCGTTCCCGCTGCTGCACGTCGACACCACGTGGAAGTTCCGCGAGATGATCGCCTTCCGCGACGAGCGGGTGCGCACGCTGGGCCTGGACCTCGTGACCCACACCAACCCGGACGGCTTGGCGCGCGGCATCGGCCCGATCACCCACGGCACCGACGTCCACACCGACGTCATGAAGACCCAGGCCCTGCGCCAGGCGCTGGACGCCCACGGCTACGACCTGGCCTTCGGCGGCGCGCGACGCGACGAGGAGAAGTCGCGCGCCAAGGAGCGCGTCTTCTCGCTGCGCACCGCCGGCCACCAGTGGGACCCCAGGCGGCAGCGCCCCGAGCCCTGGCGCCTCTACAACGGCCGCAAGCGCGCGGGCGAGACCATGCGCGTGTTCCCCCTGTCCAACTGGACCGAGCTGGACGTGTGGCTCTACATCCACGCCGAGCGCATCCCCGTCGTCCCGCTCTACTTCGCCGCCCCCCGCCCGGTCCTCGAGCGCGACGGCGCGCTGCTCATGGTCGACGACGAGCGCCTCGCCCCGCGCGACGGCGAGACCGTCCGCACCCGCTCCGTGCGCTTCCGCACGCTGGGCTGCTACCCGCTGACCGGCGCCGTGGAGAGCCGCGCCTCCACCCTGGCCGAGGTGATCGGCGAGACCGTGAACACCCGCTCCTCCGAGCGCGCCGGCCGCGCCGTGGACCACGCCGACGCCGCGTCGATGGAACGCCGCAAGCAGGAAGGCTACTTCTGATGGACGTGGGCCTCGCCACCCTCCCCGCCGCGGAGCCCCCCGCGCCCTTCGACCTCGACGCCTTCGCGCGCGCCCACGAGAACCTCGACCAGCTCCGCCTGCTCACCTGCGGCTCCGTGGACGACGGCAAGTCGACCCTGCTCGGCCGCCTGCTGTGGGAAACCCAGGCCGTCGCCGACGACCAGATCACGGCGCTGGCCGCCGCCTCGCGCCGCCACGGCACCCAGGGGCCGGCCATGGACCTGGCGCTGCTCGTCGACGGCCTCGCCGCCGAGCGCGAGCAGGGCATCACCATCGACGTCGCCTACCGCTTCTTCTCCACGCCGCGCCGCCGCTTCGTCGTCGCCGACACCCCCGGCCACGAGCAGTACACCCGCAACATGGCGACCGGCGCGTCCACCGCCGACCTCGCGATCCTGCTTGTCGACGCCCGCTCGGGCCTGACCGCGCAGACCCGCCGCCACGCGCTGGTCGCCTCGATGCTGCGCGTCCGCCACGTCGTCGTCGCGATCAACAAGATGGACCTGGTCGGCTGGAGCGAGTCCGTCGCCACCGGGATCGGCGAGTCCGCCCGCGCCCTGTGCGACGGCCTCGGCTTCGACACCGTCGCCACCGTCCCCCTCTCCGCGCTCAGCGGCGAGAACGTCGTGGCCCGCGGCGCCTCCGCCCCCTGGTACCGCGGCCCCACCCTGCTCGAGCACCTCGAAACCGTCCCGGTGCGCGGCGCGGAGCCCACCCCGTTCCGCCTCGCCGTGCAGTGGGTCAACCGCCCCGACGCCACCCTGCGCGGCCTGTCCGGCGAGGTCTCCGGCGGCCCCGTCCGCGTCGGCGACCGCGTGCGCATCCTCCCCTCCGGCCAGGACGCCGCCGTGTCGCGCATCCTCGGCACCGCGGGCGAGACCGACGCCGCAGCCCCCGGCGAGGCCGTCACCGTGGTGCTCGACCGCGCCGTCGACGTCTCGCGCGGCGACGTGCTGTGCGACCCCGCGCGCCCCGCCCGCGTCTCGCGCGCCCTGTCCGCCCGCCTGCTGTGGTTCGACGAGGCGCCGTCCCGCCCCGGCCAGCGCCTGCTGCTCAAGCTCGGCACCCGCACCGTCACCGCCACGCTCGGCGCGCTCGGCGGCCGCGTGCTGCTCGACACCATGGGCACCGAGCCCTGCGAGTCGCTCGCGCAGAACGACGTCGGCGACGCCACCCTGCTGCTCGACCGCGCCCTCGCCCACGACCTCTACGCCGAGAGCCGCGCGTTCGGCGGCTTCGTGCTGATCGACGGCGAAACCTTCGACACCGTGGCGCTCGGCCTGGTGCGGGCGCCCGCCGCCGCCGCCGACGTGGCCGCCGCCGACACCACCCTGCGCAGCCTGGCCAAGACCGTGTCCTACCGCGCCTTCGCCTCGCTGGTGACCGGCGGCATCGCCTGGGCGCTCACCGGCAACGTCGCGGCCTCCGTGGCGATCGGCGGCCTCGACGTCGTCGGCAAGCTGGTCCTCTACTTCGTGCACGAGCGGATCTGGGCGGTGCTGCCGTTCGGCCGGCGCACGACCCCCGCCGCCCCGGGCTGAACCCCCACCACAGGCCAGGCGCTCGCGACACGAAATCGTGACTTCCATTCACACTTTCGTGACGGACATACGGTAACACCGCCGGCAAGCGTCGTGACCGGCGCGACCCTGTGGCCGGAAGCCCCGCTTCCTCGCCGCACAGGCGTGGAGCCGGATCGTGGCCGAGTACAGACTCTACACCCTCGACGGTGCCCGCAGGATCGTGAGCTGCCAGGAGGTCGTCTGCGCTGACGACCGCCACGCCTTCATCGCCTCCACCACGCTCTGCGACACTAGGGCCGAGGTCGAGATCTGGCAGGAGCACCGCTTCGTCGGCCTCGCCGCGCGCCGCCCCGCCCCCGGCGACGCCCAGCACCACCCGCTCGTCACCACCGTGAACCGCAGCCACGCCCTGCCGGACCGCCTGCCGCCGCCGCGCAGGAACGGCTGAGCCGCGCGCCCCGAACGCCCGCCGCTCAGCCCGCCCCGAGCCTGCGCCGCACCGCCGCCACCACCGCCTGCGCCGTGGGCCGCAGCGCCCGCCCGCCCGCCTCCTCCGGCCCCACGAACACCCCGTCCGCCCCCAGCCAGCGCTCCCAGCCGAAGCCCTGCGCCGCCTCGATGCCGAACCGCGGCGCCCGCCCCAGCACGTCCGCGCGGTACTCCTCCTCCTGCAGCGCGAACAGCTCCCAGCACGGCAGCGACGCCACCGCCACGTCGAGCCCCAGCGCCCGCAGCGCCGCCCGCGCCGCCACCGCCACCGCCAGCTCCGGCCCCGACGCGATCAGCGTCGCATCGCGCGGCCCGCCCGCCTCCTGGAGCACGTAGCCCCCCCGGCGGCACAGCGGCGCGCGCCCCGCCCCGCCCAGCGCCCCCCCCGGCCGGCGCGACAGCACCAGCAGGCTCGGCCCGTCGTGGCGCCGCAGCGCCAGCTCGCAGCACTCCGCCACCTCCGCCGGGTCCGCCGGCCGCAGCACGTGCAGCCCCGGCACCGCCCGCAGGCTCGCCAGGTTGCCCGCCGGCAGGTGCGACACCTCGTCGTCCTGCGTCAGCACGTGGATCACCCGCGCCCGCATCCGCGCCGCGAGCTGCAGCGCCGGGCGCATCACGTCGCCCGCCGCGAACGGCGCCTGCGCCAGCGGGATCAGCCCGCCGTGCAGCGCCACCCCGTTCAGCGCCGCCGCCATCCCCAGCGCCCGCCCGCCCCAGTGCACGTGCCGCCCGCCGTACGACCCCGCGCTGACCCGCACCGCCCCGCCGCCGATCCCGCCCCCCGCGGCGGCCTCGCAGCCCCCATCCTCGCCGCCCGCCCCCCAGGCAGCCCCGCCGTCGCGTGCCCAGGCCTCGCGGTCCCCCGCGCCGAACGCCGGCGGCCCCGCCTCGGCGAACCCCTGCCCCCAGCCCTCCACGGCCTCGCCCCCGAACCCCTCCGGCCAGTCCCCCGACAGCCCGCCCAGCAGCTCCGGCACCCCCGCCGCCAGCGCGTCGAGCACCTGGTCGCACACCCCGTTCGTCGCCCCGCCCGCCGCAAATCCCGCCGCCGCGGCGCGCCCGTCGGCCCCCGCCCGCACGCCCGCCACCCGGAACCGCCCGCGCAGCGCCGACAGCGCCGCCTGCCACCCCTCGGGCAGCCGCCCCGACAGCACCCGCTCGAATTCCCCCCGCCGCGGATGGCGCGTCAGCCGCCGCAGCCACGCCCGGCGCGGCGCCGCCCCCCGCCGCCCCGCCTCGCGCCAAAGCCGCGCCTCCCCGCCGCCCGCAAGCCCGTCCTCGCCCTCCGCGTCGCCGTCCCGCTCCTCGCCCCCGGCCGCCGCGCGGCACGCGATCAGCGCCGGCCGCCGCCCGCGCACCGCCGCGAACAGCGCGGCCCCCACCGCCGCCTCGTCGCGCGCGTCCACCTGACGCACCGACCACCCCAGCGCCGCGAAGCGCCGCATCTGCTCGTCGCCCTCGCCCGACCCCGCCTGGCCCCCCGCCTGGCACAGCACCGTCAGCCGCTCCAGCCGCAGCTCCCCCGCCAGGCACGCCGCCTCCAGGCTGATCCCCGTCGCCAGCTCCGCCCCGCCCGCCACCACCCACGTTCTGTGGTCCACCAGCGAGCGCCCGAACCGCGCCGCCATCATCCGCTCGGCCAGCGCCATGCCCACCGCCGTTGCCACCCCGAACCCCGGCGGCCCCGGCGCCGACTCCACCGCCGGGTGGCTGCCGAACCCCGGCACCTCGTCCTCGCCCGCCCCCCCGGTCAGCCGCAGCAGCCCCTGCAGCAGCCGCCCGCCCTCGGCCGCCGACACCACGAACCGGTCGCGGTCCGGCCAGCCCGGGTCGGCGGCATCGAAGCGCAGGAACCGGCTCCACAGCACGCTCGCCGGCGCCGCGAGCCCGCCGAACACGGGCTCCGCAGCATCGAGCGCACGCGCGAGGCAGCGCTGCGCGTCGGGGGTGTCGAGATCGGTCGTGTGCCCCTCCTGCCGGCGACAGCCGACCGGCTTAGGCGCGGCGCCAGGGGCACGCAAGCCGACGGGCGGCCCGGAGGAAGCAAGGTCGGGCTCTGCCCGAACCCGCAAAGGGTCCGAGGACCCTTTGATCCCACGACTTCAGCAAGGCAATCGGGGGGCCTTCGCTTGCCCGCGCCCCCGGCTCCTGCAAGGGTCCGCGCATGACCCGTCCGATCCTGCGCCTGGCCTGCCTGCTCCCGCTCCTGGCCGGCTGCCACCTCGTCGACCAGCGCACCTTTGACCGCACCGCCGGCCGCCGCCCCACGCTGCCGGCGCTGCCCGCACGCCCCGGCCCCGCGCCGACGCCGCCGCTGCTCACCGTGCGCTACGACACCCCCGACCCGCAGTACCGCGCCGCCCTGGAAACCGCGGTCACCTCCGCGCGCCGCCGCAAGCCCGACGTCCTGTTCAGCGTCGTGGTCCTGGTGCCGCCCGCCGGCACGCCCGCCCAGCAGGTCGCCGCCGCCGAGGCCGCGCGCGGCAACGGCCGCGACGTCGCCGCCGCGATCGTGGCCGACGGCGCCGACATCGGCCAGGTCGAGATGTCCGCCCGCACCGAGCCCGGCCTCACCGTGCGCGAGGTCCGCGTCTACGTGCACTAGCAAGAAAGCAGTTCTTTCCTGAAAGAAAGAACCAAAGAACTTTGCCCGATCGAGCCTGTGCCATCCGCGCAGCGCCTTGACGGGCAAAGTCTTTTTGCTTCTTTTTCTTCAGAAAAAGAAGTGCTTCCTTCCTCCTGCGTTCAGCTCCGCCCGTACGTATCCTCGATGCGCACGATGTCGTCCTCCCCGAGGTAGGACCCCGACTGCACCTCGATGAGCGTGAGCGGGATGCGGCCCGGGTTCTCCAGGCGGTGCACGCAGCCGAGCGGCAGGTAGATGCTCTCGTTCTCGCGCAGCATGACCTGCTCCTGGTCGCGCACGACGAGCGCGGTGCCCGACACCACGACCCAGTGCTCGGCGCGGTGGAAGTGCTTCTGCAGGCTGAGCTTCTCGCCCGGCTTGACGACGATGCGCTTGACCTGGAAGCGGTCACCCTGGATCAGGCTCTCGTAGAACCCCCAGGGGCGGTAGCTCATGTTGTGCGACGTCGCCTCGTGCCGCCCGAGCGCGCGCAGCCGGCTCACGATCGTCTTGACGTCCTGCGCCCGGTCGCGGTGCATCGCCAGCACCGCGTCCTCGGTCGTCACCACGACCACGTCCTTGAGCCCGACGACCGCCGTCAGCATCCCGTCCGAGCGCGCGTAGCAGTCCTCCGCCCCCTCCAGGATCACGTCGCCGACGCTGACGTTGCCCGCCCCGTCCTTCTCGCCCAGCTCCCACAGCGCGCTCCACGAGCCCACGTCGGACCAGCCGAGGTCGGCCGGCACCACGGCCGCGCGCGACGTCTTCTCCGCCACCGCGTAGTCCAGGCTGATGTCGGGGCAGGACGCGAACGCCTCCGGGTCGAGCCGGATGAAGTCGAGGTCGCGGTGCTGCGCCTCCACCGCGCGCCGCACCGCCGACAGCACGTCGGGCGCGTGGCGCTGCATCTCCTCCAGCAGCGTCTCGGCGGTGAACACGAACATCCCCGAGTTCCACAGGAACCGCCCGCTCGCCACCATCTGCTCTGCCGTCTCGGCGTCCGGCTTCTCGATGAAGCGCGACAGCAGGTGCACGCCGTCGACGTCCTCGAGCATCTCGCCGACCTCGATGTAGCCGTAGCCGGTCTCGGCGCGGTTCGGCTTCATCCCGAAGGTGACGATCCGCCCGCTCTGCGCCGCCGCCACGGCCAGGCCCAGCGCGTCGGCCAGCGCGTCCCGACGCGAGATCGACGCGTCGGCGGCCATCATCCACAGCACCGCGCCCGGGTCCTCCTGCGCGACCAGCAGCGCCGCCGCGGCGATCGCCGGCGCCGAGTTGCGCCCCACCGGCTCGAGCATGATCCGCGCGTCGGCGAACCCCGCCTCGCGCATCTGCTCGGCGATCAGGAAGCGGTGCTCGTTGTTGCACACCACGATCGGCGGCTCGAAGCGGTCGCCCGCCCCGCGCAGCGCCGTCTCCTGCAGCAGCGAGCGGTCCGACACCAGCGGCCAGAGCTGCTTGGGGAAGCTCTCCCGCGACACCGGCCACAGCCGCGTGCCGGTGCCGCCCGACAGGATCACCGGCACGATCCGCACGCCTGGCGTCGTCGCGCCGCGGGGGTCAGGGGCAGGGCTGGTCAGGGTCATGCAATGATTCCGTGTGGCGACCGCGCCCGGCAGGGCACGGCGGGAGCGCGGGAAAGTCGGCCCGGCAGGGCAGGGCGCCCGCACAATGGCCCGCGAAGGCCGCCCTGGCCAGACACGCCATCCTACCGGAATCGGCTTTACGGGACGTGAAGCCCCGGCAAAGCAAGCATGGGCTCTCCCTCCGCGGCCATTCCAACGATCCAAGCGGATCGTCGGAACCTTTGGCCGCTACGCCCAAACCCGCCAGGGGCGAGCCGCCCCTGGACCGGCCCTATTTAAGAGAAGCCATCCAAGGGGCTTCCCTTGGCGGAGTTTGAGGCAGCGCCTCAACCTTTCTTCCGCCGCCCCATCACCCGCCCCATCCTGCGCACGTCCCCCAGCCTGCGGTCCAGGAACGCCAGGCTCGCCGCGTCGTCGCCCGAGCCGTCCCCGAGCCACACCAGCAGCGTGCTGCCGTACACGCCCGCCAGGATCAGCCGCTTGGTGTACCACGACAGGTCCGCCGCCCCGTCCCCCGCCGCGAACCAGATCGCGTCCACCGTGCGCGCCGTGCACCGCGCCGCGAGCCCCGGCGAGGCCGCTAGCACCGCCATCGCCCGTGCGACCGCCTCGCGGTGCGGCCTGGCCCGCCGCAGCCGCTCGGCCACTAGCGCCCGCACCCGCGCCGGCACCCGCATCGACTCCAGCCCCAGCGCGCCCGCGCCCTCCACCGTGCGCCGGTCCGCGAGGTCCACGTAAGCCTCCACCAGGTCCGCGGCGCCGCCCGGGAACAGCAGGTCCGCGTCCGGCCCCGCGGCACCCTGCAGCGCCGCCATCGTCCACCCCGGGAACGGCACCACGTCGAGCAGCGCGTCGATCGCCGCGTCCCGCTCCGCCGAACGCTCCGGCTCCGTCACCGCCCCGCCCCCCGCCTCACGCGCCACCCCCCGGCGGACCCGGCGCGAAGCGCAGCATCTCGTCCTGGAACCCGAACAGCCCGAAGTCGGTCACGCGCATCGGATACAGCACCCCGTCCAGATGGTCGTTCTCGTGCTGCACCACGACGGCGTGCAGCCCGCCCGCCTCCCCCGACACCACCCGCCCGTCGCAGTCCACCCCGCTGTAGCGCACCCGGGGATGGCGCGGCACCGCGGCGCGCATCCCCGGGATCGACAGGCACCCCTCCCAGCCCGCGACCCTCGACTCGTCGAGCGCCTCCACCACCGGGTTGATCAGCACCGTCGGCCCGACCTCGCGCGGCCGCTCCCCCTCGTCCGCTGCGTCCGCCTCCGCAGCGAGCCGCGCCTGCGGCACCCGGAACACGAACAGCCGCAGCGCCACGTGGACCTGGGGTGCTGCGAGCCCGATGCCGCCCGCGTCGTCCATCGTCTCGATCATGTCCGCGACCAGGCGGCGTATCCCGGGGTCGCCGGGGTCCTCCACGGGCAGGCAGCGCTGCAGCAGGACGGGGTGGCCCATGCGGGCGATCTTGAGGATGGCCATGAGGGAATCAGGTGGCTCCGCGAAGAAGTTTTGCCAGCGGCGCATGCCGTGGTATACGCCCCGCTCCGCCGGCCACAGCGCCGGACGCCAGCCCCTGCCGGGACACGCGGCATGCGGGACAACAGACAGCAGATGGAGAGAGCGGCCAAGTGCAGGTTCTTGTTCGTGACAACAATGTCGACCAGGCGCTCAAGGCGCTCAAGAAGAAGATGCAGCGCGAGGGCATCTTCCGCGAGATGAAGCTCCGCCGCCACTACGAGAAGCCGTCCGAGCGCCGCGCCCGCGAGGCCGCCGAGGCCGTCCGCCGCGCCCGCAAGATGGAGCGCAAGCGCCTGGAGCGCGAGGGCTTCTAGCCCTCCGCCACCCGCGCGACACGACACGGGGCCGCGGCCCGGGCACTCGCCCGGCCGCGGCCTCGCCGTTTCTGCCAGGAGGAACGCCCCATGCTCCGCCTCAACGTCGCCGGCATGACATGCCAGCACTGCGTCCACGCCGTCCGCCAGGCCGTCGCCACCGTGGCCCCCCACGCCAACACCTCGGTCGACCTCGCCGCCGGCACCGCCGACATCTCCGGCCCCGCCGACGCCCACCAGGTGATCGCCGCCATCAACGCCGAGGGCTACCGGGCCACCGCGACCTAGCCCGCGGCGCCCGCCCTACACTCGCACCCCCCGCGCCCGCCACCACGCCACTGTCTCCACCAGCCCCTCCGTCAGCCTGACCTCCGGCCGCCACAGCCCCTCCGGCACGCGCGCCACGCCCTCGCACCCCCAGTCCCGGTGCAGGAACTCCCCCGCCTTCCCCCGCCCGAACATCGCCGCCCGCCCGACCAGTGCGCCCCCCAGCTCCCCCGCCATCCCCGCGACGCGCACCGCCACGTCCGGCACCCGCACCAGCCTCGGCCGCCGCCCCGTCGCCACGCCCACCGCCCCCATCAGCTCCCCCCACCCGTAACCGTCCGCCCGCGCGTCGCA
>JBPBQS010000007.1:0-12819 GCA_050920955.1 Janthinobacterium lividum | reverse complement strand
GCACACCATGACGCCGTAGGCGGTGCCGTACAGGCCGGACCAGGAGCCGATGTAGAACACGGCCATCGTGATGCCGGAGAGCAGGATGGCGCCCACGCCGGCCAGCGAGACGTGGGAGAAGCGCGGGCCGATCCAGCCCCAGCCGGCGACGTCGTTCACGCGGCCGAGCGCCATCACGAAGCAGGGGATCGCGCCGATCCACATCGCGGCGCCGAGCTGGTGCAGGAACTCCACGGCGAGGAGCAGCGTGCCGTCGTCGAGGCGGGCGGCGGCGTGGGTGGTCGCGGTGGCGGCGGCCAGCTCGGCGGCGCACAGCGCGAGCAGGAGCGGCGCGGGGGTGCGGCGGGGCACGAGCAGGCACAGGGCGAGGGCGGCGGCGGCGGCGATCTTGGCGAGGTCGGCGATCGCGTAGTCGGCGCCGAGCGCGTCGGGGAGCGTGATGCCGAGCGTGTCCACCAGGATCGCGGACTGCATGGCCAGGGCGAGGCCGTCGCACAGCACCAGCGCCAGCGCGCTCCATCCCGCGATGCGGGCGCAGGCGCGGCGGATGGCGGGGCCGGGGGGCAGGAGCGCGGCCGGCTTCGCGCGTGGGGCGGCGGCGGCGCGGGGGCGGGCCAGGGGGGCGGCGTCGAGGCGGGCGCCGACGGCCGCGGCGCCGGCGGAGGCGCTGCCGGCGGCGGTGGCGGCGAAGGGGCGGGCGACCAGCACGAGGAACAGCACGCCGCCGACGGCCAGCGACTGCGCGGTGATGGTCAGGCCGTGCAGCACGATGCCGAGGTAGCCGAACAGGTCGACGAGCAGGGACATGGGGTCAGTTCCCCGTGGCGGGGGCGCCCGCGGGGGCGACGGTGAAGGGCACGTCGCCGCGGGTGATGTGGCCGTCGGTGGCGAGGACCTGCCAGCGCAGCGTGTAGGCGCCCGGGGCGAGGGTCGCGGCCGTGGAGAGCTGGTCGGCGGGGCCGGACGCGTCGACGGGGAGGCGCGCGGCGGCGTCCGTCGGGCCGGCCAGCGTCACCTTGGAGCGCGCGCGGTCGATGCGGCTGTTGAAGCGCAGCGCCACGGCGAGCGCGCCCGGGGCGACCGTGCCGCCCGATGGCGGCGTGCTGGCCACGAGCACGGCGTGGGCGGCGGCGGGGCGGGGCGTGGCGGCTGCGAGGGCGAGGGCGAGGGCGGCGGGCAGGGCGCGCGTGCGCCGGGCGTTCGTGCGGGTCATGGCGGCTTCCTTCGCAGGCTGGTGTGGCGCGGGGTTCCTACGTCCGCACGCCGAGCGCTGTCCATGCGCACGAGAAGGCGCGCACGAAGGGCAGGGGGCGCGCTGGCCAAGGCGGGCGGGGGCACGTAGCCTCGCGGCGTCGTTGGGGGTTGGGTCCATGGCGTTGGGGCGTCGGTGGCAGCGCGGGCGGCCGGGAGGGCGCGGGGCCGGGGCCGCGCTGCTGCTCGCGGCGGTCGTGGCCGCGTGGCCGGCGCCGGCGCGGGCGCAGCGCGAGGCGGACAGGCTGCGCATCGTCTGGCGCGACGCGATCCCGGACCTCGATCCGTACCGCAACCAGCTCCGCTCCGGCCTGGTGGTGGCGCAGGAGTGCTGGGACACGCTGGTGTACGTCGACCCGAACACGCTGGTGGTCAAGCCGCTGCTGGCGACGGCGTGGCGCCAGGTCGATCCGGTGACGCTGGAGTTCACGCTGCGGGACGGGGTGCGTTTCCACAACGGCGACCCGTTCGACGCCGACGACGTCGTCTATACGGTCAACGTCGCGGCGCACGACCCGTCGGTGGCGGTGCCCGGCAACACCGCGTTCCTCGACCACGCCGAGCGGATCGACGCGACGCACGTGCGCCTGGTGCTGCGCCATCCGTATGCGGCGGCGCTGGACACGCTGGCCACCGTGCTGCCGGTCATGCCGCACGCCTACCGCGAGCGCGTGGGCATCGCGGGGTTCGCCGCAGCCCCGGTGGGGACCGGGCCGTACCGCATCGCGTCGGTGGAGAAGGACGGCGTCGAGCTGGAGCGCTGGGACGGGTATTTCGCGGGGCCGAAGGGCAGGCCGGCGATCGCAAGGCTGGGCATACGCACCGTGGCGGCGGGCGACGAGGTGGCGGCGCTGGTCGACGGGCGGGCGGACTGGACGTGGCAGTTCGGCGCGGAGGGGCTGGACGCGGTCGACCGGCATCCGGGGCTGGAGTCCGTGCGCGCGGAGAGCATGCGCTTCGGGTTCCTGGCGCTCGACGCGGCGGGGCGGACCGGGGCGGGCAACCCGCTGACGCGGCTCGACGTGCGGCAGGCGGTGGCGGCGTCGATCGACCGCGACGCGTTCTCGCGCGCGGCCACCGGCGGCGGCGGGCGGCCGCTGCGGGCACCGTGCTACCCGACGCAGTTCGGCTGCGACCAAGCGGCCGCGGTCGTGGTGCCGTTCGACGTGGCGGCGGCGCGGGCTTCGTTGGCCAAGGCGGGGTTCGCGGGCGGGTTCGCGACGCGGCTGTTCTCGTCGGGGCTGGCGGCGCCGACCGCGCTGATCCAGCAGGCGCTGGAGCGCGCGGGCATCGACGCGACCGTGGTGCAGCTTCCGGCCGCGCAGGCGGTCGCGGTGTCGCAGGACGGCGCGATGCCGCTGTCGCTGGCGAGCTGGGGGTCGTACTCGATCAACGACGTCGCGGCCGTGCTGACGCAGTTCTTCACGGGCGGGCCGCAGGACTATGCGCGCGACCCGGAGCTGGCGGCGCTGGTCACGAAGGGCGACGAGGCGTCGGACCCGGACGTGCGGCGGCAGGCATACTCGGCGGCGATCCGGCGCATCACCGAGCAGGTGTACTGGGTGCCGCTCACCACCTACGTCACGACGTACGCCTTCACGCACGAGCTGGCGTTCCAGCCGTTCGCGGACGAGCTGCCGCGGTTCTACCTGGCGCGCTGGCGGTAGGAAGGCCGGGCTCTGCCCGGACCCGCCAGGGGCGAGCCGCCCCTGGACCGGCCTTGCTTAAGTGGCGCGTTCCAAGGGCGCAGCCTTTGGCGGAGTTTGAGGCAGAGCCTCAACCTTGCCTTCAGTTCCTGGGCGCGAGGATGGCGTCGAGGGAGGGCGCGGTGTCGCCGCTGCGGACGAGGTGCGGGTACTGCAGGCCGGCGTGGGCGTCGAGCTGCACGGTGCGGTAGTGCTTGCCCGAGCCGAGCAGGAGCTGGATCGGCGGCGGGGCGGCGCCGGTGTCGGGCGTCTTCGCGGCGGTGATGGCGTCGGCGAGGGTGTCGGCGTCGGCGAAGGTGCTGCCGTCGACGCCGAGGATGGTGTCGCCCTTGACGATGCCGGCGCGGAAGGCGGGGCTGTTCCAGGCGACCGAGGCGACGTGGGCGTCCTTGAGGACGAGGCCGACGGAGTAGGTGAAGTCGCGGAACTTGCGGCCGTGCTCCTCGGAGACGAGGAGGTCGGACTTCTTGTCGGTCATTGTCAGGCGGTAGCCGCCGCGGGCGAGGCCGTCGAGGGGGGCGGTGCCGCCGCGGTGGTCGAGGCGGTCGTGGAGGAAGGCGGCCCAGTCGTGGGGGGCGACGTCGTTGAGGGCGTGGACCACGTCGTCGAAGGTGTAGGTCGAGACGACGAAGCTGCCGTCGTTGGTGCCGAGGAAGCCGTGGGCGAAGTCGTCGAGGGACTTCGCGCCGTGGGTCTGCTCGCGGATCAGGGTGTCGGCGTCGAGCCAGAGCAGCAGGCCTTCCAGGTAGTAGTCCTCGCCGCGCTGCCAGTTCGGCCAGGGGAGCGAGCGGCGGCGCACGAAGATCGGGCTCTGCGTGGTGTCGGCGAGCGTGCGCCAGGCGCGGCCGGCCTCGTCCTGCATGTCGGCGGCTTCAAGCGCGATGGCGTCGAGCGCCTGGTCGCGGCTCCACAGGCCGGAGCGGGCGGCGAGGACCTGGCCCCAGTACTCGGTCATGCCCTCGTAGACCCAGAGCAGGCTGTCGCGCTCGGGCAGGGTGTTGAAGTCGGGGGACCAGAGGTCGGCGGGGCGGCGGTACTTGCCGTCCCAGGAGTGCGTGTACTCGTGCGACAGGAGGTCGCGGCCGGCGGCGGTCTTGTCCCAGCCGGTGAAGTACTCGGGGTCGGTGGCGTTCTCCGAGGAGCGGTGGTGCTCCAGGCCCTCGCCGCCCAGCTCGTCGCTGAGTGCCAGGAGGAAGTCGTAGTGGTCGTAGTGCTGCGAGCCGTAGAGGCGCGTGGCCTGCGTCACCAGCGCGCGGTGGATCGCGAGCTGCTCGGGGGTCATGGCGAGCTGCGCCTCGGTGTCGGCGACGATGTCGAGGTGCACGGGGGTCGAGGCGCCGGGGGCGAGGTCGACGCGGCGGAAGTGGGTGCCTGCGATCAGCGGGCTGTCGAGCAGGACGTTGAGCGGCACGGTGCGGAAGCGCACGGGCTCGGCGGTGGCGGGGGCCTCGTTGCCGGGGGAGGCGGGGTTCTCGAGCGCGGTCGCGTAGTGCCAGCCGTCGGGCAGGCGCACGGAGGCGTCGACGGGGATGTCGCGGGCGAAGGCGCCGGCGGGGTAGAGCACGACGGCGTTCCACTGCAGGTCGAGCATCGCGGGCGTCATGACGATGCGGCCCTGCGCGTCGGTCACCGGCGAGAGGAACTGGAAGTCGAGCGTCACGGCGTGCGCGCCGTCGGGCACGGGGATGTGGAAGGCGTACGGGCTGACCGGGTCGCGGGTCCAGTCGAGCAGCGCGTCGCCGGCGTGGGCCGCGATGCCGCCGAGCAGCTCGATCGCGCCGGTGGGGCCGTGGTTGCCGGGGATCCACTTCGGGTACTCGACGACGAGGTCGCCGGCGGCGGCCACGGGGATCGTCTCGTGGATCGTGAAGATGTGGCGCGCGAGGTCGGTGGCGTCGACGGCCAGGGTGACGGTGCCGGGCCAGGGCGTGTCCTGCGGCAGCGGGATCGGCGGCGGCATGGGCAGCGGCGCGGGCTGGGCCTGCGGCGGCGCGGCGCGGGCGGCGGGGGCGAGGAGCGCCAGGACGGCGAGGAGGGGGAGGCGGCGGCGTGGCATGGGCGGGAACTCCGTCGGGGTCGACGGGGGATGGCGTGGCGCACGGCGCGGGGGCGGTCAAGGCGGCGGGCGGGGGCCATTTCGCGGTGCGGCGCAGGCTCTGCCCCGCGCGCGGGCAGCCTGCACGGGCGGCGGGCAGCGGGGCGGTTGCTTGCCGCACCGCGGCTTCGACGGCAGGATGCGGCGCAGTGTCGAGGGGTCGGATATGGCGAAGGCGGGCCGGGCTGGCTGGGGCGCGGGGCGGGCGGCGGACGCGATGCTCGGGCTGCTGATGGGCGGGGCGGCGGTGGTCTCGCCGGCGTCGGGCAAGACGCTGGTGTACTGCTCGGAGGGCTCGCCCGAGAACTTCAACCCGATGATCAACAGCACCGGCACGACGTTCGACGCCAACCGGCCGATCTACCAGCGCCTGCTGGCGTTCTCGCCGGGGACGACCACGGTGGTGCCCTCGCTCGCCGAGCGCTGGGACGTGAGCGACGACGGCCTGGTGTACACGTTCCACCTGCGCCAGGGCGTGGCGTGGCAGCCCAACGCGCGGTTCAAGCCGACGCGCACGTTCAACGCCGACGACGTGCTGTTCTCGTTCGACCGGCAGGGCAAGGACGACAGCCCGTTCCACAAGGTTTCCGGCGGCGGATACGAGTACTGGAACGACATGGCGTTCCCCACGCTGCTGAAGTCGGTGGAGAAGGTCGACGACGCCACCGTGCGCTTCACGCTGAGCCAGCCGCAGGCGCCGTTCCTCGCCGACCTCGCCATGGACTTCGCGGCGATCCAGTCGAAGGAGTACGGCGACGCGCTGCTTAAGGCGGGCAAGCCGGAGCTGATCGACCAGGAGCCGGTGGGGACGGGGCCGTTCGCGCTGCTCGCCTACCAGCGCGACGCCGTGATCCGCTACCGCGCGTTCCCCGGTTATTGGGGCACGAAGCCGAAGGTGGACAACCTCGTGTTCACCATCGTCAAGGATCCCGCGGTGCGCCTCGCCAAGCTGCGCGCCAACGAGTGCCAGGTGATGAGCTATCCCGCGATGGCCGACCTCGCCGCGATCAAGGGCGACGCCAGCCTGCAGGTCATGGAGCAGCCGGGGATGAACATCGGCTTCCTCGCGCTCAACACCACGAAGAAGCCGTTCGACGACAAGCGCGTGCGTCTCGCGGTGAACATGGCGGTCGACCGCAAGGCGATCCTGGACGCCGTGTACCAGGGTGCCGGCACGCCGGCGACGACGCTGCTGCCGCCCACGATCTGGGCGTACGACAGCGCCATCGCGGCCTATCCGCACGATCCGGAGAAGGCGAAGGCGCTGCTCGCGGAGGCGGGGTACAAGGACGGCGTGGACATCGACCTGTGGGCGATGCCGGTGCAGCGGCCGTACAACCCGGACGCGCGGCGCGTCGCCGAGCTGATGCAGTCCGACCTCGCGGCGGTCGGCGTGCGCGCGAAGATCGTCAGCCTGGAGTGGGGCGAGTACAGGAAGCGCGTGGCGCAGGGCGACGACCAGTCCGCCGAGTACGGCTGGACCGGCGACAACGGCGATCCCGACAACTTCTACATGCCGCTCGCCGGCTGCGCCGCAGCCGCGCCGGGCGGGAGCAACACGCCGAAGTGGTGCGACCACGCGTTCGACGACCTGATCCACAAGGCGGCCACGCTGGGCGACCAGGCGCAGCGCAAGGCGCTCTACGACCAGGCGGCGGTCATCCTGCACGACGAGGCGCCGTTCTTCCTGATCGCGCACTCCACCGTGTTCATGCCCATGCGCAAGGGCGTCACGGGGTACGTCATGAGCCCGCTCGGGTCGCACGAGTTCGCCACCACGGACGTGCCGTGAGGGCCGGGGAAGCAGGCAAGCGTCTTCTTTTTCTGGAGAAAAAGAAGCAAAAAAACCTTGCACGATTGGTTTCGGTGGCGCATCGGAATCCAGGGGCAAAGTTCTTTGGTTCTTTCTTTCAAGAAAGAACTGCTTGCTTCCTTCCGTTGACGGCCTGAGCCGGTGTGGCGGTTCGTGCTGCGGCGGCTGGCGTCGGTGCTGCCGACGCTGGTGGGCGTGACCCTGCTCAGCTTCGCGATGATCCACCTGGTGCCGGGCGACCCCATCGAGGTGCGCTCGGGCGAGCACGGCATCGCGCCGGAGCGGCTCGCGCAGTTGCGCCACGAGTACGGGCTCGACCGGCCGCTGTGGCGGCAGTTCGTCTCGTACGAGGGGCAGGTGGCGCGCGGCGACCTCGGGCGCTCGCTGGTGAGCCAGGAGCCGGTGTGGAGCGAGTTCCTCACGCTGTTCCCCGCGACGCTGGAGCTGTCGGCGTGCGCGATGCTGCTCGGCGTGGGGCTGGGCATCCCGCTCGGCGTGCTGGCGGCGGTGCGGCGGGGAACGGCGGTGGACTACGGGCTGATGGGGGCGGCGACGACGGGCGTGTCGCTGCCGATCTTCTGGCTCGGGCTGATGCTGATCCTGGTGTTCTCGGTGGGGCTCGGGTGGACGCCGGTGTCGGGCGAGGTCTCGGAAGCGTACTACGTGCCGGCGGTGACGGGGGTGATGCTGATCGACAGCCTGATCGGGGGCGATCCGGGGTCGTTCGGGTCGGTCGTGGGGCACCTCGTGCTGCCGACCGTGGTGCTGGCGACGCTGCCGCTCGCGGTGGTCGCGCGCATGACGCGATCGGCGATGCTGGAGGTGCTCGGCGACGACTTCATCCGCACCGCGCGCGCCAAGGGGCTGTCGCCGGCGCGCGTCGTCGTCGTGCACGGCCTGCGCAACGCGCTGATCCCGGTGGTCACGGTGATCGGGCTCACCGTGGGCAGCCTGCTGGGCGGCGCGATCCTGACGGAGACGGTGTTCTCGTGGCCGGGGATCGGGCGCTGGCTCGTGGAGGCGATCGAGCGGCGCGACTACCCGGTGCTGCAGGGGGGCACGCTGCTGGTGGCGACCCTCGTGGTGCTGGTGAACCTGGGCGTGGACCTGCTGTACGGCGTGCTCGACCCGAGGCGGCGCGGGTGAGGGGGACAGGCAAGGCCAGGGCTCTGCCCTGGACCCGCCAGGGCGAGCCGCCCTGGACCGGCACACATGAAAGAAAGCCATCGTGACGGGCCTGTCGGCGGCGGGCTCGGGGGGCAGCGAGGCGGTGACGGCCGATCCGGCGGTGGCCGCGGTGCTGGGCGGCGGGCGCGCGCGCGGCGTGCGGCTCGGCGGGTTCGCGCGCAGCCGGGGCGCGGTCGTGGGGCTCGGCGTGCTGGTGGTCGTGCTGCTGTGCGCGGCGTTCGCCGACGTGCTGGCGCCGCACTCGCCCGTCGAGCAGTTCCGCGAGCATTTCCTGACGCCGCCCGTGTGGCAGGCGGGCGGGCTGTGGCGCTTCCCGCTCGGCACCGACGACCTCGGGCGCGACATGCTCTCGCGGCTGATCTTCGGCGCGCGGCTGTCGCTGCTGACCGGCCTCGTCGTGGTCACGATTTCGCTCGCGGCCGGCACCACGCTCGGGCTGCTGGCGGCGTCGGCGGGGGGCGCGGTGGATGCCGCGGTGATGCGGCTGATGGACATCGTGCTCGCGTTCCCCTCGCTGCTGCTGGCGATCGTCATCGTGGCGATCCTCGGGCCGGGGCTGCTCAACGCCATGCTCGCGGTCGCCGTCGTTACGTTGCCGAACTACACGCGGGTGGTGCGGGCCGCCGCGCTGGGCGAGCTGCGGCGCGACTACGTGGCGGCGACGCGCGGCGCGGGGGCGGGGCCGGTGCGGCTCGCGCTGCGCACCGTGCTGCCGAACTGCCTCGCGCCGCTGATCGTGCAGGCGTCGCTGGGGTTCTCCGGCGCGATCCTGGAGGCGGCGGCGCTCGGGTTCCTGGGGCTGGGCGCGCAGCCGCCGACGCCGGAGTGGGGGACGATGCTGGCCGGGGCGCTGCAGTACTACCAGCGGGCCTGGTGGCTGCTGGCGTTCCCCGGGCTCGCGATCCTGGCGACCGTGCTGTCGTTCAACCTGGTGGGGGACGGGCTGCGCGACGCGCTCGACCCGAGGCTGCGGCGGTGAAGGAGCAAGAAAGCAAGGCCAGAGGCTCTGCCTCTGGAATCCGCCAGGGCGAGCCGCCCTGGACTGGCCTTACAAGTGGTTTCCAAAGGCGAGCCTTTGGTGGAGTCCAGAGGCGAAGCCTTTGGCCTTGCTTGCTGGCTTGCCTCTGATGCCGCTCCTGGAAATCCGCAACCTGCGGGCCTGGTTCGGCGACTTCCTGGCGGTGGACGGGCTCGACCTCACGGTGGAGGCCGGCGAGGTGGTGGGCGTGGTGGGCGAGTCCGGCTCGGGCAAGAGCGTGTCGATGCTCGCCGTGATGGGGCTGATCGACGCGCCCGGGCGGATCGAGGCGGATGCGCTGCGCTTCGACGGGGTGGATCTGCTGACGCTGGGCGCGCGGGAGCGGCGGCGGCTAGTGGGGCGGGACGTTGCGATGGTGTTCCAGGACCCGGCGACGGCGCTGGACCCCTGCTACACGGTGGGGTGGCAGATCGCGGAGAGCCTGCGGGCGCACGGGGTGGTGCCGCGCTCGGCGGGGCGGCGGGGGGTGCGCGACCGCACGGTGGAACTGCTGGGGCAGGTGGGGATCCCGGCGCCGGAGACGCGGCTGGGGGCGTATCCGCACCAGCTTTCGGGGGGGATGAACCAGCGGGTGATGATCGCGATGGCGATCGCGTGCAACCCGCGGCTGCTGATCGCGGACGAGCCGACGACGGCGCTGGACGTCACGATCCAGGCGCAGATTCTCGCTTTGTTGGGGCGGCTGCAGCGGGAGCGGGGGATGGGGCTCGTGCTGGTGACGCACGACATGGGCGTGGTCGCGCAGGCGGCGTCGCGCGTGCAGGTGATGTACGCGGGGCAGGTGATGGAGACGCGCGGCACGGAGGGGCTGCTGGGGCGGCCGCGGCACCCTTATGCGGCGGCGCTGCTGGATGCGCTGCCGGAGCGGGCGAACGGGCGCAGGCTGGCGGCGATCCCGGGGCTGGTGCCGGGGCCGGGGGACCGGGGGCGGGGGTGCCTGTTCGCGCCGCGCTGCCGGTTCGCGGTGGCGCATTGCGCGGCGGTGCGGCCGGGGCTGCTCGCGCCGGGGGCGCAGGACGGGGGGCGCGCGTCGCCGGCGGCGTTCGCGGGCGAGGGGGAGCGGGTGCGCTGCCACTACCCGCTGGACGACGCGGGGCGGCCGGTCGGGCACCCCGCCGATGGCGTTGCGGTGGCGTCATGAATGTCGAAACGGTTGCGGAACGCTTCGGGGAGGACGCGGAGGCGCCGGTGGTGCTGGAGGCGCGCTCGCTCGGGCGGGACTATGCGGTGAAGGGCGGCGTGCTGCGGGCGGTGGACGATGTTTCGTTCCGGCTGCGGCGCGGTCGCACGCTGGCGGTGGTGGGGGAGTCGGGGTGCGGCAAGTCGACGCTGGCGCGGATGGCGACGCTGCTGGAGCGGCCGAGCGCGGGCGAGCTGCTGGTCGAGGGGCAGGCGAGCACCGGGCTGCGCGGGCGGGCCAGGCGGGCGCTGGGGCTGTCGGTGCAGATGGTGTTCCAGAACCCGTTCGGCGCGCTCAACCCCAGGCAGAGCATCGGCGCCACGCTGCGCGAGCCGCTGGCGATCAACCGGCGCGGCGGGCGGGCGGAGCAGGCGGAGGCGGCGCGCGAGATGATGCGCCGCGTGGGGCTGCGCCCGGAGCAGGAGGCGCGCACGCCGCACGCGTTCTCCGGCGGGCAGCGACAGAGGATCGCGATCGCGCGCGCGCTGATGCTGCGCCCGCCGGTGGTGGTGGCGGACGAGCCGGTCTCGGCGCTGGACGTGTCGATCCAGGCGCAGGTGCTCAACCTCCTGCTCGACCTGCAGGGCGAGTTCGGGCTCGCCTACCTGTTCATCAGCCACGACCTGTCCGTGGTGCGACACGTCGCCGACGAGGTGCTGGTGATGTACCTCGGGCGCGTGGCCGAGCACGGGCCGGCGTCCGTCGTGCTGCGCGATCCGCGCCATCCGTACACGCAGGCGCTGCTGGCGGCGACGCCGTCGCTGGACCCGGCGCGCAGGGCGCCGGCGCCGCTCGCGGGGGAGATGCCCTCGCCGGTGGCGCCGCCCAGGGCGTGCGCGTTCGTGGCGCGCTGCCCGCGGGCAGAGGCGCTGTGCCGCGAGGAGCGCCCGGCGCTGCGGCCGGTGGAGGGGCGCCTGGTGTCGTGCCACTTCGCCGAGACGACGGGTTTTGCGGCCGCGACGGCGACGCAGGCGTGATCGCGCCATGGTTGCAGAGGGTGGCCGCGCGCTGACCTGATGCCGTCGTTGAGCAAACCGCGGCAAGTCCTTGGCACGCCTGCAAGTTCACGTGCAGGCAAGTCCAGGAACAGAACTAAAAGGCGAGTCATTCGGTAAGATACTCAACTTTTAAGAGAATATTGCCTTGCTGTGCCTGCATACGGGGGTCTACACGAAACCGTGTGTAGAGAGCATCGCGAGGTCGAAATGGACGCCCGGGTCGAGATCGCTGCCGCCGCACTTCCCCGCCTCCGGAGCCGCGGCCCCGACTATCTCGGGCTGCTGAACGACTGCCTCTCGGCCTGGAACTTCGCGGGCGCGGTGCTCGGCGGCGTGCTCGCCTGGCGGGTGTTCGAGGCGCTGTCCGGGCACGCCGCCGCGGCGGGCGTGCCGGGCGGGGCGGTGCTGCGCGAGGTGCTGTTCGGCAGCCTGCTCGCGGCGGTGGTGCTGCACGACCGCACGCTCGTCTCGCCGGCCGGGTTCGCCGACGCGGGGATGCTGCTGCGCCGGATGCTCGTGCGCGTCGGCCTGGCGGCGGCGCTGCTGCTCGGCGTGGGGTTCGCCACGCGCTCGCTCGACGACACCTCGCGGCTGTGGGTGGTGCTGTGGGCGGTGCCGGCGCTGGGCCTGGCGCTGCTCGGGCGGGTGGCGCTGCTGCTGCACGTGCGCAGGCTGCTGCGGTGCGGGTCGCTGCGCAGCGTGGTCGCGGTGGTGGGCGAGGGCGAGGCGGCGCGGCGCGTCATGCACTCCCTGTCCCATCCCGGGAGCGGCATCGAGCTGCTCGGGCCGTTCGGCGGCGGCGGCGGCGCCTGGTCGGCGGGCAGCGTGGACGACCTGGTGCGTCTCGCCCAGCGCCAGGGCGTACCGGACCGCGTGATCGTGGCGCGCTCCGCGGGCGGCGACGGGGCGGGCCGCGACGAGGCGGCAATGCGCGACGGCGGCGAGGCGTACGCCATGGACGACCTGACGACCGTGATGCGCAGGCTGCGCGAGCTGCCGGCGGAGATCTCGCTGTGCCAGCCGCTGGAGCTGCCGGTGGGCGATGCGGCGGCGATCGGGCGGCAGCGTGCGGACGAGGGGCACGCCCTGTCCGGGATGGACAGGCTGGGCCGGGCGGGGCTGCGCCTGGCCGCCGCCGGGGCGCGGATGAGCGGGGCCGGGTCGGGCTACGGGGCGCTGCACGAGCTGCCGCTGCTGCGGGTGGCGGACCGGCCGCTGTCGGCGTGGGGCGGGGTGGCCAAGAACGGCATGGACAAGGCGCTGGCGGGCGGCGCGGTGCTGGCGCTGTCGCCGCTGCTGCTGGCGATCGCGATCGCGGTGCGGCTGGACAGCCCGGGGCCCGCGGTCTTCCGCCAGGAGCGCGACGGGTGGAACGGCCGCAGCTTCACGGTGCTGAAGTTCCGCACCATGCGCGCGGCGCCCGGCGGGCACGGCCTGGTGCAGACGGCCAGGGGCGACGCGCGCTGCACGCGGCTCGGCCGGTTCCTGCGCCGCTCCTCGCTCGACGAGCTGCCGCAGCTGTTCAACGTGCTGCGCGGCGACATGTCGC
>JBPBQS010000246.1:0-12862 GCA_050920955.1 Janthinobacterium lividum | reverse complement strand
TCGCGCGACCGCGGGCAGCCGTTCACGTTCACGCTGGGCGCGGGCGAGGTGATCTCGGGCTGGGACATCGGGGTCGCGACGATGCACGTCGGCGGGCGGCGCCGGCTGGTGCTGCCGCCGGAGCACGGCTACGGGGCGCGCGGCGCGGGCGGCGTCATCCCGCCGAACGCCACGCTGATCTTCGACGTGGAGCTGCTCGGCGTCCGCTGAGCGACAGCCGTTTCCGCAACCGGCCTGGCCGGTCGCGGAGCGTGCCGAACGGGGTCGCGCGCGTGCTTGGCGGTGGAACGGCGAATGACCCGCCGATGGGCACCCGCTCAGCGGCAAGGCCAGACTTGCCACGACTCTTCCCTGAGCAATGGATTCCAAAGGCGAGCCTTTGGCGGAGCTCGAGGCAGAGCCTCGACCTTGCTTCCTTCAGGCAGCGAGCGCGTTCGCCTGGGCGAGGGCGCCGTCCAGGGCCTTCTGCCGCTGCTCCGGGCCGGTGGCGATGCCTTCGGCGACGATGGCCTCGATGTCGGGCAGGCCGATGAAGCCGAGCACGGCGCGCAGGTAGGACTCGGAGTGCTCGACGTGGGCGGCCGGCGTGCCCGGGCCGTAGAAGCCGCCGCGCGCCAGGGCGAGGACGACGCGCTTGCCGCCGGCAAGGCCGACGGGACCGTTCTCGGTGTAGTGGAAGGTCTTGCCCGCGACGAGGATGCGGTCGACCCAGGCCTTGAGCTGGGCGGGGATGCCGAGGTTGTACATCGGGGCGCCGAGCACCACGATGTCGGCGGCGAGGAACTCGGCGAGCACCTCGCCGCCGAGGGACAGGTCCTCCTGCATCGCCTGGTCGTGCGCGACGTCGGGGCTCTGCCCGGCCAGGTAGGCGCCGGTGAGCGGGCCGACGGGGTGGGCGGCGAGGTCGCGGTACTTCACCTCGAGGCCGGGGTGGAGCGCCTGCATCCGTGCGGCGGCGGCGGCGGTGACGGCGCGGCTCGCGGAGTTGTCGCCGAGGATGCTGGAGTCGATGTGGAGCAGCTTCATGGGGTGTGCCGGTTCCGGTTCATGTACGGCCTGTATGGGCGGGCGGCCTCGGCCACGGCAAGAAGGCACAGCACCGGAACCAGGGCACACCGATGTGACCGCGGCGGCGCGGGCGCGTCAGGGGGCGGTTCGGCCAGGGAAGGCGAGGACGCCGTCGGTATAGCTCTCGCGCACCACGCTGAACGGCGTGCCGTCCGGGAGGTGCAGCACCGCGTGGTGGCGCAGCACGACGGGCGGGACGGGCATGGTCGCGCCCGGCGCGGTGGCGAGGTCGGGCCAGGCGTCCGGGCAGGGGTGCCACAGGGTCTCGGCGCTGATGGTGTGGCGGCGGAAGCCGAGGGGAGCGACGACGTGGCCGAACGAGGCGTCGCTGGCGTCGAGCGCCGTGTTCATCGCGGGCGTCAGGCGCGAGGGGACGTACCAGTTGTCCGCCTCGGACAGCACCACGGCGCCGCAGCGCAGGCTGACGCGGCGGTGGCGCACCGGCTCCGCGTCGGACACGCGGAGCAGCGCGCGGGTCGCGGAGTCGGGGGCGGATTTGCCGCCGCGGACACGGTCAGCGACGACGAGGGCGGGCGAGGCCGGGTCGTGCGCAGCGCACCAGCGCTCCAGGGTGAGGGTGGCGCTGTCGTGGCTCAGCAGGTCGGCGTCGAGCGTGCGCAGCAGGGCACTCGCCCGGCGGCGGCCGGCGAGGTCGGCGGGCCAGTCGCTGCGGCGTGTCATGGCGGGGACCTGGACGGTGGCGCGGAGGGCAGGGAAGGCCGGGCTCTGCCCGGACCCGCCAAAGGCCTGAGGCCTTTGGAAACCCGTCTATAAGTCAGGGTTTCCAAAGGCGAGCCTTTGGCGGAGTCCAGAGGCGGAGCCTCTGGCGTTGTCTGCCTTCCTATGGCCGCGGCCGCCAGCGGCGCAGCAGCAGGGCGTTGGCGACCACGCTGACGCTGCTGAGCGCCATGGCGGCGCCGGCGATCGCGGGGTCGAGCAGGCCGGCGGCGGCGAGGGGGATGCCGACCAGGTTGTAGGCGCAGGCCCAGCCGAGGCCCTGGCGGATCGTGCGCTGGGTGCGAGCCGCGATGTCGAGCGCGTCGGCGACGAGCGCGGGGTCGGCGCGCATCAGGGCGATGCCGGCGCTGTGCAGGGCGACGTCGCTGCCGCTGCCCATGGCGACGCCAAGGTCGGCGGCGGCGAGCGCGGGGGCGTCGTTCACCCCGTCGCCGACCATGGCGACCAGGCCGTGCGGGCGGGAGAACAGGCGGGCGAAGGCGCCGCGCGGCGGGGCGGCGGGGGCGCGCAGGGTGGCGAGCACGGCGGCCTTGTCGGCCGGGAGCAGCGAGGACCAGACGCGGTCGATGCCGACGGCGGCGGCGGCGTGGCGGGCGGCGCCGTCGTTGTCGCCGGTGAGCAGGACGCTCTCGATGCCGCGTTCGCGCAGGCGCTGCACGGCGCGGGCGGCGCCGGGGCGCAGGGTGTCGCCGAGGGCCACGAGGCCGAGGACGCGGCCGGGGGTGGCGTCGGGGGTGGCCGGCTCGGCGAGCCAGGAGACGGTGTGGCCCTGCGCCTCGAGTGCTGCGGCGTCGGCCGCGAGCGGGCCGGGGGCGAGGCCCAGCTCGTCGAGCAGGCGGCGGCTGCCGAGGACGGTGGCGCGGCCGGCGACGCGGGCGGAGACGCCGCGGCCGGGAAGCGCGCGGAAGTCGAGCACCGGCGCGGCGGGGATGGCGTCGGCGTGGGCGCGGATGGCGGCGGCGAGGGGGTGCTCGCTGCCTTCCGAGAGGGCGCGGGCAGTGGCGAGCAGGGCGCGGGCGTCATGGCCGGGCGCGGGGACGAGGGCGTGGACGGCGGGGCGGCCGGCGGTGAGCGTGCCGGTCTTGTCGAAGACAACCACGGCGATGGCACCGGCCTGCTCCAGCACCGCGGCGTCGCGGATCAGGATGCCGTGGCGGGCGGCGACGCCGGTGCCGACGACCAGCGCGGTGGGGGCAGCGAGGCCCAGCGCACAGGGGCAGGCGATCACCAGCACCGCGGCGGCGTCCAGGATCGCGGCCGGGACGCCGGCGCCGGCCAGCCACCAGCCGGCGAAGGTGAGTGCGGCGAGCGCCACGATCGCGGGGACGAAGACGGCGCTGACGCGGTCGACGAGGCGCTGCACGGAGGCCTTGGAGGACTGGGCAGCCTCCACGGACTCGATGATGCGGCCGAGCACGCTGGCGGTGCCGAGTGCCTGGACCTCGACCACGAGGCGGCCGTCGCGGTTCAGGGTGCCACCGGTGACGGGGTCGCCGGGGGACTTGTCGGCGGGGATGGGCTCGCCGGTCAGGGTGCTCTCGTCCACGGCGCCGGCGCCGTCGCGGACCAGGCCGTCGGCGGCGATGCGCTCGCCGGGGCGCACCACCAGGCGGTCGCCGAGGCGCAGGTCGTCGAGGGGGATCGTGGCCTCCGCGCCGTCGCGCAGGATGCGGGCGGTGTCGGGGCGCAGGCCGGCCAGGGCGCGGATCGCCTGGGCGGTCTGGCCGCGGGCGCGGCGCTCCAGCCACTTGCCGAACAGGACGAAGGTGATGATGAGCGCGGCGCTCTCGAAGTAGAGGGCGGGCGGGTGCGCGGGGTCGTCCGCGTGGATCAGGGACCACAGGCTGAGCGCGAAGGCGGCGCTGCTGCCGAGCGAGACGAGCAGGTCCATGCTGCCGACGCCGGAGCGGAGCGCGCGCCAAGCGCCGCGATGGAAGCGGGCGCCGAGCCAGAGCTGCACCGGCAGGGCGAAGGCGAACTGCCACCAGCCGGGCAGCATCCAGGCATCGGTCATGGCGGCATGGGACCCCAGTGCTTGGGGCCCGACTGCGGCGAGGGCGTGCAGGGCCATGGCGGCCAGCAGCGGCGCGGACAGCAGCGCGGCCAGGGCCGCCTGCGCGCCCTCGCCGTCCAGGCGTCGCGCGGCGGCGCGCAAGGAAAGAGTCGCGGCGGGGGCGCCCTGCCCTGCCCCGGCGGCGGGCGGCGGGGCGGCGTCGTAGCCGGCGGCGTGGAGGGCGTCGCGCAGGGCGTCGGGGCGGGTGCCGGCGAGGACGGTGGCGCGGGCGCGCTCGGTGGCGAGGTTCACGGCGACGTCGAGCACGCCGGGGACGCGGCGCAGCGCACGCTCGACGCGGCCGACGCAGGACGCGCAGCTCATGCCGGACACGGCAAGGTCGATCGTGTCGGTGCCCACGTCGTAGCCCGCGGCGCGGATCGCGGCGGCCAGCGCGGCGGGGTCGGGGCCGCCCTCGGCGACGGCGATGCGGGCGCGCTCGGTGGCGAGGTTCACGGCGACGGAGCGCACGCCGGGCAGGCGGGACAGGGCACGCTCCACGCGACCGACGCAGGACGCGCAGGTCATGCCGGTGACCGCGAGGTCGGCGGTCGCGGCGAGGTCGGGCGGCAGTGAGTCCAAGGGTGCGTCTCCGGGTGGTCGGCGGGGAGATGGGGTGGAGGGCGGGGAGGAAGCAAGGTTGAGGCTCCGCCTCAGACTCCGCCAAAGGCTCGCCTTTGAAATCCACTTGCTCAAGGAACGGGTTTCCAAAGGCCTCAGGCCTTTGGCGGGTTCGGGCAGAGCCCGACCTTGCTTCGCTTCCTTGAGGGGCGCCGGTACTCTGGACGTGGCGCGTGGCGTTGGGCAGGCTTTGCCGCAATGAGAATCGTCATCTTCGGGCTGGCCATCAGCTCCTCCTGGGGCAACGGGCACGCGGCGCTTTGGCGCGGGCTGGTCTCGGCGCTGCTGGCGGCGGGGCACGGGGTCACGTTCTTCGAGCGCGACGTGCCCTATTACGCGGCGAGCCGGGATCTGGCGGAGCTGCCGGCAGGGGGGCAGCTGGTGCTGTACCGCGATTGGGACGAGGCGGCGGCGGCGCGGGCGCTGGCGGGGGCGGACGTGGGGCTCGTGACCTCGTACTGCCCGGATGCGGCGGCGGCGCGGCGCGCGGTGTGCGACAGCGCGGCGCTGCGGTGCTTCTACGACCTGGACACGCCGGTGACGCTGGCGCGACTCGCGGCGGGCGAGGCGGTGGACTACGTGGCGGGCGGGCTCGCGATGTACGACCTGGTGCTGAGCTACACCGGGGGGCCGGCGCTGTCGGGGCTGCGCGACCGGCTGGGGGCGCGTCGGGTGGTGGCGCTATACGGGTCGGTCGACCCGGGGCTGCACGCGCCGGGGCGGGCGGTGTCGGAGTGGGCGGGGGGGCTGTCGTACCTGGGGACGTATGCGCAGGACAGGCAGGCGGCGCTGGAGGCGCTGTTCGTGGCGCCGGCGCGGGCGCGGCCGGGGATGCGGTTCGTGCTGGGCGGGGCGCAGTATCCGCAGGATTTCCCGTGGACGAAGAACATGTTCTTCCTGCGCCACGTGGCGCCGCCGGACCATGCGGCGTTCTACGCGTCGTCGCGGCTGACGCTGAACGTGACCCGGCAGGCGATGGCGGCGATGGGCTGGTGCCCGTCGGGGCGGCTGTTCGAGGCGGCGGCGTGCGGGTGCCCGGTGCTGAGCGACGCATGGGCGGGGCTCGACGCGTTCTTCGCGCCGGGCGAGGAGATCCTGATCGCGCGCGGCACGGGTGAAGCGCTGGAGGCGGTCGGGCTCGGAGACGCGGCGCTGGCGCGGATCGCGGGGCGGGCGCGGGAGCGGGTGCTGGCGGAGCACACGGGGGCACGACGGGCGCGGCAGATGGTGGCGGCGTTCGAGGACGCGCGAGCCGGCGCTGCTGACGCGCCGGTCGCCATTGCGGTCAAGGCCTGAGCGGTGTGGGGCATCGTTCCGGCGGCCGGCACGGGGACGCGCATCCAGCCGCTGGCGTTCTCCAAGGAGCTGCTGCCGGTGGGCAGCCGCATCGACAAGCACGGGGTCGAGCGACCGCGCGCGGTCAGCGAGCACCTGGTGGAGCGGATGCTGCTCGCCGGCGTGACGCGGCTGTGCTTCGTGATCTCGCCGTGGAAGTCGGACATCCTGCAGTACTACGGCGGCGCGGTCGGGGGCGTGCCGGTCGCCTACGTGATCCAGAACCAGGCGGCGGGGCTGTGCGACGCGATCTTCTGCGCGATGCCGCTGATCGCGGGCCACGAGGCGGTGGTGATCGGGCTGCCGGACACGGTGTGGTTCCCGGCGGACGCGCTGCGCGCGCTGCCGGCGGACGGGCTGGCGTTCCTGCTGTTCCCCGTGGCGCGGCCGGAGCTGTTCGACGCGGTGGTCACCGATGACGCCGGGCGGGTGCAGCGGATCGAGGTCAAGCACGCCGTGCCGTCCACGGACCGGGTATGGGGGGCGATGCGGATGCCGGGGCACGTGCTGCATGCGCTGCACGCGCTGTGGCTCAGGCGGGAGCGGCGCGACGAGTTCCTCGGCACGCTGGTCAACGCCTGGCTGGAGGAAGGAGGCGCCGCGGTGGGCGTGTGCGCAGGGGAGAGCTACGTCGATGTCGGCACGTTCAACGGGTATCGCGAGGCGATGAGGCTGCTGTCGGATGGGTGAGGAAGCAAGGCCAGGGGCGCTGCCCCTGGACCCCGCCAGGGGGAGCCCCCCTGGACCGGCGCATTGGGGGGCGGAGGCCATACGGGCACGGGCGGAGGAGTTGGGGCCGTGGTTCCACAACCTCGACCTGCGGGGGGTGAGGACGGCACCGGACCATTTCCTGTTCGACTTCCCGGCGGTGAAGTGGGCGTCGTTCCGGGACCACGTGCCGGCAGACCTGAGCGGGCGCACCGTGCTCGACATCGGCTGCAACGGCGGGTTCTACAGCCTGGAGATGAAGCGGCGCGGGGCGGCGCGGGTCGTCGCGATCGACCATGACCCGCACTACCTGGCGCAGGCGCGGTTCGCGGCCGAGGTCGAGGGGCTGGAGATCGAGTTCCGCCAGCTCTCCGTCTACGACGTGGCGGCGCTGGGGGAGCGATTCGACGTCGTGCTGTTCCTGGGCGTGCTGTACCATCTGCGGCACCCGCTGCTGGCGCTCGACCTGATCCACGAGCATGCGTGCGCCGATCTGCTGGTGTTCCAGACGATGCAGCGCGGCAGCGAGGCGATTGAGCCGGTGGCGCCAGACTACGACTTCTTCGCGCCCGCGCCGTTCGACGCGCCGGGGTTCCCGAAGCTGCACTTCATCGAGCACAGCTACGCGCACGACCCAACCAACTGGTGGGCGCCGAACCGGGCGGCGTCGGCGGCGATGCTGCGCTCGGCGGGGTTCGAGATCACGCACAACCCGGAGGCGGAGATCTTCCTCTGCCGGCGTGTCGCCACGACGGAAGCGGGCGCGGTGTATCCGGCGCAGGGGCCGGGGAAGGAAGGCGAGGGCGCTGCCCTCGACCCGCAAAGGGCCGGCGGCCCTTTGATCCCATGAATTCGATACGGCTCAAACGTGGCCTGGTCCGGGTGTCGGGTCGGCCGGCTGATTTTCCTGATGTGTGCAGGTGCAGGGGCGCTGCCCCTGGCGGGTCCCCGCTTTCAAGACGTGGGGCAGAGCCCTGGCCTTGTCTTCCTGCCGACGGAGACTGCGCATGATCGAAGCCGCGATGATCTGGAACGAGCCCAACAACAAGTCGCACTGGGACCTGGAGTCCGATCCCGGCTGGGTGCAGTTCGCGCGCATGACGCGGCTGGCCGGCGAGGCAATCCGGGCTGAGGCGCCGGGGCTGACGCGGGTGCTGGGGGGCATGTCGCCGATCGACCCGAACTTCCTCAACGTGCTGGGCGCGCAGGGGGCGCTGGACGCGCTGGACGCGGTGGCGGTGCACGGCTTCCCGCTGGACTGGAACCACTGGCCGATCGACGCGTGGCCGGAGCGGATCGCGACGATCCAGGCTGTGACGGACAAGCCGGTGTGGGTGTCGGAAGTGGGGATCTCCACGTTCGGGGCGGAGGAGGTGCAGGAGTGGGGGCTGCGCCGCACGTTCGAGCTGCTGTCGGGGCGGGCGCCGCGCATCCACTGGTACAGCCTGTACGACCTGCCGGCGGCGTGGCCGGCGACGACGCGGCACCGCGAGGCGGAGGGGTCCTCGTACTACCGGCACTTCCACATGGGGCTGCTGGACGAGCACGGGCGGCCGAAGCGGGCGGCGCGGATCTTCCACGAGTTCGCGCCGGAGTTCGGGCTGTGCCAGTGGTTCCACTACCAGGACCACCGGCTGGACGACGCAGTACGCACGATGCGCGAGATGGGCGTGCGGCGGGTGCGCACGGGGCTGTCGTGGGCGGACTGGTTCAGGCCGGACTGCGAGGCCTGGTTCGACCGGCAGATGCGGGCGCTCGACGGGTTCGACGTCACGGTGACGTTCTGCTTCACGCCGGAGCACAGGGGCACGTGGGCGCACCACACCGCGCCGCCGCAGGTGCCGGAGGAGTTCGCGGAGTTCTGCGCGGCGATGATCCGGCGGTATGCGCCGGGGCGGGCGGACGCGATCGGCGCGGCGGCGGGCGGGGCACGGGTCGCGGAGGGTACGGAACCGTCGATCGGCGTGTTCGAACGCGCGGACGTCGGGCGGGGATGAGCCTCGCGGACGACGCCTGCCTGCGCTTTCCTACAAATGGATTCTCAAGGCAATTGCCTTGAGCGGAGTCCAGAGGCAGAGCCTCTGGCCTTGCCTGCTTCGCTGCGCTCAGGCCAGCAGGGACGCTGCGTGGCGAAGGTCCTCGACGAAGGCGGCGTATTCGCGGGCCTTGGCCTCCTCGTCGGGCAGGCGGAGCAGGTAGGACGGGTGGACGGTGACGAAGGCCTGGGCGTTGCCGTCGAGCGCGATCGGGCGGGAGCGCTCGCGGCCGATCGTCACGGCGCGGCCGAGCACGGCGCGGGCCGCGGTGGCGCCAAGGGCGACGGTGAGCGCGGGGCGGATGGCGGCGCGCTCGGCCTGGAGCCAGGCGTTGCAGGCGTTGATCTCGGTGACGCCGGGCTTGACGTGGATGCGCCGCCGGCCGCGAAGCTCGAACTTGAAGTGCTTGACGGAATTGGTGACGTAGACGGTGGTGCGGTCGATGCCGGCCTCGGCCAGGGCGCGGTCGAACATCTGGCCGGCCGGGCCGATGAACGGGCGGCCTGCGAGGTCCTCCTGATCGCCGGGCTGCTCGCCGACGAACATCAGGCGGGCGTCGACGGGGCCCTCGCCGAACACGGTCTGGGTGGCGGGCTCCCACAGCGGGCAGCGGCGGCAGGCGGCGGCCTCGGTGGCGAGGGCGACCAGGTCGCCGGACAGATGCGCGGCGGTGGCCGGCGCGGCGTCGGCGGGGGCTGCGGCGGGGACTTTCGGCATCTTTCTGTCCTTAGGGGGCGAGAGGGTCGGGCGCTCGACCATCTGCTCAGTGCGGCTCTGGGCGTCGCGGATCAGGCCGGGGATGGCGGCGGCCTCGGGCAGGTTCTTCCAGTACTTGCGCGGCATCTCGGAGGTCATGGCGCCGATCTTCAGGCGGGCCGGGTTGAAGATCGAGGAGAAGTAGGCGCGCCAGTAGTCGGCCAGGGCGTCGTCGTCGGGGAGTTGCGAGCGGTCGGCGCCGGGGGTGAAGCTCAGCGTCTCTCCGTCCCAGTGGGCGCAGCGATCGGGCGTCAGGATCGACCACTGCATGGTGGCGAAGCGGCGCACGAAGAACGGGGCGTTGGCCTCGACGATGAAGTGGTCGGGCTCGAACCAGGCGACGTAACGCGCGGCGGGCGTGTCCGGGTGCGGGGCGACGATGGATGCCTCGTGCATGCCGACGCGGGCGGGGTCGATAGACGCGCCGTCGTCGGCGGGGTCGTCGGGCAGGACGGGGGACGGGCCGAGGCCCCCGGTGTCGCGGACCTCTCGGAAGCGGACGAAGGCGCGCATCTTGTGGGTGTCGCGGCGCACGGCCTGGGCGAGGCGCTGGACGCGCTGCACCTGAGGGTCGGCGGCGTCCTCCAGCAGGTGCTTCTCGCCGTGGTGCGCGCGCCATACCAGGCGGTAGAGCAGGGCGAAGCGCTCGGCGTCGCGGGCCTGAATCGCGGTTTCTGCCAGGTCCACGAGGGCACGCGAGACGCTGAAGGTGCCGGCGGGCGGGGGCGCGTCGGGAGCCGGGGCGGCGAACAAGTCGGTCGCCTGGGCGACGGACCAGACGGCGTCCTCGGGGGCGATGCCCTCGAGGGCGAGAGCGCGGGCGGCACGGCGCCAGCCGGGGAAGTCGGTCTCGGTGTCCAGGACGATGCTGCGCATGAGCGTTCAACGCCGGGGCGACGTGGGGAGTTCGTGGTGAAGCCTGGAAGGAAGCAAGGCCGGACTCTGCCCGGACCCGCCAAAGGCCTGAGGCCTTTGGAAACCCGTTCCTTAAGCAAGTGGATTCCAAAGGCGAGCCTTTGGCGGAGTTTGAGGCAGAGCCTCAACCTTGCTTGCTTCTACAGCAGAGCGAGCTGCTTCGGCTTCGGCGCGAGGCGTGCGAGCAGGCCGGCGCTGTCCAGGGCAGCGCGCGGGGTGTGGTCCGGGGTGACGACGAAGGGCGCGAGCTTGGCGATGGGCAGGCGCAGGCGGGCCAAGTCTTCCAGGCGCACGGAGCGGTGCCGACGGGCTGCGATGATGCGCTCGACAGACTTCACGCCGAGGCCGGGGACGCGGAGCAGCATGTCGCGGTCGGCGCGGTTGAGGTCGACAGGGAACAGCTCGCGGTGCTCCAGCGCCCAGGCGAGCTTGGGGTCCATCTCGAGGGGCATGTTGCCGGCGGCGTCGAGCGCCAGCTCGCCGGCCTCAAAGCCGTAGAAGCGGAGCAGCCAGTCGGCCTGGTAGAGGCGGTGCTCGCGCAGCAGGGGGGCGGCGGCGGGCGGCAGGGAGGCGGAGGCGTCGGGGATCGGGCTGAACGCGGAGTAGTAGACGCGGCGCAGGCCGTAGGAGCCGTAGAGGTTGGTGCTCATGTCCAGGATCGAGCGGTCGGTGCTGGCGTCGGCGCCGATGATGACCTGGGTGCTCTGGCCGGCGGGCGCGAAGCGGGGGGTGGGGGCGCCGCGCGAGGTCTTCTTCGCGTGCACGGCCTCATCGATGCGCAGGCGCATGCGGCCCATGGAACGGCGGATGCGCGGCAGGTCCTTCTCGGGCGCCAGCTCGGTGAGGGCGGCCTCGGTGGGCAGCTCGACGTTGATGGACAGGCGGTCGGCGTGGCGGCCGGCCTCGGCGAGCAGCTCGGGGGAGGCGTCGGGGATGGTCTTGAGGTGGATGTATCCCCGAAAACCGTGGTCCTCGCGCAGGGTGCGGGCGATCTCGACGATCTGCTCCATGGTGTAGTCGGGGTCGCGGATGATGCCGGAGCTGAGGAACAGGCCCTCGATGCAGTTGCGGCGGTAGAAGCCGAGGGTGAGCTTGACGACCTCCTCGACGGTGAAGCGGGCGCGCTGCACGTTCGAGGAGCGGCGGTTGATGCAGTACTTGCACTCGTAGATGCAGGCGTTGGTCATCAAAATCTTGAGGAGCGAGATGCAGCGGCCGTCCGGGGCGTAGGCGTGGCAGATGCCCATGCCCTCGGTGGAGCCGATGCCGGTGGTCTCGCCCTTGCTGCTGCGCTTCTCGGTGCCGGACGAGGCGCAGGACGCGTCGTACTTGGCCGCGTCGGCGAGGATCTCGAGTTTCTGCAGGAGATCCATCGTGCCCCGATACCGGTTGCGCGGGCCCCCTGCCCTGCGTTGCGTATATGGGATGAACGCAGGCCGATGGGAGTGGTTCGTGGCCACAGACACGCAGGCAAGGCCGTTGGGTGAGTGCCCGGCGGGCTTCAGGCCGGCGGCGACGGGGAACGGTCTGAGCGGACGGCGGCCGTGGCGACAAGGCGCGGGCCAGCCCTGGTCGCTGCGAGGTGGAACACCGCCGCTGCGGCCGCCGCGCACAGGATGCCGCCGGCCAGGTGGCCGTCCGTGCCGTCGCGCACCATCATCAGGTTGACGAGGGCGGCCGTCAGCACGAAGAGCAGCGAGCCGACATTGCACTCGTGGGCGTCCGCAAGGGCCAGCCTTCCCGCGGTGCCGCCGGCGACCAGGGCCAGCGCCGCGACGCCGGCCAGGATGATCCGGATGTCCTCGGTGCGGACGCAGCGCTCGACCGCCATGCCGGCGACCATGCCCCCGAGGAGGCACGCCCATTCCAGGCCCAGGACAAGGATGGCTCGGCTGATCTGCATGGGGAGGGTTCCGGACGAGGGTCCACCTTCGCCGGCCGGGATGAATTTTCCGCAAACGACAGCCTCGCCCGGCCGGCGTGCAGGCACGTCTATTCCAGGCGGAACGCGTCGCCGATGCGTCGTACCTGGCCTGCGGCGTCGACCACGATCACGTCGAAGCGCACGCCAGCCCGGCCCCAGCCGGGATGCTCGGCCAGCACCTGCTCCGCGGCAGCCACCAGCCTGAGACGCTGCCGTGCGCCGAGCGAGGCCGCGGCTTCCGCCAGGCTGGCGCGGGCCTTCACCTCGACGATCGCCAGGAGGCCGTCCCGCTCGGCGACGAGGTCGATCTCCGCGGCGGGCGTGCGCAGGCGCCGGGCCAGGACGGTCCAGCCGTCACGCTCCAGCGCCAAGCAGGCCGCCTGCTCCGCGGCCAGGCCGCGGGACTGGGCCAGGCGGCCGCGGCTGCTGCGGCGCTCGCAGGGGGGCGTCACCGGAAGGGCCGAGGAGGGAGGAAGGCCAGAGGCTCTGCCTCTGGACTCCGCCAAAGGCTCGCCTTTGGAATCCGATACTTAGGAAAAGGGTTTCCAAAGGGCTTGGCCCTTTGGCGGGTCCGGGCAGAGCCCGGCCTTGTTTTTCCTGTCCCGGCGCGCGGTTCTCGCATCAGTGCAGGATGTAGTGGATGCGCAGGTCGACCGGGATCTGCGACTTGCTGGTCTGCGGCGGCAGCGGCGGCAGGTTGGCGTCGCG
>JBPBQS010000057.1:0-12926 GCA_050920955.1 Janthinobacterium lividum | reverse complement strand
CCCTTCGCCCGACAAGCAGCGACTGACCATGGCGCTGCGGGCATTCTCCGCCCTGGCGAACGGCAACCTCGACGAAGCCGAGCAGTGCCTCGACGCCCTCGCACTCCGCCCCTTGCCTGCCCCCGTCACACACGCCCCCATCCGCTAGTAACGGCACGCAACGTCGCTGGCCTTGCAGGACATCCCGACGCACCATCCGCGGCACACCCGTGTCGCGGAGACCGCCATGTCCAGCCTCGAAGCCATCGCCCCCTTCCAGGACTCGCTCACCGCGATCCGCCGCGACCTGCACGCCCATCCCGAGCTGGGCCTCGAGGTGCCGCGCACCGCAGCCCTCGTCGCCGAACGGCTCGCCGCATGGGGCATCGAGGTCGCCACCGGCGTCGGCGGACACGGTGTCGTCGGCACCATCCACGGCCTGCGCGAGGGCCTGGTGATCGGCCTGCGCGCCGACATGGACGCGCTTCCGATCGAGGAGACGGTCGACGTCCCCTGGCGCAGCACGACCCCCGGCGTGATGCACGCCTGCGGCCACGACGGCCACACGACGATGCTCCTGGGCGCCGCCCGCCACCTGGCCGAGAGCCGCCGCTTCGCAGGCACCGCGCGCGTCATCTTCCAGCCCGGCGAGGAGGGCGCCGGCGGCGCACTCGCCATGCTCGCCGACCACCTGTTCGAACGCTTCCCGTGCGACGCCGTCTACGGCCTGCACAACCGTCCCGGCGCGCCGCTCGGCGCCTTCTCGATCCGCCCGGGCGCGTTCATGGCTGGCGGTGCCTTCTTCGACATCCGCGTCACCGGCGTGGGCGCTCACGGCGGCCGCCCGGAGACCGGCGTCGACCCCGTGGTGGCCGCGGCGCAGATCGTCTCCGCCGTGCAGTCGATCGTCTCGCGCAGCCTGTCGCCGCACGAGCCCGCCGTGCTGAGCATCACCCGCATCCTCGGCGGCGCCTCCTACAACGTCATCCCTTCCGAGGTGACGCTGTCCGGCACGGCGCGCGCCCTGTCCGCGGACGCGCTGCACCGCCTGGAACACCTGCTGCGCCGCACCGCCGAAGGCGTTGCCGCCGGCCTCGGCGCAACTGCGACGCTGGACTTCCGCGTGCTGTTCGCCCCGCTCGTCAACGACCCGGCGCACGCGACCGCGATGGCCGACGCCGCGGCGTCGCTGGTGGGCGAGGCATCGGTGGAGCGCAACGACCCCCCGGTGATGGTCTCCGAGGACTTCTCGTTCATGCTGGAGCAGGTGCCCGGCGCCTACATCCAGATGGGCATCGGCGAGGCGGCCTCGCTGCACAACCCTGCCTACGCCTTCAACGACGCCGCGATCCCGTATGGGGCCGCCTTCCTGTCACGCCTCGTGGAACGCAGCCTGCCCGCCTGACGCCACCGGAGACTGCGCGGTGCCACCGCCGCGCAGTCTCAGCCCGCAAGCTCCTTGCGCGCCCCCTCGAGCAGCGTGCCAAGCTCCGCAAGCCGCCCCTCCTGCAGATCGACCAGCGCACGCTCCAACGTCACCGCCAGCGCGTGCAGCATCGCCGGCGGCGGCACCGACGCCTCCGCCTCCCCTTCGACGGGCAGGGCCGCCTCGCGAACCGCCGTCAGCGCGAGCTGCACCCCGCGCCGTATCTCGCCCGCGTCCAGCGCCAGGGCCGCGCGATGCGCCCGTTCCAGCTCGAGCTGCGCGGTCTCGATCAGGCTGGCCTGGTGATGGGTCTCGATGGTCATTGCTGCTTCCCCGGTGCCGGAGCGCGAGCCTAGCCCGGTTGCCCGCCGCCGTCAGGTGTCCCGCTCAGAGAGTGCCCCGCCATGATGCTCAACCCCGCCTCGCCCCTGTCCCGCCTCCTGCGCGCACCCATGCGCCCCGGCATCGTGCGCTGGCTCGCCGTACGGCCAGCCCGACGCGGCGCGATGGCGGCACAGGAAACCCTGCGGCTCGACCCCACCCAGGGCGTGGAAGGCGACCACTACAGCAGCGCCACGAGCGGACAGCGCCACGTCACCCTGATCTCGGACACCGACCTCGACGCCATCGGACGTTTCCTGGGCGCCGCCGCCATGCCGGAGCAGCTGCGCCGCAACATCGTGGTCGCGGGGATCAACCTGCACGCCCTGAAGGGATGGCGGCTGCGCATCGGCGGCGCGGTGCTGGAGGCCACCGGCGCGTGCCACCCCTGCTCGCGCATGGAGCAGACCCTGGGCACGGGCGGCTACAACGCCGTTCGCGGCCACGGCGGCATCACGGCCCGCGTCCTGTCGCCCGGCATCGTGCGCCTTGGCGACACGGTCGAGCGCCTCGACGAGGCGACGAACTGAGCCGCGCGACATGGAAAAGGGCGTCCCCTTGCGAGAACGCCCCTCCCACGCGCGGCCTGGGCCGACAGGATCAGTCGGCGGAACCGGCCGTCATGCTGTCGGCGCTGAAGTGCCCGCACCAGTCCTGGCTCGACACCACCGGCCACAGGCCGTGCGCCTCGGCGCTGGGCTGCGTGACCGGCGGGTTGAAGCGGCACAGCCCCTCTTCCGCCTGCGGCTTGGCGACGTGGTCGTCGAAGAACTTGCACTTCGTGCAGGCCATGTCCTGGGTCTGGGCCATCGACATCACGGGATCTCCTGGGAAGATGCGGCGCACGCCATCGGCGGGCTGCGATGGAACAACCGTATGCCTTCTTCTCGCCTCCCGCAAGTCCGGACGCATTCATTTCTCTGAATTCGCCGTGACTGCCCTGATAATGCGAACAACTCGCATCCGCAGCAAGTAACGCGAGCCGTTCGCATTGCCATGAGAATGATATCTATTCGCAAACCATCGACGCTGGACGGCGCACGGCCCGCGGGCGGATAGTCCGCCCCGCAAACCCCGGGAGGGCACGATGCCGGTGCAGCTGAACGTGAACGGACGCGTCGCAAGCGTGAGTGTGGACGACCCCGACACGCCCCTGCTCTACGTGCTGCGCGACGAGCTGGGCTTCCACGGCCCGCGCTTCGGCTGCGGCCTCGGCCAGTGCGGCGCCTGCACCGTCCACGTCGACGGCGCCGCCGTGCGCTCCTGCATCACCCCCCTCTCCAGTGTCGGCGAGGCAAAGGTCGTCACCCTGGAAGGCCTCGGCACGCCGGAGTCGCCCTCGCCCGTGCAGAAGGCGTTCATCACCGAGCAGGCGGCGCAGTGCGGCTACTGCATCAACGGCATGATCATGCAGTCCACCGCCTTCCTCGCCACCAACAAGACGCCCACCGAGGCCGAGATCCGCGAGGCCCTTGCCGGCAACCTGTGCCGCTGCGGCACCCACCTGCGCATCGTGCGCGCCGTGGCCCGCGCCGCCCACGAGATCGCGGGAGCTCCCGACCATGCTTGACCACGCCCCCACCGGCCACGACGCCGCAGCCCCCACGCGCCGCACCCTGCTGCGCGCCACCGCCGGCCTCGTCGTCAGCTTCGCCCTCGCCCGCCCCGCGAGCGCCCAGCCCATGCCCGCCGGCCACGTCGAGACCCCGGCCGGCACCGGCGCCGCCCCGGGCGCGGCTGCCGCCGGCAAGACCGTGGCGCTTGACCAGGTCGACGGCTTCCTGGCGATCAACCCCGACAACACGGTCACGCTCTACTCCGGCAAGGTCGACCTCGGCACCGGCGTGCGCACCGCGCTGATGCAGATCGTGGCCGACGAGCTCGACGTGCCCCCCGGCCAGATCACCGTCGTCTCCGGCGACACCGCGCTGACCCCCGACCAGGGCCCGAGCTTCGGCAGCCTCTCGATCCAGAGCGGCGGCGTGCAGATCCGCCAGGCCGCCGCCACCGCGCGCCACGCCCTCCTCGACCTCGCCGCGGCGAAGCTCCAGGCCGTGCCCACCGCGCTGGCCGTCTCCGAGGGCCGCGTCACCGCCGGCCAGGAAAGCGTCACCTACGCCGAGCTGGTCGCCGGACGCGCCCTCTCCCTGAAGGTCGACCCCGCCCTGCCCACCCGCAACCCCGAGACCTTCAAGGTCGTCGGCACCTCGGTCGCGCGCGTCGACATCCCTGCCAAGTGCACCGGCACCTTCACCTACATGCAGGACTTCCGCGTCGACGGCATGCTGCACGGCCGCGTCGTCCGCCCCCCCACGATGGGCGCCACCCTGACCGGCGTCGACGAGGCGTCCGTCAAGGACATCCCCGGCGTCGTGAAGATCGTGCGCGACGGCAGCTTCCTCGGCGTCGTTACGAAATCCGAGTGGGCCGCGATCCGCGCCTCCCGCGCGCTCAAGGCGCAGTGGACCGACTGGGCCGGCCTGCCCGACCAGGATCACCTGTTCGAGCACGTCCGCGCCACCAAGGTCGACAAGGACGAGGTCACCTCGAGCACCGGCGACGCCGGCCTGGCCACGGACAAGGCGTCGAAGCGCATGTCCGCGACCTACGACTTCGCGATCCACACCCACGGCTCGATCGGCCCGTCCTGCGCCGTCGCCCAGGTCGTCGACGGCCACCTCACCTGCTGGACCGCGTCGCAGGCCACACACAACCTGCGCAAGTCCCTCGCCGCCATGACCGGCCTCGCCGCAGACAACGTGCGCTGCATCTACGTCGACGGCTCCGGCTGCTACGGCCGCAACGGCCACGAGGACGCGGCGTCCGACGCCGTGCTCCTGTCCCAGGGCGTCGGCGGCCAGCCGGTGCGCGTGCAGTGGATGCGCGCCGACGAGCACGGCTGGGACCCCAAGGGCCCGCCCACGCTGCTCGACATGCACGCCGCCCTGGACGAGTCCGGCAAGGTCACCGCCTGGCAGAGCGAGCTGTTCACCCCCGACGTCACCGCGAAGAACGTCCCCCTGCTGACGGCCTCGCTCGCCGACAAGCCGCACGACGCGGGCATGAGCCCCGGCGGCGTGACCGGCGACAGCGCGATCCCCTACAGCTTCGAGAACGTCCACACGATCGCCCACCGCCTCGCCGACACGCCGTTCCGCCCGTCCTGGATCCGCACCCCCGGCCGCCTGCAGAACACTTTTGCAAATGAGTCCTTCATCGACGAGATCGCCGCAGCCACCCGCACCGATCCGATGCAGTTCCGCATCGACCACCTGAAGGACCCCCGCGGCCTGGAGCTCCTGCAGCGCCTCGTGAAGCTGAGCAACTGGGACAGCCGCCCCTCCCCGCGCACCGACCAGACCGGCGAAGTCGCCCGCGGCCGCGGCATGGCCTACGTCAAGTACGAGATGGTGCGCACCTACATCGGCCTGGTCGCCGAGGTCGAGGTGACCCGCGCCACCGGCGCCATCCGCGTGACCAAGGTCTACGTCGCCCATGACTGCGGCCAGATCATCAACCCCGACGGCCTGCGCAACCAGATCGAGGGCAACGTCATCCAGACCACCAGCCGCGTGCTGATGGAGAACGTCACCTTCGACCGCGGCATGGTCACGAGCCTGGACTGGTCCACCTACCCGATCATCACCTTCCCCGACGTGCCCGAGGTCGTGATGGACCTGATCGACCGCCCCACCGAGAAGCCCTGGGGCGCAGGCGAGCCCTCCTCCGCGGTCGTCCCCGGCGCGATCTCCAACGCCGTGTTCGACGCCGTCGGCGCCCGCATGCGCTCGGTCCCGATGACCCCCGCCAAGGTCCTCGCCGCGATGAAGCAGGCCTAAGGCCAGGGCCCTGCCCTGGACCCGCCAGGGGCAGCGCCCCTGGACCGGCCTCCGCTGAGGAAACCAGGGCCAAGCCTGCCTCTTCCTCAAAAATGCCGGTCCAGGGGCGGCTCGCCCCTGGCGGGTCCGGGCAGAGCCCGGCCTTGCTCGCCTACACCGCCGCCGCGATCGCCCGCCCCAGTTCCTCGGTGGACGCCTTCCCCCCCAGGTCCGGCGTCAGCGGCGCCCCCTCCGCCCCCAGCACCCGCTCGATCGCCGCCAGCACCGCCGCACCCGCCTCCGGCTGCCCGAGGTGGTCGAGCATCATCGCCGCCGACCAGACCTGCCCCACCGGGTTGGCGACCCCGCGCCCCGCGATGTCCGGCGCCGACCCGTGCACCGGCTCGAACATCGACGGGTGCTTCCGCTCCGGGTTGAGGTTCGCCGACGGCGCGACCGCGATGGTCCCCGTGACCCCCGGCCCGAGGTCCGACAGGATGTCGCCGAACAGGTTGCTCGCCACCACCACGTCGAACCGCTCCGGCGACATCACGAACCGGGCGCACAGGATGTCGATGTGGTACTGGTCCGTCCGCACCCCCGGATACTCGCCGCCGATGGCCGCGAACCGCTCGTCCCAGTAGGGCATCGAGTGGAAGATGCCGTTGGACTTGGTGGCTGACGTCACGTGCGTGCGCCCCAGCCTCTGCGCGAAGTCGAACGCGTAGCGCAGCACGCGGTCCGTGCCCCGCCTGGTGAAGATCGCGACCTGCTGCACCTGCTCGACCTCGGTGCCTTCCCCGAAACGCCCGCCGACCTGCGAGTACTCGCCCTCGGTGTTCTCGCGCACCACCCAGAAGTCGATGTCGCCCGGTCTTTTCCCCGCCAGCGGGCACGGCACGCCGGGCAGCAGCCGCACCGGCCGCAGGTTCACGTACTGCTCGAACTCGCGCCGGATCGGGATCAGCAGCCCCCACAGCGACACGTGGTCGGGCACGCCGGGGAACCCCACCGCGCCGAGCAGGATCGCGTCATGGTCGCGCAGCCGCTCGATGCCGTCCTCCGGCATCATCCGCCCCGTCGCCTTGAACGTCTCGCACGACCAGTCGAAGTGCCGCGGCTCTACGGCGAACCCGAACTTCGCCGCGGCCGCATCCAGCACGGCGAGCGCCGGCGGCATCACCTCGCGGCCGATGCCGTCGCCCGGGATCACGGCAATACGGTAGGTCGTCATGGCGGGCCCCTCGCTGACAAGGCGCGAACCATGCCCCGCAAGCAGCAAGCAAGGCCAGGGCCCTGCCTTGGACCCGCCAGGGCGAGCCGCCCTGGACCGGCACGACGAAGCCTCAAAAAACGCCGGGGTCCGGGGGGCGGCCTCGCCCCCCGGCCTTGCTTCCCTTACGCCGCCGCCAGCCTTGCCGCCGCCCGGGCCTTCCGCTCGTCCTTCTTGTTCGGCCCGGCCTCCTTCTTCGCCGGCTTGTCCTTCTTCGCGAGCAGCACGCGGTACTCGTCCATGTCCCCGTCGTACGGCCTTACGGTGCCGTCGTTGACCAGCCACAGCCGGTCCGCGATCAGCTCCACCAGGTGCGGGTCGTGGGTGATGAGGATGACCGCCCCCTCGAACGTGCCGAGCGCCCGCACCAGCGCGTCGCAAGCGTCGATGTCCAGATGGTTCGTCGGCTCGTCGAGGATCAGCAGCTGCGGCGCCTCGCGCGTCGCCAAGGCCAGCATCAGCCGCGCCCGCTCCCCGCCCGACAGGCTCGCCGTCGGCGTGTTCGCCCGCTCCGCGTCCAGCCCGAACCGCGCGAGCTGCGAGCGCAGCACCCCCGGCGCCGCCTGCGGCAACGCTCGCCCCATGTGGTCGAGCGGCGACTCCGTGGCGACCAGCTCCGCCTCCTGGTGCTGCGCGAAATACCCCACCCGCAGCTTCCCCGACCGGCGCATCGACCCGCCGCTCGCCGCCAGCCGCCCCGCGATCAGCTTCGCGAATGTGGACTTCCCGTTGCCGTTGGCGCCCAACAGCGCGATCCGGTCGTCCGGATCGATCGACAGCGACAGTCCCGTCAGCACCGGCGCCCCGCCGTACCCCACGCTGACGTCGTCGAGCGACAGGATCGGCGGCGCCAGCTTCGGCGACTCCGGGAACGCGAACCGCGTGGGCGATGCCTCGATCACCGCGTCGATCATCGGCATCTTCTCCAGCGCCCGCAGCCTGGACTGCGCCTGCCGCGCCTTGGACGCCGACGCGCGGAAACGGTCCACGAACGCCTGCATGTGCGCCCGCTGCGCCGTGACCTTCTCGGCCGCCCGCGCCTGCTGCATCGCCTGCTCGGTCCGTATGCGCACGAACTCGCTGTATCCCCCCGGCGTCAGCGACAGCCGCCGCTGGTCCAGGTGCGCGATGGCGTGCACGGACCGGTCCAGCAGCCCCTGGTCATGGCTCACCACCAGCGCCGCCCCCGGGAACCGCGCCAGCCAAGCCTCCAGCCACATCGTCGCCTCGAGGTCGAGATGGTTGGTCGGCTCGTCGAGCAGCAGCAGGTCCGGGTTGGAGAACAGCACGGTGGCCAGCGCCACCCGCATCCGCCACCCGCCCGAGAACGAGTCCACCGGCCGCAGCTGCGTCTGAGCGTCGAACCCCAGCCCCGCGAGGATGGTCGCCGCCCGCGACGGCGCCGTGTCCGCGTCGATCGCCCCGAGCCGCTCCCACACCGCCGCGACCCGGTCCGGCGCGACCCGCCCCCGCTCCGCCTCCGCCGCCTCGGCGAGCAGCGCCAGCCGCTCCTCGTCGCCCGCCAGCACGGTGTCCAGCAGCGACTGCGGCCCCGACGGCGCCGTCTGCTTCACCTGCGCCATGCGCGCGCGCGAGGACATGCGGATGTCGCCCCCGTCGACGCTGATCTCGCCGGAGACGGCCTTGAGCAGCGTGGACTTGCCCGCCCCGTTGCGCCCGACCAGGCCGATGCGCCGGCCCGGGTCCACGGTCAGGTCCGCGCCCTCGAGCAACGTGCGCCCCGCGATGCGCAGGGTGACGGCGGAAATGGTGAGCAGGCTCATGGCGGTGGGCTCCCGTGCGGCGTCCGGGCGCGGCACGCGCAGCGCCCGCTCCATGCCACGAATCCGCCCCGGCCTCAAGGAATCTGCTGCACCTGCGAAGGCAAGGCCAGGGCTCTGCCCTGGACCCGCCGGGGGCAGGCGCCCCCGGACCCGCACGCATAAGATCAAGTCGAGGTTTCCAAAGGCGAGCCTTTGGCGGGTCCAGGGCAGCGCCCTGGTCTTTCTTCCTCGCCGCGCCACCTCCCCTCACGCGCCCGTGCTACCAAGGGCCCCGCACAGAGCCGAGGACGCACCGTGACCGCAGCCCGCGACGCGACGATGGCCGGCATCGCCGCGCTGCTGCTGTGCGCCGCCGCCCCTGCCCTCCCCCAGGCCCCTTCCGTCAGCGTGGCCCCGGCCGCGCGCGGCACGCTGGCCGAGCAGGTGACCCTGACCGGCACGGCCGTCGCCCGCGAGGAGGCGATGGTCGTGCCCCAGGTCGACGGCCTCGCCGTCACCGAGGTCCTCGCCGAGGAGGGCGACCGCGTGGCGCAGGGCCAGGTGCTCGCCCGCCTGTCGCGCGAGTCCGTGGACGCCTCCCTGGCGCAGAACGCGGCACAGATCGCCCACGCCGAGGCCTCTGTCGCCCAGGCGCAGGGCCAGATCGCCGAGGCCGTGGCCAACCGCGTCCAGGCCGACGCCGCATTTGCCCGCACGCGCGAGCTGATCTCGCGCGGCGACGCCTCGCGCGAGCTGTTCGAGCAGCGCCAGGCCACGCAGTCCGTCTCCGCTGCGCGCGTGCAGTCGGCGCAGGACGCGCTGGCCCTGGCGCGCGCCGACGTCGCCCTCGCCCAGGCCCAGCGCCAGGAGCTGTCCGTCCGCCTCGCCCGCACCGAGCTGCGCGCCCCCGTCGCCGGCCTGGTGAGCCGCCGCATGGCCCGCGTCGGCGCCGTGGTCGGCGTGGCCAGCGAGCCGCTGTTCCGCCTGGTCACCGCCGGCGCCGTGGAGATGGAGGCCGCCGTGCCCGAGGCCCTGCTCGCCCGCCTGCGTACCGGACAGGCGGCGAGCCTGTTCGTGGACGGCGCGCGCCGCCCCGGCACGGTGCGCCTGATCTCGCCCGAGGTGAGCGCCACCTCGCGCCTCGGCCGCGTGCGGATCGCGATGGACCCCGACGCCGGCGCCCCCCTGCCCGCGACCGGCAGCTTCGTGCGCGCCGAGGTCGAGGTCGCGCGCCGCGAGGGCGTGCTGGTGCCGCTCTCCGCGTTGCTGTTCCAGACGGACGGCCCGCACGTCGCCCTGGTGGCGCAGGGGCCGGACGGCCCGGTGGTGCAGGTGCGCGCCGTCGCCGTGGGCCTGCGCGACGACAGCCGCGCCGAGCTTGACCGCGGCGTGACCGCGGGCGAGCGCGTTGTGACGCTCTCCGGCACCTTCCTGCGCGACGGCGACCGCGTGACCCCAATCGACGCCCCTGGCAGCGCCGCGACCGTTGTGTCGGGGCAGTAAGCCATGGCGTTCAACATCTCCGGCGCCTCGATCCGCAAGCCCGTCCCGGCGCTGGTGCTGTTCACCGTGCTCCTGGTGCTAGGCTCGGTGAGCTTCCTGTGGGTGCCGATCACCCGCGCCCCCAACATCGACATCCCCGTGATCTCGGTCGCCATCACTGAGTCCGGCGCCGCCCCTTCCGAGCTGGAGTCCCAGGTCACCCGCAAGGTCGAGGACGCCGTGGCAGGGGTCGCCGGCGTCAAGCACATCCAGTCCACCGTGACCGACGGCTCCTCGCTCACCGTGATCGAGCTGCGCCTGGAGATCAGCTCCGACCGCGCGCTCAACGACGTCAAGGACGCCCTCTCGCGCATCCGCACCGACCTGCCGGCCACGATCGAGGAGCCGGTGGTCGACCGCGTCGACGTCGTCGGCCAGGCGATCCAGACCTACGCCGCCTCCGCCCCGGGCATGACCCTCGAGCAGCTCTCCTGGTTCGTCGACGACGTCGTCGTGCGCGATCTGCAGGGTGTGCGCGGCGTGGGCCAGGTCGAGCGCGTCGGCGGCGTGACACGCGAGATCCGCGTGGCACTCGACCCCGACCGTCTCGGCTCCTTCGGCATCACCGCGGGCGACGTAAACCGCCAGGTCGCGGCCACCAACGTCGACCTCGCCGGCGGCCGTGCCGAACTCGGCGGCCAGGAGCAGGCGATCCGCACGCTCGCCGGCGCCGGCACCGTTGCCGGCCTCGCCGACACCCGCATCGTGCTCCCGGGCGGCCGCGAAACGCGCCTGCGCGAGCTGGGCGAGGTCACGGACTCCTTCGAGCAGCCCCGCCAGTTCGCCCGCCTCGACGGCAACCGCCCCGTCGTCGCCTTCGCCATCCACCGTGCCAAGGGCGCCAGCGACGTCACCGTCGCCGCCCTCGTGCGCCACCGCATCGACGCCCTGACCGCGGCCCACCCCGACGTCTCCTTCACCCTGATCGACGACTCCGTGCGCGGCACCTACGGCAGCTTCCTCGCCGCCATGCACGCGCTCCTGGAGGGCGCCGCCCTCGCCGTGCTGGTCGTCCTGGTGTTCCTGCGCGACTGGCGCGCCACGCTGGTCTCGGCCACCGCGCTCCCGCTGGCCGTGGTGCCGACCTTCCTGGCGATGGAGGCGATGGGCTTCAGCTTCAACTTCGTCAGCCTGCTGGCGATCACGCTGGTCACCGGCATCCTCGTCGACGACGCGATCGTCGAGGTCGAGAACATCGTCCGCCACATCCGCATGGGAAAGACCGCGCGCCAGGCCGCGATCGACGCCTCCGACGAGATCGGCCTCGCGGTCATGGCGATCACGCTCACCATCGTCGCCGTCTTCGCCCCGGTGAGCTTCATGAGCGGCATCGCCGGCCAGTACTTCAAGCAGTTCGGCCTGACCATCGCCGCCGCCGTCCTCGCCTCGCTGCTGGTCGCGCGCCTGCTGACCCCCCTGCTCGCCGCCCACCTGCTCCGCGCCCACCCCGCCCAGGTGACGCGCGACGGCCCCGTGATGCGCGGCTACGCCCGCCTGCTGCGCGCTACCCTGGCCCGGCCCTACGTGACGCTCGCCGTCGGCCTCGTCCTGTTCGCCGTCTCGCTGTGGTCGACCACGACGCTGCCCGCCGACTTCATCCCCGCCAACGACGACAGCCGCATCGTGATCTCCCTCGAGCTGCCCCCCGGCTCGACGCTGGAGGACACCGAGGCCCGCACCGACGCCGTGGTCCGCGCCTTCCAGGGCACGGCGAGCGTGGACGGCATCTACGTCGTGGGCGGCCAGACCCCCACCGGCGAGGGCAACGACGTGCGGAAAGCCAACATGGTCGTCCGCCTCGTCCCCAAGTCCGAGCGCCCCCGCACCCAGAAGCAGATCGAGACCGAGCTTGGCGCCCGCCTCGCCACCGTCCCTGACCTGCGCGGCTGGTACGTGAACGACCGCGGCGAGCGCCAGCTCTCCATCAGCCTCCTCTCCCGCGAGGCCGCCCCCCTGGACCGCGCCGTCGCCGGCCTGGAGAGCGCCATGCGCCGCCTCCCCGGCTTCTCCAACGTCGCCGCCAACGCCGGCCTCGACCGCCCCGAGCTGCGCGTCGTCCCCCGCGGCGACGAGGCCGCGCGCGTCGGCGTCTCCACCCAGGCCATCGCCGACTCCGTGCGCATCGCCACGCTCGGCGACATCCCCGCCCTGCTCCCCAAGTTCCGCACCGAGGACCGCCTGATCCCGATCCGCGTCGAGGTCGCCCGCGCCGCCCGCGGCCAGGTCCGCGCCCTGGAGTCCCTCAGCGTCGAGGGCGCCACCGGCCTCGCCGTCCCCCTGCTCTCCGTGGCCCAGGTCGGCTTCGGCCAGGGCCCCTCCTCGATCGAGCGCTACGACCGCGAGCGCCGCGTCGTCCTCGGCGCCGACCTCGCCCCCGGCATCCCCCTCGGCGCCGCCCTCTCGCGGGTCATGGAGCTCCCCGCCGCCCGGTCCCTGCCCGCCGGCGTGCGCATCCAGAACGGCGGCGACGCCGAGATCATGGCCGAGGTGTTCTCCGGCTTCGGCCAGGCCATCGGCGTCGGCCTGCTGCTGGTGCTCGCCGTCCTCGTCCTCCTGTTCGGCGGCCTGGCGCAGCCCATCACCATCCTGCTGTCCCTGCCGCTCTCCCTGGGCGGCGTGATCCTGGCGCTCCTGGTCACCGGCAACCCGATCAGCATGCCCGTGATCATCGGCATCCTGATGCTGATCGGCATCGTCACCAAGAACGCCATCATGCTGGTCGACTTCGCCATCGAGGCCCGCGC
>JBPBQS010000213.1:0-13012 GCA_050920955.1 Janthinobacterium lividum | reverse complement strand
AGGTAGGCTGGCCGATGCCCGGCAGGTGAGCCTTCCTTTCCGGCTTGTCAACGCCTATCTGTCGTCAGGCAGGATGGAGTGACGGTCATGACAGCGAGCGACACACGGGAGCGGATCATGGCGGCGGCGCGGCTGACGGTGCAGGACCGCGGCTACAGCGGGCTGAGCTTCCGCGACCTGGCGGCGGACGTCGGCATCAAGAGCGCCAGCATCCACTATCATTTCCCGAGCAAGGGAGCGCTCGGCGGTGCGCTGGCCGACCGCTACACCTCCGACTTCGCCGGGTATCTCGATGGCCTGCTGGCGGAAGGGCTGGAGCCCGCGGCATGCCTGGCGCGCTACACCGACGTCTTCGGCAACACGCTGCGCAACGACAACCGCATGTGTCTGGCCGGCATTCTCGCGGCCGAGCACAAGGAGCTGCCCGAGGAGGTGCGGACCGAGGTCGTGAGGTTCGGCGCCATGAACGAGGCGTGGATCGCACGGGTGCTGGCGAACGCAGGCTCGACCGACCCCGTGCAGGACCGGCGACAGGCGCGGGCAATCTTCGCGGCGATCGAGGGCGCGCAGCTCGTCGCGCGCAGCCGCGGCGATGTCTCCGTCTACGATGGCATCATAGCGACCTACCGGACCGCCGGCCTGATCCTGTAGTGCCACCGCAACGAACGGTCGGCCGCCACGGGCAGGGTCAGTGGAGGACGGCGGTTTTCGTTTCCGTCATGCAATGGAATGCCCGAGGGCAGAAGATGCCGGACCCGGAACGAAGGAGAGGCTCTCCGGAAGGCAGGCAAGGCAAGCAGTTCTTTCTTGAAAGAAAGAACCAAAGAACCTTGCCCATTGGGACCCAGGCCCGCCACGCGGCGCAGGTGCCGATCGGGCAGAGTCTTTTTGCTTCTTTTTCTTCAGAAAAAGAAGGCCTTGCCTGCCTGGGCCTCCCCGCCCCGCGGGTCAGGCGGCAGTGATCTTGCTGACGAAGTCGCGGTAGCTGTGCAGCGGCCGGCCGAGCATCGCGGTCAGGCGCGCGCGGTCGCCTTCGTCCGGGATCATGCCGTCGCTGACGTAGCGCTCGGCCATGAGGCGCATCTCGTAGGCCATCCAGCGGGGCATGAAGGTCGCCATGTTCCGCTCGAACCCGCTCGGGTCGTCGCCGCCGTAAGCGACGGGGCGGCCGAGCACGTCCGACCAGATCGCGGCGACGTCCGTGCCGGTCAGCGTGTCCGGGCCCACCAGGTTGATCGTCTCCATCGGCAGCCTGCCCGGCGCCTTCTCGCGACGGACCAGCTCGATCGCGGCGACCTCGGCGATGTCGCGGGTGTCGACCATGGCCAGGCCCCTGCCGCCGATCGGCATCGGGTAGACGCCGTGTTCGACGATCACGTCCTTCACCATCGCCTCGTTGTCGATGAAGTAGGTCGGGCGGAGGATGGTGGCGCCGAAGCCCATCGCCTGCAGCATCCGTTCGGCGCCCGACTTCACCGCGAAGTGCGGCACGTTGACGGCGCGGTCGGCCTGGAACACCGACAGGTAGACGACGCGCTCGACGTTCGCCTCGCGCGCGACGTTGAGCGTGATGATCGCCTGGGTGAACTCGTCGCCCGTCACCGCATTGAGCAGGAACAGCGTGCTGACGCCGGAGAACGCCGCCCGCAGCGCGTCGATGTCGAGCAGGTCGCCCTGGGCCACGTCGACGCCGGGCGGGAAGGACGCCTTGGCGGCGTCGCGGGTGAGGACGCGCACGTCGACGTCGCGGCGGACGAGCTGGTCGACGACGCGGCGTCCGACGCGGCCGGTGGCACCGATCACGAGAACAGTCATGGGGGTCGCTCCTTGGTTTGGCCTTGCTGGCAGGAGACAGATGCGTGATCCATGGAGGCGCAGATAGACGCGCAATCGGGACGCGCCGTCCCACAGGTGGAACAGCATGGACCTGCTCGCCCTTGCCGACTTCACGCTCGTCGCCCGCCATGGCGGCTTCGGGAAGGCGGCGCGCGCCGCAGGGCGGCCCAAGGCCACCTTGTCCCGGCGCGTGGCGGAGCTGGAGGCGGGCCTGGACGTGCGCCTCTTCGAGCGCGGGCCGCGCGACCTCAGGCTGACCCAGGAGGGGCGCGCGCTGTTCGGGCGCGCCGGCGCGCTGCTGACCGAGCTGGAGGAGACGGCCGCGGCCATCGCGTCCGGCAGCGAGCGGGTGCGGGGGCGGCTGCGGATCAGCGCGCCGCTGCTGTTCTCGCAGACGGCGATGGGCCGCCTGGCCGCCGAGTTCCTGCACCGCCATCCCGAGGTCCGGCTGGAGGTGACGACCGAGGACCGGGCGGTCGACATGGTCGAGGAAGGCTACGACCTCGTGATCCGGGTCGATCCCGCGCCGGACGAGACGCTGGTCGGGCGCGCGTTCCTCCACGACCGGCTGGTGGTGGTGGCCGGTCCCGACATGCCGCGGCCGGCGGGCGCGACCGTGCCGGCCGTGGTGCGCGGCGCCGACGCCGCGAGAACCTGGACGGTGACCACGCCGGGCGGACAGTCGGAGTTCAAGGTCGATCCGGTGCTGCGGTTGTCGTCGCTGGTCATGATCCGCAACGCGGTGCGCGCCGGGGCGGGGGCCGCACGCCTGCCGCTGTCGCTCGTCAGCCGCGACATCGCCGGCGGACGGCTGGTGCACTGGGGGGACGTGGCGGGATCGGACATCGCGCTCTGGGCGCTCTATCCGTCGCGCAGGCTGCTCAACGCGCGGGTGTCCGCCTTCCTGGCGCTCCTGCGGCAATCCTTCCCGCAGGCGACGCCGGATGAGCTCGCCGCATACCTCGAAGGGTAAAGCCCGTCCCGACGCGGGCGGCTTCCCGCCTCGCCATTCCCCGGGGGAAAGCCAGGCCCCTCGCCGGCCGGCGGCGTGCGCCCGGTTCGGGTCGGAGGCAGACATCGAGGGCAGGCAAGGAAGGCAAGCAGTTCTTTCTTGAAAGAAAGAACCAAAGAACTTTGCCCATGAGACTCAGGCCCACCACGCGGCACAGGTGCCAATCGGGCAAAAGTCTTTTTGCTTCTTTTTCTTCAGAAAAAGAAGTGCTTGCTTCCCTGATGCCCCGGGGAGGTTCGTCCGGGTGCCGGTTCCTAGGCGGCGGCCGTGAACTGCTCGATCTGGGTGCGGGTGTCCGAGACCAGGCCGGTGATCTGGCCGGTGGAGCTGGCGGAGCGCTGCGCCAGGCTCTTGACCTCGGCGGCGACCACGGCGAAGCCCTTGCCGGCGTCGCCGGCGCGCGCGGCCTCGATGGTGGCGTTGAGCGCCAGCAGGTTCGTCTGCCCGGAGATGCTGGAGATGTCGCCGGCCACCAGGCTGATCCGGTCCAGCAGGCTCGTCATGACCCGCTCGGTGTCGCGGATCACGGCCCGGCGTGCCGACAGGTCGGTCGCGTAGAGCACGCTGCCGCGCAGGTCGCCCCGCACGTCGTGCAGCGGCTGCATGCTGCCCAGCAGGGACAGGACCCGGCCCTGGCCGTGGCTCACCTCGATGGTGCGGCTGAAGGAGTGGCCGGATGCCAGGGCGGCCCGCTCGCCGTCGTCGAACAGGCGGGCGTGCGACAGCTCGGCCCGGCCCTGCGCGTCGGCGGCGGACAGCCCGGTCAGGGTCAGCGCCAGCTCGTTGAGCCGCACCACGGAGCCGTGCGCGTCCCACTCGATCACCACGTTGGAGCGCTTGATGGCGTCGAGGCGGGCGGCGGCCTCGACGGCGTGCTGCTTGGTCTCGGTGATGTTGGCCTGCACCGACACGAAGCGCTCCACCGCGCCGCCGGCGCCGCGCACCGGGTTGATCGACAGCGAGACCCAGTAGGGCTCGCCCGACCTGGAGTAGTTGAGGATCTCCTCGTAGAACGGCTCGTGGCGGCGCAGGTGCTCGCCGATGCGGCGCACGGTGCCGGGGTCGGTGTTGCGGCCCTGCAGCAGGCTGCCCGGCTTGCGGCCCAGCGCCTCCTCCGCGCTGAAGCCGGTCAGCCGCGAGAAGCCGGGGTTGACGTACTCGATACGGCCCTCGGCGTCGGCGATGATGACGCTGTTGTCGGTCTCGTCGGCGACCAGGGACAGCATCGCGAAGACCCGGCGGCGCCGCACCTCCTCGGTGATGTCGGTGGCGAACTTCACGACCTTCATCGGGCGGCCGGCGGGATCGAGCACCGGGTTGTAGCTCGCCTGGATCCAGACCTCGCGCCCGCCCTTGCCGATGCGGCGGAACTCGGCCGCCTGCGGCTCGCCCCGGCGCAGCGCGTCCCAGAAGGCGCGGTAGGCGGCGGAGCCCTGCTCCTCGGGCGGCACGAACATCGCGTGCTTGCGGCCACGCACCTCGTCCAGCGTGTAGCCCAGGGCCGAGAGGAAGTTGGGGTTGGCGTGCAGGATGGTGGAGTCCAGCGCGAACTCGATCACCGCCTGCACGCGGTTGATGGCCGTGATCTGCCCCGCGTCGTCCGCCGCGCGCTGCTTGGCTGCGGTGATGTCGGTGGCGAACTTGATCACCTTGCAGGGCCGGCCCGCGGCGTCGAGCACCGGGTTGTAGCTCGCCTGGATCCAGACCTCGCGTCCGTCCTTGGCGATGCGGCGGAACTCGGCGGCCTGCGGCTCGCCCCGGCGCAGCGCGTCCCAGAAGGCGTGGTAGGCGGGGGAGTCGCGCTCCTCGGGCGCCACGAACATCGCGTGCCTGCGGCCGCGCACCTCGTCGAGCGTGTAGCCCAGCGCGGAGAGGAAGTTGGCGTTGGCGTGCAGGATGGTGGAGTCCAGCGCGAACTCGATCACCGCCTGCACGCGGTTGATCGCCGTGATCTGCCCCGCGTCGTCCGCCGCGCGCTGCTTGGCGGCGGTGATGTCGGAGGCGAACTTCACCACCCTGGTGACCCGTCCGCCGAGGCCGCGGACCGGCGTGTAGGTGGCCTGCAGCCACACTTCGCGCCCGCCCTTGGCGATGCGGCGGAACTCGCCGGCCTGGGACTCGCCGCGGCGCAGGGCTTCCCAGAACGCCCTGTAGGCAGGGCTTCCTGCCTCCTCGGGCGGCATGAACATCGCGTGCTTGTGGCCGCGCACCTCGCCGGCGGAGTAGCCCATCGTCCTCAGGAAATGATCGTTGCCGCGCAGCAGGCGGCTGTCGGGCGCGAACTCCACGACGGCCTGCGTCCGCTCGATCGCCGCCGCCTTGGCGCGAGCGCCACCCAAACCGAACATCTGCCGTCCTCACCCGCTGCAGTTCGCCGACCGGGGAGGAGGATGCCGGTCCCTGCTTAACGCCGCGTGAAAGAAGGGTCGCGCGTGCCGGCGGCCTGGTGCCGCCGGCCCGGCCCTCAGAACCTGATCTGGCCCCGGAGCGCGAGCGCGTCGAGCCGCCGCGGCGTGGCCGTCGCCGTGACGTCGGCGTGCTCGAACTGCAGCGTGAAGCGTAGGGGGTCGGCGGGATACCAGCTCAGCCCAGCCGTCCAGACGGTCTGGCGGCCGCCCCGGACGTCCGCGTCGCCCAGGTCGGCGGCCGAGAGCCGGGCGGCGACCTCGACCGCGCCCCACCGGCCCGCCAGGGGATCGAAGCCCCCGGCCGGCGACGGGCTGCCCCAGGCCGCCACCCCGGGCTTCCAGCGCCGCGGCCTGCCCAGGACGGTGTAGGCGGCCTGGACGTACTCGCCCGAGAAGAACAGGCCGCCGCCGTCGCGCCTGCTGCGGTCGACGTGCAGGCCGTACCACTCGGCCTGCAGCCACAGCCTGTTCCAGCCCAGCCCGGCCTCCAGCCCGCCCAGCCGCGCGCCGTTCGCCGGCAGCGGGCCGGTCGAGAGCGAGGCGTCGACGTTGTCCACCCGCAGCTCCGGCTGGTCGGAGAAGCCGAGGGCCTGCCGGCCGTCGCCGTCGCGGGGCACCTGGTAGAGCCAGGCGCCCGAGGCGCCGAGGTGCAGCGAGACGCTGTCCGTCCTGATCGCGAGGCCCGCGACGCGGCCCAGCACCGCGCGCTGGTCGCTCTGCGCGCCCGGGCCGCTGGTGCCGCCGGTGAGGAGTGCGGTCGCGAACCAGCGCCTGCCGCCGGCCTGGATCTGGGCGCCGGTGCGGCCCGCGCCGGCCACGAGGCCGCCCACGACGTTGACGATGCTGGCGCGTTCCAGGAACAGGATGTCGGCGGCGGACTGCGCGTATTCGAGGGTGAAGGCGGGCTTGAGGATGCCGGCGCGCACGACGAAGGGGGCGAGGCTGTAGGCGGCCTGGGCCTCGAAGAACCGCGAGCCGCCCCCGGGCGCGGCGCCGAAGTCGTAGATGACGTCGACCTCGACCCGCTCGGCGAGCGTCGCCTCGGCGCCCACGCGGGCGCGGCGCGTGTCGCCGCCGGTGCCCTGGCCGCCGTCGCGGCTCTGGTCGAAGGTCCCGCCCTCGTCCTGCTGCACGAGAAGGTAGGGCTTGAGGTCGAGGGCGCCGACGCGCACGGACGGCGTCTCCGCGAGGGCGGCCGTGGACGGCGCGAAGGTCGCGAGCAGCAGGGTCGCGACCGTCCGGCGCAGCGTCGCCGGCGGGCCGCGGCTTCCCCCGGCCGGACGTTCAGGCCCGCGGGCCGTCGGGGAGAGGCGGTTCTGCTGCTGCACCCGGGTGGGACTACCAACGTTGCAGCCGCAAGCAGATGCACGATCGCGGGAGGCACGAAGGCCGGGCGGCGGCGCGCGCGCGGTCCTGGCGCAGGAGGCGTGGCGTCAGGCGGGGGCGTGTGCCACCGTGCCGCGCCCCTCCTCCACCCAGCCGGCATGCGGGGACAGGCCGGGAGCGAGCACGTGAAGTTTCAGGACTGGGTTTCCGAGATCGAGGACACCGTGACCTTCGTCGTCGATGCGGAGCTATGGCGGAAGTACTTCGACGCCGGCCTGACCCCCCTGCAGGCCATCGAGCAGAACCGCGTCGACGAGGAGGTCTGACGGGGCCGCCTCACGCGGCCCCGTGGTTCGCGTCCCGGAACGGTCACGAGGCGAGCGCGCGGAGCAGCGCGTCGCTGGAGGCCACCGCGCCGAACACGCCGCCCTGCATCGTGACCATGCGCAGCGCCGCGTCGTGGTTCCCCCGGTCCGTGGCGCCGCAGCAGTCGTCGAGCAGCAGGCACTCGAAGCCGCGGTCGTTGGCCTCGCGCATCGTGGTGTGCACGCACACGTCGGTGGTGATGCCGGCCAGCAGCAGGTTGCGGATGCCGCGCGTGCGCAGGACCAGCTCCAGGTCGGTGGCGCAGAAGCTCCCCTTGCCGGGCTTGTCGATCACCACCTCGCCGGGCAGCGGCGCCAGCTCGGGGATGATCTCCCAGCCGGGCTCGCCGCGCACCAGGATCCGACCGCACGGCCCGTCGTCGCCGATGCCCGCCCCGATGCGGCGCGAGCGCCAGCGCTTGTTCTCCGGCAGGTCGGAGAGGTCGGGGCGGTGGCCCTCGCGCGTGTGCATCACCTGGCCGCCCCAACGGCGCACCGCCGCCTGCACGCGCCGGATCGGCCCGATCGGCGCGCGGGTGAGCGAGAGGTCGTAGCCCATGCGGTCGACGTAGCCGCCGACGCCGCAGAAGTCCGCCTGCATGTCGATGACGAGCAGCGCGGTGCGGGCGGGGTCCAGCGCGCCGTCGAACGGCCAGGGGTAGGGGTCGGCGGCCACGAAGCGCGGCGCCGGCGACGCGCCTTCCCTGGCGGCGCTCACTCCGCGGCCTTGGGCAGGGTCTGGCCGTAGCGGCGCTCCGGCGCGGGCAGGCCGCAGCCGGTGCCGTCCGTCACCTGCACCGTGTCCTCCCACGGCAGGCGGTAGCGGCCGGCGGCGAGGTCCTGCATGTAGGTGTAGGGGCAGTCGCCTGCCCCGCCCTGGACCGCGGAGAAGCCGCGGTGCCCGAGCTGGTAGATGTTGTTCTCCGCGCCCCAGACCGCGCGCGCCTCGCGCACCAGGTCGGGGCGCACCTCCGCGGTGACGATCTCGTCGGCCCGCCCCGACGCCCCGTGCGCGATCACCTCGCCGTCGAAGTCGCAGACCATCGCCTCGCCCATCGAGTCGAACGTGCCGTCGGACCCGGACATGCACACGCTCGCCGTCACCATCAGGTTGCAGAACGCGTTGGACTGGTTGGTGAAGCGCCACGACGCGCGGATCGGCGCGGTGTAGCCGGCGGTGCGGAGCATGATCTCGGCGCCCTTGTAGGCGGCCTCGCGCGCCATCTCCGGGAACATGCCGTCGTGGCAGATGATCAGCGCGAGCCTGCACCCGTTCGGCCCCGTCACCACCGGCACGCCCAGGTCGCCCGGCTCCCACGGCTCCACCGGGCACCACGGGTGCATCTTGCGGTAGTACAGCGCGACGTTGCCCGCGTCGTCGATCACCAGCCCCGCGTTGTACGGCGCGCCCCCGGGGTTGCGCTCCATGATCGAGAAGCACCCCCACACGCGGTGCGCGACGCACGCCGCCTTGAACGCTGCGACCTCCGGCCCGTCGAGGTCGCACAGCACCTCGTCGCGCATGTCCATCGACAGGCCGTGCAGCGCGTACTCCGGGAACACCACGAGGTCGAGCGTGCCCATGCCGCGCTTCGCCTTGCCCACCAGGGCGACGATCCTCTCCGTCTGCCGCGCCACGTCCGCGCGCGTCGCGATCTCCGGCAGCTTGAGCTGCACCAGCCCGATCACCACGCCGTTGGGCGACTTGTTCAGCCCGCCGAGCCCGTTCATCCCAGCCTCCAGTTCCGTAGTGACACGCAAGCGAAGGAAGCAAGCAGTTCTTTCTTGAAAGAAAGAACCAAAGAACTTTGCCCATTGGTCCGGTGCCAGCCATGTCTGGCACGGACTGAATTTGCAAAGTCTTTTTGCTTCTTTTTCTTCAGAAAAAGAAGGCCTTGCTTGCCTTGTCTCAGGCCGCCTGCGCCGCGGTCCGCGGCCGGAGGCGCTCCAGCCCGGCGTAGACGGCGGCGCCGACGATCATGCCGGTGATGGCTTCCCCGGGGCCGGGGACGCCCATGTGCACCAGCACCGCGGCCAGCGCGCCCGCGGCCCAGCCCGCGAAGGCGTTCGGCCGCACCGGGGCCACGGCGTCCGTGCGGGCGAGGCCGCCGAGCAGCAGCTGGTCGGTGATCATCACCGCGCCGATCGGCGGGACCAGCATGCCCAGCACGTTCAGCCAGCCGAGGAACAGGCTCCACACGCCGGCCACGGCGAGCAGCCCGCCGACGAGCCCGAGCACGATGGTCATGACGCGCATGCGGCTGCCGAGCAGGTGGCTGTAGCCGACCGCGCCGTTGTACAGGCAGTGGGTGCAGACCGAGCCGAGGTTGACGAACACGAACACCACGGCGAGCGCCGACATCAGCGCGCCGTGCCCGGTCAGCAGCGGCAGGAAGTCGCCGCCGTCGGTGCCGGGGGCCTTCGCGGCGCCGGCGGCGACCACGACGATGCCGAAGAGCTGGGCCACCAGGTTGGCCACCGGGAAGGCGGAGAAGGTCGCGACCACGGCCTCGCGCCCGGTCCTGGCCCAGCGCGTGAAGTCCGACGTCATGGTGCCGGAATCGGCGAAGGTGGCGATCACCAGCGTCACCGCGCCGCCGAAGCCCATCGCCCGCGTGCCGCTGCCGGCGTAGGCGGTGACGCCGGACAGGCCGGGGCCGCTGGCGGCGACGAAGCCCAGGGCGACCAGGCCGAGCACGACGTAGAGCGGGGCGGCGATCATGCCGATGATCGAGAGCGCGCGGATGCCGAGGAAGGTCACGGCGGTGTAGAGCACGGTGGCCAGGCAGATCACGGCGGTGGTGTTCCAGCCGAAGCCGTCGTGCAGGGTGGAGCCGGTCAGCCCGGTCTGGAAGGCGTACCAGCCGACGACGATGGTGGCGAGGAACCAGGAGGCGACCGCGTAGCCGGTGGTGCCGAAGGTGCGCTTGGCCTGGAGCGCGAAGTTCTGCCCGGTGCGGCCGGCCATGTAGCTGAGCGCGCCGACGTAGCCGAACAGCACGGCGTTGCCGACGACGACCGCCAGGATCGCGCGCCAGAAGCCCAGGTTGTAGGCGATGATGCCGCCGAACACGGCGTTGGTCAGGATCATCGGGAAGCCGAACCAGATCGCGGCCACCGAGGTCAGCGAGCGGCGATGCGCGAGCGGCACCGGCTCGTGCTCGAACTCCTCCTCGAGGCCGGGGGCACGGGCTGGCGCGTCCGTCGTCAGGGTGCTCATTGCGGGGTCCGATGCTTCGTCTGGAGGGGGAGGGCGTGGCGCGCGGGCGTCGTCTCAGGCCAGGGCCGCGACCATCGGCGGCACGCGGCCGGCCCAGGGGCGGGCCTGCTCGAAGGCGGCGGCGGCGCGCAGCACCAGGGCGTCGTCGAGGTGGCGGCCGACGATCTGCAGGCCGACCGGCAGGTTGTCGCGCGTCATCCCGGCGGGCACCGAGATTGCGGGCTGGCCGGTCATGTTGATCGGGAAGGTGAAGGCGAGCCACGCGGCGCTGGGCACCATGCGGCCCTCGATGCGCTCCGGCCCCTGCACGTGCACGGGGAACGGCGGCACCGCGAGGGTGGGCGTCAGCAGCAGGTCGTAGCGGCCCATGAAGCGGGCCATGGCGTTGACCACGGCCTTGCGGCGCATGTTCGCGTCGGTGAATTCCGTGGCCGTCCAGTCGCGCGTGACGAAGGCCGCGAGGTGGGGCGACATGCGGGCGCCGAGGCGGGCGGCCATGGCGCGCATGCCGGTGAGGTCGCTCTCCATCGCCACCAGCGCCCAGAACGCGTCGAGCGAGTCCTCGAAGCCGGGGTGGGCCTCCTCGACCACGCAGCCCAGCTCGGTCTCGAAGGCGCGCGCCGCCTCGCCGACGACGCGGCGGACCTCGGGGTCGACGGCCGCGTAGCCCCAGTCCGCGCTGTAGGCGACGCGCAGGCCGCGCAGCGACCCGGAGGCCGCCGCCGCCCAGTCGGTGCCCTCGTCGGGCAGGGAGTGGCGGTCGCGCCCGTCCGGGCCGGCGAGCACGGAGAACAGCAGCGCCGTGTCCGCCACGCCGCGCGCCATGGGGCCGATGTGCTCCAGCGACTCCCAGCCGGAGACGCCCGGGAAGCGCTCGTCGCGGCAGCCGGGGTAGAGCGGCACGCGTCCCATCGACGCCTTGAAGCCGACCACGCCGCTGTGGGCCGCGGGGATGCGCACCGAGCCGCCGCCGTCGCTGCCCAGGGCGAGCGGGCACATGAGGGCGGCGAGCGCGGCACCAGACCCGGCGCTCGACCCGCCGGGCGTGAGCGCGGGGTTCCAGGGGTTGCGCGTGGTCTCGAAGATCGGGTTGTGGCCGACGCCGCTGTAGCCGAACTCGGGGACGTTGGTCTTGCCCAGGATCACCGCGCCGGCTGCGCGCACGCGCTCGACGACGATGTCGTCCTCGTCGGGCACGAAGTCCGCGTAGGCGGCGGAGCCGGAGGTGGTGCGGATGCCCGCGGTGCAGATCAGGTCCTTGACCCCGATCGGCACGCCGGCGAGGCGGCCGACCGGCTCGCCGGCGGCGATCGCGCGGTCGACCGCCTGTGCCTGCGCGAGGGCGATCTCCGGGGTCGGCGTGCAGAACGCGTGGACCTGCGGCTCCAGCGCCTCCATGCGCGCCAGGCAGGCGGTCGTGACCTCGACAGCGGACACGCGGCGCGCGCGGATCGCGGCGGCGAGCTCGGCGGCGCCTTGCGCGCAAAGATCGGTCAGGACGACGCTCCTTCCGGGATGGGCCCGCCTGCGGGGTTCCTCGCGGCCCGACACGGGACGGGCCGGCCGCGGGCGTCGGCGTTGCAGGCGAGGGTGTTGCAAGCGACGGGCCATCGTGGCGCCCGGGGGCCGGGCTTCACGCGGGCGGGCGGCATCGGCGGCGTCCGGCGGGAAACGGTAACGGATTAGTCACGCTGCCTCGTTCGCAGCGCCGGGCGGAGGCAGGGCGGCGCGGGGCCGGTGCGTCACGCCGTCTCGCGTCTCGCGTGGTCGGACTGCAGCATGGAGGCCAGGCGGCGCCGCGCGTCGTTGAACCCGGGGGAGGCGACGTCGCGCGGGCGGGGCAGGTCGATGCGCTCGTCGGCCACGATGTGGCCGGGCCCGGGCGACATCACGATCACCCGGTCCGCCAGCAGGAGCGCCTCCTCGATCGCGTGGGTCACGAACAGGATGGTGAGGCGGCGCTCGGCCCAGATGCGGAGCAGCTCGTCCTGCAGCCGCTCGCGCGTCATCGCGTCCAGGGCGCCGAACGGCTCGTCCATCAGGACGAGCGACGCGTCGTTGGCGAGCACGCGCGCGATGGCGACGCGCTGCTTCATGCCGCCGGAGAGCTGGTGCGGGTAGGCGCGGGCGAAGCGGGCCAGCCCGACCATGGCCATGAAGCGATCGGCGATGCGCGCCACCTCCGCCGCGGGCAGCCTGCGCGCCCTGGGGCCGAAGGCGATGTTGTCGCGCACGTCCAGCCAGGGGAACAGGCCGTAGTCCTGGAACACCATCCCGCGGTCCGGCCCGGGGCCGTCGACGGGCCGGCCCGCGACCTCGACGCGGCCGCTGCCGGGCGGCTCGAACCCGGCCACGATGCGCAGCAGGGTGGACTTGCCGCAGCCGGACGCGCCGAGCAGGCAGACGAACTCCCCGGCCGGCACGACCAGGTTCGCCCCGCGCAGGGCGTCGACCTCGCCGTAGCGCTTGCCCAGGTCCTCGATGCGGAGCAGCGGCTCAGCCATGCGACGGGCTCCAGCGCAGCAGCCTGCGGCCGAGCGCGTGGACGGCGGCGTCGGAGAGGAAGCCGAGCGCGCCGATCACCACCATGCCGGCGACCACGACGTCGGAGCGGGAGAGCTGTCGGGCGTCCATGATCATCGCGCCGAGCCCGGTCTGCACCCCGGTCATCTCGCCGACCACGATCACCACCCAGGCGAAGCCGAGGCCCAGCCGCAGTCCGGTGAAGATCCCCGGGAGCGAGGCGGGCAGCACCACGAGGGGGAACATGCGCGCGCGGGAGACGCCCAGCATGGAGGCGGCCTCGAACAGCCGCGGCTCGACGCTGCGCACGGCGAAGACGGTG
>JBPBQS010000281.1:0-13165 GCA_050920955.1 Janthinobacterium lividum | reverse complement strand
GGCGGCCCCGCCCACCGCACCCCCACCGCCGAGGCCGCGCTCGCCGCCGCCGACGACCTGCTCGGCTACGCCCCCTACGTCGCCCGCGTCGCCGTGCGCGCCACCCAGACCGTCCACCCCACCGACAACCGCGAGGAGCTGGACCGCGCCCGCCACGCCCTTGCCCTGGCCGCCTCCGGCCGCCGCGTCGCCGTGGTGTCCTCCGGCGACGCCGGCGTCTTCGCCATGGCCGCCGCCGTGTTCGAGGCCGCCGAGCACGGCCCCCCCGCCTGGCGGGCGCTGGACATCGAGGTCGTCCCCGGCATCTCCGCCCTCCTCGCCGCCTCCTCGCGCGTCGGCGCGCCCCTCGGCCACGACTTCTGCGCGCTCTCCCTGTCCGACAACCTCAAGCCCTGGCCCCTGGTCCTGCGCCGTCTGCGCGCCGCCGCCGAGGCCGGCTTCGCCATGGCGCTCTACAACCCCACCTCGCGCGCCCGCCCCTGGCAGCTCGGCGCCGCCCTCGACCTCCTGCGCGAGATCCTCCCCCCCGCCACCCCGGTGATGTTCGTCACCGCCGCCACCCGCCCCGAGGAACACGTCGAGCTCGCCCGCCTCGACTCCGCCGACCCCGCGTCGGCCGACATGCGCACCCTCGTCATCGTCGGCACCGCCGAGACCCGCGTCATCGAGCGCGCCAACGGCGCCGCCTGGGTCTACTCGCCACGGTCCGCGTCATGACCCGCGAAGCAAGGCCAGGGCCCTGCCCTGGACCCGCCAGGGCGAGCCGCCCTGGACAGGCACACGCAGTCCTCACCTCACCCCAGCCACGCCAGAACCCCCGCGACATCCGCCACGCTCGCCCCGCCTGCCTCCGCGGGCCGCGCGAGCATGACCACCTCCACCCCCAGCATCCGCGCCGCCACCAGCTTCGCCGCCGTGGCCCCGCCCCCCGAGTTCTTGGTCACCATCACCTCGACCCCGTGCTCCCGCAGCAGCGCCAGCTCCCCCTCCAGCGCGAACGGCCCCCGCGCCACCACGACGACCGCCCCCGGCAGCACCCCCCCGCCCGGCGCATCCACGCTGCGCACGACGTAGCGGTGCCACGGCGCGGCCGCGAATGCCCCCAGCTCCTTGCGCCCCACCGTCAGCAGCACCCGCCGCGACACCGCCCCGAGCCGCGCCGCCTCCTCCAGGCTCCCGACCTCGACCCAGCGATCCCCCGGCCCCGCCACCCACGCCGGCCGCGCCACCCGCACGAACGCCACCCCCGCCAGCTCCGCCGCGATCACCGCGTTGCGGCTGATCCCCACCGCATACGGATGCGTGGCATCGACCATCCCGTCGAACCCGCCCTCGCGCAGGAACGCCGCCAGCCCCTCCGCGCCCCCGAACCCGCCCACCCGGACCGGCAGCGGCGAGGCCGCCGGCGCCCGCGTCACCCCCGCCAGCGACAGCACCGCCTCCACCCGCACGTCCCCTGCGAGCGCCCGCGCCAACTCCGCGCCCTCCGTCGTCCCCCCCAGGATCAGCAGCCGCCGACAGCGCAAGGCCCCGCCTCGTGACAGGAGAAAACCGCCCGCAAACCGGGGCAGGGCAGGGCACGCCGCCCGCCTGGCTGACCCTTGTGGGCGTGGGCGAGGACGGCGTCGAGGGCCTCCCCCCCGCCTCCCGCGCCGCCATCACGACCGCCGCCCTCGTCGTCGGCGGCGCCCGCCACCTCGCCCTCGTCACGCCCCTCCTGCGCGCCGAAACCCTTCCCTGGCCCCACCCCATGTCCGACGCCTACCCCGCGATCCTGTCCCGCCGCGGCCGCCCCGTGGCCGTGCTCGCGTCCGGCGACCCCCTCTGGTTCGGCGTCGGCGCCAGCCTCGCCCGCCTCGTTGCCCCCGCCGAGATGCGCTGCCTGCCCGCGCCCTCCTCGATCAGCCTCGCCTGCGCCCGCCTCGGCTGGAGCATCCAGGACACCGCCGTCGTCTCCCTCTGCGGCCGCCCCCTCGCCACCCTGCGCCCCTGGCTCCAGCCCGGAGCCCGCCTGGTCGTGCTCTCCGCCGACGCCGACACCCCCCGCGCGGTCGCCGCCACCCTCGAAACCCACGGCTTCCCCGCCGCCACCCTCCTCGTCATGGAGGCCCTCGGCGGCCCCCGCGAGCGCATCCGCACCGCCCCCGCCCACGCCTTCGCGCTGCCCGATCTCGACCCCCTCAACCTCGTCGCCGTCGAGCTCCCCCCGCACGGCCCGGCCCTCCCCCTGACCCCCGGCCTCCCTGACGCCCTGTTCGAGCACGACGGCCAGATCACCAAGTCCGAGGTCCGCGCCGCCACCCTGGCCGCCCTCGCCCCCCGCCGCGGCGAGACCCTGTGGGACATCGGCTGCGGCTCCGGCTCCATCGCCATCGAGTGGCTCCTCCGCGACCCCACCCTGCACGCCGTCGCCGTCGACGCCCGCCCCGAGCGCGCCGCCCGCGCCGCCCGCAACGCCGCCTCCCTCGGCGTCCCCCGCCTCGACATCCGCGTCGGCGCCGCCCCCGCCGCGCTGCACGGCCTCCCTCCGCCCCACGCCGTCTTCCTCGGCGGCGGCGCCACCGCCCCCGGCGCGATCGAAGCCGCCTGGTCCGCGCTCCCCCCCGGCGGCCGCCTGGTCGCCAACAGCGTCACCCTGGAAACCGACGCCGTCCTGCTCGCCGCCCGCGCCAGGCTCGGCGGCACCCTGACCCGCATCGGCGTCGAGCGCCTGGACCGTATCGGCACGATGCACGCCTTCCGCCCCGCCATGACCGTGACGCAGCTCGCCGCCGTGAAGCCGTGAGAAGCAAGAAAGGCCAAAGGCTACGCCTCTGGAGTCCGCTCAAGGCGATTGCCTTGAGAATCCCTTCCTTAAGTAAGGGGATCAAAGGGTCCTCGGACCCTTTGCGGGTCCGGGCAGAGCCCGGCCTTGCTTCGTGACCGTCACCGCCGGCATCGGCTGCCGCAAGGCCTGCCCCCCCGACGCGCTCGTCGCCGTCGTCCGCGCCGCCGAGGCCCTGTCCGGCTGCACTGCCACGACCCTTGCCGCCCCCGACTCCCGCGCCGCCGTCGCCCGCGAGGCCGCCCGCGCCCTGGGCCTGCCCCTTGCCCTGGTGCCGCCAGACGCGATGCGCGCCGCGCAGCCCCGCTGCGTGACCCGCTCCACGCGTGCCCTGGCCGAAACCGGTGTCGCCTCGGTCGCGGAAGGCGCCGCCCTCGCCGCTGCGGGCCCTGGCGCCGTACTGCTGCTGCCGAGAACGGGGGAGGGATGGGCGACATGCGCGCTGGCCGGCTGACCCGGGGCACCGCCCCTGAACGGACGCGTTCCAAGGGCGCAGCCTTTGGCGGAGTCCAGAGGCAGCGCCTCTGGCCTTTCTTCCTTCCTCAAGGCCGCACCCCATGACCGTGCACTTCATCGGCGCCGGCCCAGGCGCTGCCGACCTCCTGACGCTCCGAGGCCGCGACCTGCTCGCGCGCTGCCCGGTCTGCCTGTACGCCGGCTCCATCGTCCCGCGCGAGATGCTGGCCCACTGCGCTCCCGGCACCCGCCTGGTCGACACCGCCCCCCTCTCCCTCGACGAGATCGAGGCCGAGTGCGCCGCTGCCGACGCCCTCGGCCACGACGTCGCCCGCCTGCACTCCGGCGACCTCTCCCTGTACAGCGCCGTGGGCGAGCAGCTCCGCCGCCTGCACGCCCGCGGCATCGCCACCAGCATGACCCCCGGCGTCCCCGCCTTCGCCGCCGCCGCCGCCCTCCTCGGCCGCGAGCTGACCCTGCCCGCCCTCGCGCAGAGCATCGTCCTGACCCGCATGTCCGGCCGCGCCTCCGCCATGCCCGAGTCCGAGGACCTCGCCGCCTTCGCCCGCACCGGCGCCACGCTGGCGATCCACCTCGCCATCAACGCCCTGCCGCGCATCGTCGCCGAGCTGACCCCCATCCTCGGCCCCGACTGCCCCGTCGCCCTCGTCGAGCGCGCCACCTGGCCCGACGAGCGCACCGTCCTCGGCACCCTCTCCGACATCGAGGACAAACTCGCCGCCTCCCCCATGGAGCGCACCGCCCTCGTCATCGTCGGCCGCGTCCTCGACGGCCACCTCGCCCGCGAGAGCGCCCTCTACGACCCCGAATACCGCCGCCGCTTCCGCCCTGGCGGCCTGCCGTGAAGGAAGCAAGGCCAGGGCCCTGCCCTGGACCCGCCAGGGGCGGCGCCCCTGGACCGGCACACGAAAGCGGTCACCCCGTGCGCGCCAGCAGCCCCCCCTCGCGGTCGAACATCGCCACATCCCCCCGCACGCCCGCGCCCAGCACCTCGCGCACCACCGCCGCCGCCGCCCGCGCCACCGCCTCCCCCACCGGGCACCCCTCCGCCGCGGCGTGCCCGAAGGCCTCCAGCACCGTGTTCGACCCCTCGATCCGCGCCGCCAACGCTGGCGTGCCCCCCTCCGCCCGGCACAGCGCCGCCAGCCGCCCCAGGTCCACGCCCCCCCGACGCGAGTGCAGGTCCATCCGCCCCTGCGCCAGCTTCGTCATCTTCGCGGGCCCCCCCGCCACCGTGACCCGCGCCACCGGATGCGCCCGCACGTACTTCAGGAACCCCCCCGCGAAATCCCCCATGTCGATCAGCGCCTGCTCGCCGAGCCCGTGCAGCCGCGCGACCGCTGCCTCCGACACGCTCCCCGTCGCCCCCGCCAGGTGCCCGAGCCCCGCCGCCCGCGCCACGTCCACCCCCCGGTGGATCGAGTGTATCCACGACGCGCACGAGTACGGCACCACCACCCCCGTGGTCCCCAGCACCGAGAGCCCCCCCACGATCCCCAGCCGCGCGTTCATCGTCCCCAGCGCGATCCGCTCCCCCCCCGGGATCGCCACCTCCACCTCCAGGTCCGGCCCCTCTTCACCCGGCGCCACCTCGCGCAGCGCCGCCACGATCATCGCCCGCGGCCCCGGGTTGATCGCCGGCTCCCCCGGCGGCAGCGGCAGCCCCGGCAGCGTCACCGTCCCCACGCCCTCGCCCGCCCGGAACCGCACCCCCACGCCCGCCGCAAGCGCCCGCACCGTGACCCGCACCAGCGCCCCGTGCGTCACGTCCGGGTCGTCCCCCGCGTCCTTGACCACCCCCGCCACGGCCCCGCCCGCGACCAGCGCCCCTTCCGCCAGCGCGAACGCCGCCCGCCCCCCGGCCGGCAGCGGGATCTCCACCACGTCCGCGAACACCCCGCAGCGCAGCGCCGCGAACGCGGCCTTCGCCCCCGCCGCAGCACACGCGCCGGTCGTCCAGCCACGTCGAAGTGCGCCCTGTTCCACACCCCGCGATATGGACCCGCGACGGCTTGCGGCAAAGCAGCAAGCAAGCATGGGCTCTGCCCAAACCCGCAAAGGGTCCGAGGACCCTTTGATCCCATTACTTAAGTCAAGGATTCCAAAGGCGAGCCTTTGGCGGAGTCCAGAGGCAGAGCCTCTGGCCTTCCTTGCTCAAGGTGCCCTCGCATGACCCCCGCCCTGATCGTCGCCGCCCCCCGCTCCGGCTCCGGCAAGACCACCGTGACGCTCGCCCTCGTCGCCGCCTTCCGCGCCCGTGGCCTCCGCGTCCGCGTGGCCAAGTCCGGCCCCGACTACATCGACCCCGCCTTCCACGAGCGCGCCTCCGCCGCCCCCTGCGTCAACCTCGACACCTGGGCCATGCCCCCGCCGCTGCTCGCCGCCCTCCTGCACGCCCCCGGCCCCGACCTGCTGGTGATCGAGGCCTCCATGGGCCTGTTCGACGGCGCCGGCGCCACGCCCGGCCGCACCGGCGCCGCCGCCGACCTGGCCGCGCGCTTCGCCCTCCCCGTGCTCCTCGTGCTCGACGTCTCCGGCCAGTCCCAGTCCGCCGGCGCCACCGCCCGCGGCTTCGCCACCCACGACCCCGCGGTCCACATCGCCGGCGCTGTCCTGAACCGCGTCGGCAGCCCCCGCCACCTGGCCGGGGCAGGGGCCGCCGTCGCCGCCGCCGGCATCCCCCTCCTCGGCTCCCTGCCGCGCGACCCCGCGATCGCCCTCCCCGAGCGCCACCTCGGCCTCGTCCAGGCCAGCGAGCACGCCACCCTCGACCCCCTCCTCGCCCGCCTCGCCGCCCTGGCCGAGTCCCGCCTCGACCTCGACGCCATCCTCGCCCTCGCCCGCCTCCCGGCCACCACGCCCACCCCCGGCATCCCAGCCCCCGGCCTGCTCCCGCCGCCCGGCCAGCGCATCGCCCTCGCCTGGGACGCCGCGTTCAGCTTCGCCTACCCCCACATGCTCGCCGGCTGGCGCGCTGCCGGCGCCGAGCTCACCCGCTTCTCCCCCCTCGCCGACGAGCCCCCCCCTGACGACTGCGACTGCTGCTGGCTCCCCGGCGGCTACCCCGAGCTGCACGCCCCCGCCCTGGCCGCCGCCACGACCTTCCGCACGAGCCTGGCGCGCTTCGCGCAAACCCGCCCCGTCCACGGCGAGTGCGGCGGCTACATGGCCCTCGGCCAGGGCCTCACCGACGCGTCCGGCGCCCGCCACGCCATGGCCGCGCTCCTGTCGCACGACAGCTCCTACGCCCGCCGCCGCATGCACCTCGGCTACCGCGAGGCCACCCTCCTGCACGACTCCCCGATCGGCCGCGCCGGCCAGACCCTGCGCGGCCACGAGTTCCACTACGCCACCTCCAGCGAGGAGACCGACGCCCCCCTCGCCACCCTGCGCGACGCCAACGGCGACCCCCTCGGCCCCGCCGGCGCCCGACGCGGCCTGGTCAGCGGCACCTACTTCCACGCCATCGCCCTGCAGGAGCCCTGATGCCCCACGAGCCCCCCGCCACCCTGGCCGCCCTGCGCGCCCTGTGCGCAGCACTCCCCTCCGGCGACGTGGAAGCCGAGTCCGCCTGCCTCGCCCGCCAGGCCACGCTGACGAAACCCCCCGGCAGCCTCGGCCGCCTCGAGTCTCTCGCCGCCTGGCTCGCCCGCTGGCAGGGCCGCGCGATCCCCCGCCTCGACCGCGTCGACATCCTGGTCTTCGCCGGCAACCACGGCGTCACCGCGCACGGCGTCTCGCCCTACCCCCCCGCCGTCACCGCCGCGATGGTCGCCAACTTCGCGTCCGGCGGCGCCGCCATCAACCAGCTCGCCGCCGCCGCCGGCGCCCGCCTCGCCGTCCACCCGCTCTCGCTCGACCACCCCAGCGCCGACATCACCCTCGCCCCCGCGCTCGACGAGTCCGCCTTCCTCGACGCCGTCGCCGCCGGCTGGCGCGCGCTGCCGCCCAACAGCGACCTGTGCTGCCTCGGCGAGATGGGCATCGGCAACACCACCGCCGCCGCCGCCCTCTCCGCGGCCCTGCTCGGCGGCCCCGCGTCCGACTGGACCGGCCGCGGCACCGGCGTCGACGACGCGGGCCTCGCCCGCAAGACCGCCGCCGTCGCCGCCGCCCTGGCCCGCCACCGCGCCGCCCCGCCCGGCGACCCCCTCGACGCCGCCGCCTCCCTCGGCGGCCGCGAGCTCGCCGCGATCCTCGGCGCCACCCTCGCCGCCCGCCACCACGGCGTGCCCGTCCTGCTCGACGGCTTCGTCTGCACCGCCGCCGCCGCCCCCCTGGCCCGCATGACCCCCGGCGGCCTGGCCCACGCGACCCTGGCACACGTCTCGGCCGAGGCCGCCCACCGCAACCTCGCCGCCGCCCTCGGCCTCTCGCCCCTGCTCGACCTCGGCCTGCGCCTGGGCGAGGCGTCCGGCGCCGCGCTGGCGGTCCCGCTGCTCCGCGCCGCCGTCGCGTGCCACGCGGGCATGGCCACCTTCGCGGAGGCCGGCGTGCCCGATGCGGCCTGAAGCAAGCAAGGCCAGAGGCCCTGCCTCTGGACTCCGCCAAGGGAAGCCCCTTGGATGGCTTCTCTTAAGTCAAGGGATCAAAGGGTCCTCGGACCCTTTGCGGGTTTGGGCAGAGCCCATGCTTCCTTCCTTCCCCCCCGCATGACCCGCCTCGCCGCCCACCTCGCCGAGGCCGTGGTCCTGCTGACCCGCGTCCCCGTCCCCTGGCGCTTCGTCCCGTCCCCGTCCGCCTCGCCCTGGGCCTACCCCGTCGCCGGCGCCCTCCTCGGCGCGGCCACCGGCGCCACGGCCGCGCTCGGCGGAGCCCTCGGCCTCCCCCCGGCATCCTCCGCCGGCTGGGCGCTCGCCGCGACGCTCCTGCTCACCGGCGCGCTGCACGAGGACGGCCTGGCCGACACCGCCGACGGCCTGGGCGGCGGCCGCACGCCCGAGCGCCGCCTCGCCATCATGCGCGACAGCCGCATCGGCAGCTTCGGCGCGCTGGCGCTGGCGCTGTCCGTCGGCCTGCGCTGGTCCGCGCTCGCGTCGCTCCAGGGGGCAGGGCAGGGCGCCTGGCACATCGTCGCCGCAACCATGGCCGCCGGCGCCCTGGCCCGCTGCGCGATGCTCCTGCCGATGCGCCTCCCGCCCGCGCGCCCGGACGGCCTGGGCGCGAGCCTGGGCCAGGTGCGCCCCACCTCGATCGCCGCCGGCTGGGCATTCGGCGCCGCGCTCGCCCTCGCGCTCCTCCCCGCGTCGCAAGCGGCGCTGTCCCTGCTCCTGGCCGCCGTCGCGGGCGTGCTGCTCGCGCGCACCGGCCGCCGCGCGCTGGGCGGGCGCACCGGCGACCTGCTGGGCGCCACGGAACAGGCCGCCGAATGCGCGATCCTGACCCTGCTGACCCGCTAGGAAGGCAGGCAAGACCGGGCGCTGCCCGGGCCCGCAAAGGGCCGGGAGGCCCTTTGATCCCTTGGCTTACGTAGAGGATTCCAAAGGCGAGCCTTTGGCGGAGTTTGAGGCAGAGCCTCAACCTTGCTCGCTGCCTCCAGGCCCCGCCGCCCCGACGAACACCCGCACCTCCCCGGGCGCCTGCGCCGCCACCCCGAGGTCCACCTCCGCCCCTGCCGCCAGCGCCGCCAGCACTCGCAGCGGCCCGCCGTGCGACACCACCACGTGGCACCCCCGCGCCGGCACCGCCGCATGGGCCGCGCGGCAACGCGCCACCAGCGCCGCCCCGCTCTCGCCCCCCGGCGGCGCGAACCCGGCCAGGTCCGCCGCCCAGAGGTCCAGCGCCGCGCGCGGCACGTCGTCCCACGCCAGGCCTTCCCACGCCCCGAAATCCAGCTCCCGCAACCGCGGGTCCTCCACGACCGCGCCGCCGCGCGCCGCCGCGATCGCGTCCGCAAGCACGCCGCACCGCGACGAGGGGCTGGTGCGAACCGTGTCCGGACGAACCCCGCCGAGCTGCGCCACGACCGCCGCGATGTCGACTGCCGACTCCGCCCGGAGCGGGACATCGAGCCGCCCGTAGCAAATCCCCGGCGCAACCAGCACCGGGGTATGGCGGACCAGGACGAGAGTTAGGGCGCTGCCCCCGGCGGGATCGTCTCTGCCGCGACGATCTCCCTGGCACGGGGCCGGAGGCAGCACCAGCGTGCCCCGCGAGGGGCACGCATCGCTCAGGGCAGGAACCGCGTCACCACGGACGCGATCCCCGCCAATTCAGGGCCGCTCGACCAGGAGCACGGCCACGGCATCCGCCACCTCGATCGAGGCGGCGTTGCCACGGATCGCGAGCCACGGCCGCTCGACATTGTGCGGCGTCATCTCGCCGACGAACAGAAGGTCGGGCGTCTCGTCGCCCGGACGGCGTGCGGTCGACGCAACAAGAAAACCATTGTCCATCCCGAAGCCCTCCCTACCCACGTCTTGTTCATAATCTGGTCATATCGTGCCGCCTTGCACCACCCCAAGGCAACAACAATCCGTAAATCTGTTAACAACCACACGTGCAAGGCCAGGTTGTGGAAAACACTTGACCGATCCATCCCGCAACAGATGCGCCCCGCCGCCCACCTGTGCAGTGCAGACGCCGCCGCGCGGTCCATGTTGCACCTGCGAACAAGCCGGCGCCCTTCCACCCGGCGCTCGCGTCTGCAACACCCCTGCCGTTACTTCGCCGCCACCCACGCGCCATCTCCCCCGTTGGCGCGGCGCCCCCGCTCCGCGATGATGGCCCCAGGCCCTCCGGCGGCCAGGCGCGCAGCGCGGCCCGGACCCTGTGAGGAAGCGGCAGATGAACCGACGCCGAGACACCAACCACCCGAGCCCCACCTCGCCAGGCCGCGCGACCCGCCCCGCCACCCCGCGCGCCACGACCAGGCGCTGAGCCCCGCGCGATGTCCGCCCGCCACCCCATCATCTCCGTGACCGGCTCATCCGGCGCCGGCACCACCTCCGTGCGCAACACCTTCGAGCGCATCTTCTCCCGCGAGCGCATCGAGGCCGTCTACATCGAGGGCGACGCCTTCCACCGCCACGACCGCGAGACCATGGCCCGCCTGACGGTCGAGGCCGCCGAGCGCGGCCACCACACCTTCAGCCACTTCGGCCCCGGCACGAACCTGCTGGCCGAGCTCGACGCCCTGTTCGCCGCCTACGGCCACGACGGTAGTGGCCAGACCCGCCACTACGTCCACGACGCCGTCGAGGCCGCTCGCCTCGGCGCCCCCGCCGGCACCTTCACCGACTGGGAGGACCTGCCCCAGCCCACCGACATGATGCTCTACGAGGGCCTGCACGGCGCGGTGCAGGTCGACGACCTCGACCTCGGCCGCCACGCCGACCTGCGCATCGGCGTCGTCCCCGTGATCAACCTCGAGTGGATCCAGAAGATCCACCGCGACCGCTCCGTGCGCAACTACACGACCGAGGCCGTCACCGACACGATCCTGCGCCGCATGCCCGATTACGTCCGCTACATCTGCCCGCAGTTCAGCAACACAGACATCAACTTCCAGCGCGTCCCCACCGTCGACACCTCCGACCCCTTCATCGCCGGCTGGATCCCCACCGCCGACGAGTCCATCGTCGTGATCCGCTTCCGCACGCCCAAGGGCATCGACTTCCCCTACCTGCTCAGCATGATCCACGGCTCGTTCATGTCGCGCGCCAACTCCATCTGCATCCCCGGCAACAAGCTCGACCTGGCCATGCAGCTCATCCTCACCCCCATCATCCTCCAGCTCATGGAACGCCGACGAAAAGCAGCATAAGAAAGCAGTTCTTTTTTGAAAAAAAGAACCAAAAAACCTTGCCCATAAGAAAGCCAGGCAAGCACCAATTCCCCGCACTAACCAAATAAAGTCTTTTTGCTTCTTTTTCTCCAGAAAAAGAAGACTTCCTTCCTGCCTCGCCTCAAGGACTCCTGCGCATGCCCGTGCTGATCGCCCCCTCGATCCTCTCCGCCGACTTCTCCCGCATCGCCGAGGAGGTCCGCGCCGTGGAGGCCGCAGGCGCCGACTGGATCCACCTCGACGTCATGGACGGCCACTTCGTCCCCAACATCACCTTCGGCCCCCCCGTGATCGCCGCCCTGCGCCCGCACAGCGCCGCGACCTTCGACACCCACCTGATGATCGCCCCCGCCGACCCCTTCATCGAGGCCTTCGCCCACGCCGGCTCGGACGTCATCACCGTCCACGCCGAGGCCGGCCCCCACCTCGACCGGACCCTCGCCCTCATCCGCAGCCTCGGGAAGAAGGCCGGCGTCGCCCTGTGCCCCGCCACCCCGGTCGAGGCCATCGAGTGGGTGATCGACAAGGCCGACCTCGTGCTGGTGATGACCGTCAACCCCGGCTTCGGCGGCCAGTCCTTCATCCCCGCCATGACCGACAAGGTCCGCCGCGTCCGCGCCCTGATCGGCGACCGCCCGATCCACGTCGAGGTCGACGGCGGCATCGCGCCCGACACCGCGCCCCTCGTCACCGCCGCCGGCGCCGACGTCCTCGTCGCCGGCTCCGCGGTCTTCCGCGGCGGCCCGGACCGCTACGCCGCCAACATCGCGGCGATCCGAGCGGCCTGCTGAAGAAAACAAGCATGGGCCCTGCCCAAACCCGCCAGGGGCGAGCCGCCCCTGGACCGGCCTTGCTTAAGGAACGCGTTCCAAGGGCGCAGCCTTTGGCGGAGTCCAGAGGCAGCGCCTCTGGCCTTCCTTCCTAGCCGCCCCAAAGCCGCACTGCCCAGCACCCCGCCGCGAGCGCCGGCCCGAACGGCACCGCCGTCGTCCGCCCCACCGCCTGCCCGCGCAGCCGCATCCCTCCCGCCGCCGCCAGCCCCGCCAGCGCCGCGATCAGCAGCACGTCCGGCAGCGCCGCCCACCCCAGCCACGCCCCGCACGCCGCCAGCAGCTTGGCATCCCCCGCCCCCATCCCCTCGCGCCCGCGCAGCGCCCGGTACGCCAGCGCCACCCCCCGCAGCCCGCAATACCCCGCCACCGCCCCCACCAGCCGCTCCTGCAGCGCCCAGGGCTCCAGCACCCAGCACGCCGCGAGCCCGCCGAGCAGCAGCGGCAGCGTGAGCACGTCCGGCAGCAGGAAGTGCCGCGCGTCGATCCACGCCAGCGCCATCAGCGCCCACCCCAGCGCGCACGTCGCCCACAGCGCCCCGCCGTCCCACCCCGGCGCCCCGCCGCCACGAACCCACGCCGCCAAAACCGCCGACCCCGCGACCGCCACCGCCGCCAGCTCCACCCACAGATGGAACGGTGAAATCGCCGCCCCGCACGCCCGGCACCGCCCGCGCTGCACGAGGAAGCTCAGCACCGGCACCATCTCGCGCGGCGCCAGCACGTGCCCGCACGCCTCGCACGCCGAGCGCGCCACCGCGACCGGCCGCCGCTCCGGCAGCCGACGGATCAGCACGCCCGCGAAGCTCCCGATCACGGGCGCCACCAGCAGCACCAGAACCCAGCTCGGCATCACGCAGCCTCCCGACGGGGCAGGGCAGGGCGCGGCCCCGCACGCACGGCCGGCGGCCGCACGGTTCCCCTTGCCTCGCCCCGCCCGGGCGACGCAATGCTGTGCCGCGCGCCGCCCGGCGCCCCGCCCGGGGCCCGCGACGCCCACGCACGAAAGGCCCGGCCATGGCGGATGGAGGACAGGTCGCGTCGGTCTCCCCCCCGGGAACCGGCCCGGACCGCATCGAGCGCCTCGCGGCCCTGCTCGTCGACTCCGGCCAGTGCGACGCCCGCACGATCGACCGCGGCCGCCGCGTCGCCGCCGAGAGCGACGGCCGCCTCGACCAGGTCCTGCTCCAGCTCGGCCTGGTCAACGAGCGCGGCATGGCCGAGGCCTACGCAACCCTCCTCGCCCTC
>JBPBQS010000245.1:0-13174 GCA_050920955.1 Janthinobacterium lividum | reverse complement strand
CGGCGTTTCGTCCGCATCGCCTGAGGCATGAACAGAACCTTCGATCGCGTTGCGCCAGCTCCCACGGAGAGCGGCGCTGAACGCGTTAACGGTTGGTTTACCGGAAAGTGGAAAAGTCACGGCCCTGTCGAAATGCAAGGACCCGTTTCCATGACCCGTGACTTCACCGGCTTCAACTTCCTGCCCTCGTCCATGCATCCTGTTGCCGAGATTCGTCGTGGCTATGGAACAGGCTCGCTGGCGCTTTCCGACATGGGCGTGACTGGCAAGGCCAGCGTCTCCGGTGCAGCCATCACCATCGACGCGAACGCCGACCAGGGCGTCAACGTGGTCCACCACATGTTCCGCCTGGACATCTAGAAGAACACGGGTCCCGCGACACGGCCTGCGACGGTGGTCGGGCGGCCGAAGAGGGCGTGACCGGAGCCGGCGTCATGATTGCCGGCCGGTGTTCCGGTCACCGCCGCAGCCGCATTGTCGCCGGCTGTGCCGGGCCTGGCCAGGGTTCAAGGGATGGCATGAGCGGGGGCTGTCTCATGGAGCCCCTGCCCTGCCCGTGCTTGCGGGCGCTCAGTACCAGCGCCTCTGCCGCCAGAAATCGGCCGCGTTGTCCGCGGTGCCGTAGCGCTGGCGGATGTAGCGTATGCCGCCCTGCGCCTCCTCCACCGCGTTGCCGAACGACCCGGCGCCGTTCGGGTTGAGGCCGTAGCTGGCACGGGTGAGCTGGAACAGGCTGCGGGCGGTGTCGACGTGGTTGCGCACGCCAACCTTGCCGGCCGACTCCTGTGCCATGATGAACTGCAGGCCTGCGTGCCAGGACGCCGGCACCTGCTCCAGGCGCATCGCCTGGGCCAGCGCATGCTGCACGGTGTCCGTGATCACCGACGCGGACTTCTGCGCATGGACGTGGTGGCGTGCGTGGGCCCCATGGGCTGCCACGCGGGCATGGGCGGCAACATGATGCCGATGGTGCACATGCGAGGCCGCGACGTGCGCGGCGAGCGTGTCGCCGAAGCCCGCGCCTGCGGCACCACCCTGCGCGCTGCCGGCCTGGCCAGACGGCGCCTGGTCCGCCGTCGTCGTGATCCGGATCGAGTTCGCCACGACACAAGCCCCTCGTCTGGCAGGACCCAGCACCTAAGCCCGACTCGTGAGGAAAGGGTGAATCCGAACCGGCGGCGTGGCCGACCCCACGGAACAAAAAACCCGGCCTCCACGCAGGCCTGCAGAGGACGGCACCCTGTCGACCCTGCTTCCTGAGCAAAGAATTCCAAAGGCGCGCCTTTGGCGGAGCTTGAGGCAGAGCCTCAACCTTTCTTCGCCTCCCGAGCCCTACGCGCCCGCCCGCAGCCTGGCGGCGACCTCGGCCGCGATATCCTCGACGCTGCCGTGCACCGCCACGGTGAGCACGTGCTCGTCCGGCGAGGGCTCCTCCAGCGTGGCGAGCTGGCTCTCCAGCAGGGCGGCCGGCATGTAGTGGTGCTGCCGCTGGCCGAGGCGCTCCTCGATCAGGGCGCGGTCGGCCTTGAGGTAGACCACGCGCACCCCGGGATGCCCGCCGGTGACGGCGTCGCGATAGGCACGCCGCAGCGCCGAGCAGGTGATCACGCCGGGCTCGCCGGCCTGCCGGCGCGCCTCGATCCAGGCGGCCACGGCGCGCAGCCACGGCGCGCGGTCCTCGTCGGTCAGGGCGTGGCCGGACCTCATCTTCTCGACGTTGGCCGGAGGATGCAGGTCGTCGCCCTCCTGGAACGGCCAGTGCAGCCGCTCGTCCAGCGCCTTCGCGACGCTGGTCTTGCCGGAGCCGGACACGCCCATCACCACCAGCACCTGCGGCGGCACTCCTGCCGCATCGTCGCGCCCGTCCGTCATCGCGCCTCCAGGTGCTGCACGCCGTCCGCGGTGGCCACGAACGCCTCGGTGGCCATCCCGATGAACAGCCCGGTCTCGATCACGCCGACCACCGCGTGCAGGGCGAGGTCCAGCGCGCGCGGGTCCTCGATCGGCCCGAAGGCGCAGTCCAGGATCAGGTTGCCGCCGTCGCTGACGAAGGCGGCGCCGCCCGCGTCGCGCCGGCTCACGCGCGCGCCGAGCCGATCGATGCGCGCCGCGGTGGCCTCCCAGCCCCAGGGCGTGACCTCCACGGGCACCGGGGCGCGGCGGCCGAGCCGGTCCACCAGCTTGCCCGCGTCGGCGACGATGATCTCGCGCGCGCTGGCGGCCGCCACGATCTTCTCGCGCAGCAGGGCGCCGCCGAGGCCCTTGACCAGGTCGAGCGAGGCGCCGGCGATCTCGTCCGCGCCGTCGATCGTCAGGTCCAGCCGCGTGTGGCGGGCGAAGTCCGAGAGCGGGATGCCGCCCTCGCGCGCCTGTGCGGCGGAGCGCTCGCTGGTCGGGATCGCCACGATGCGCAGGCCCTCGTCGCGCACGCGGCGCACCAGGGCGGCGATCGCGAAATACGCCGTGGAGCCGGTGCCGAGGCCGACGGCCATGCCGGACTGCACGAGGGCGGCGGCAGCCTCGGCGGCGGCGCGTTTCTGGTCGGAGGCGGGGTCGTCGGGCATCGGCGGGTTCCGGGAGGCAGAGGAAGGAAGGCCAGGGCCCTGCCCTGGACCCGCCAGGGGCGGCGCCCCTGGACCGGCGCACATGGAGTCCGGACTCCGCTTATGCCCCGGCGGCGGCCTGGTCGACCACCCACAGCGTGCGGCCCATCGCCCGCACCCGCGCCGCCGGCAGCGCGTGGTCGCCCTGCCAGACCCGGTGCAGCATCGCGCGCTTGGAGGCGCCGGCGGCGAGGAACAGCACGGCGCCGGAGCTGGCGATCACGGGGTAGGTCAGCGTGACGCGCGGCTGCGGAACCTCGGTGGTGACCGGCGTGGCCCAGGCGAGCGTCTCGTCGAGCGACGGCGTGCCCGGCCACAGCGACGCGGTGTGCCCGTTCTCGCCGAGGCCGAGCAGCGTGACGTCGAACAACGGCCGCGACGCGTCGAGGTTCTCGCGGCCGTAGTAGGTGCGCAGGGTGCGGTCGTAGCGCGCGGCGCCGTCGGCCGGCGTGCCGTCGGTGGGGATGGCGTGGATGTTCTCCGGCGGGATCGGCAGGTGGTCGAGCATCGCCTCGCGTGTCATGCGGTAGTTGCTGTCGGCGTGGTCGTGCGGCACGCAACGCTCGTCGCCCCAGAACAGGTGCACGCGCGCCCAGGGCATGCGGTCGCGGAACTCGGCGGCGGCGAGCAGCTCGTACAGCAGCTTCGGCGTCGAGCCGCCGGACAGCGACAGGGCGAAGCGGCCCTCCGAGTCCGCCGCCTCGGCGACGAGGAACTCCGCGGCGTGGCGCGCCACCGCGGCCGCGTCGGCAACCACCGTGCGGTTGGCGATCGGCGTGCCGTCGTAGGTCTGGGTCATGGAACGTTCCCCTCGCCGGGCGCGGCGGCGTCGATGGTCAGGATGAAGTCCTCGACCGCGCGGGCAAAACCCTCGTCGTCGCAGGAGGCGGTGACGCGGTCCGCCTCGCCCTGCACCTCGGTCGAGGCGTTGCCCATGGCGATGGCGAGGCCGCTGGGTCGGAACATCAGCACGTCGTTGGGCTGGTCGCCGAGAGTCGCGATCTCGCCCATCGGGATGCCGAGGTGGCGCGACAGCCAGGCGATGGCGCCGCCCTTGTTGGCCTCGGGGTGCGTGACGTCGAGGTAGTAAGGCTGCGAGCGTGCGGCGGAGGCACGATCGCCCAGGGTCTTCTGCGCCTCCGACTCGGCGCGGTGCACAAGCTCCAGGTCGTCGCTGATGCCGACGATCTTGACCACGTGGTCGAGCATGTCGCCCTCGAAGCCGGGCACGACCCTGGCATCGAACTTCACGGTGGCGGCCTCGCGGGCGACGTGCGGCGCGTCCTGGTCGCGGATCAGCCAGTCCTTGCCGCTGTAAACCCAGGCGTCGAGGCCCAGGCGCCCCAGCAGGGCCAGCGTGGCCTCGGCGGCCTCGCGCGGCAGGGTGCGACTCTCCAGCACCGTGACGAGGTCGGGCTCGACCACCAGGCCGCCGTTGAAGCCGGAGATCGGCGTGGACAACGCGAGCGGCCCGGCCAGCATCGCCATGCCCTTCGGCGGGCGGCCGCTGGTCACGGCGAACGCGATGCCGCGGGCGTGCAGGGCATGCACCGCGGCGATGGCGCGTTCGGTCAGCACCTTGTCCTTCGTCACCAGCGTGCCGTCCACGTCGGCGAGCACGAGGCGGATGCGCGTCGGCGCGGGGTGGTCGCGTGTCATGGCGTGCCTTCCGTGGAAGCCGCCGGCGCGCGCGGCAGGAGCAGGTGGTCGACGGCCCAGGCCCAGCCCTCGTCGGCGTTGGAGCGGGTGACGTTATGCGCGCGGGCCTGCACGTCGGGCGGCGCGTTGCCCATCGCGATGGCATAGCCGGCGACGTCGAACATCGGCAGGTCGTTGGCCTGGTCGCCGATCACCGCGACGTGGCGCAGCTCGACGCCGAGCAGGCGCGCGATGCTCCCCACGGCATGGCCCTTGTTGGCGTCGGGGTGGGTGACGTCGAGGTAGTACGTCTGGCTGCGGTGGACGTTGGCCGCCTCCCCGATGCGGGCCGCCAGCTCGGTCTCCAGGCGCGCGAGCAGGTCGTGGTCGTCGGTGGTGCCGGTGATCTTGCCGCAGCGGCCGAGCAGGCCGTCGAAGCTGTCGACCACCGTCGGCGGCTGCTGCAGCGTGCGGGTCTCCAGCGCGATGTAGTGCGCGTCGGGGTTGCGCACCTGCCAGTGGTCGCCGACGAACAGCCAGACGTCGACGCCGTTCTGCTCAAGGAACGAGACCGCGTCGCGCGCGGCCTGCTCCGGCACGAAGCGGGCCTCCAGCACGGCGCCGTCTGCCCCGGTGATGGTGCCGCCGTTGAACGCGCCGCGCGGGGTGTCCAGGCCGAGGGCGCCGGCGAACAGCTCCAGCCCCTGCGGCGGCCGGGCGCTGGTGAGCGCAAGGCGGATGCCGGCGGCGCGCAGCCGCCCGGCGGCCGCGATCGTGCCCGGCGTGAGCGCCTTGCCGCTGGTGACCAGGGTGCCGTCGACGTCGGAAACCAGCAGACGAATGGGGGTCACGAGACAACGCCCCCACGAAGCCCTCTAGCGGGCGCCGGTCCAGGGGCGCCGCCCCTGGCGGGTCCAGGGCAGCGCCCTGGCCTTGCCTTCCCGCTCACAGCGGCTGCCAGTGCCGGCGATCCCGCGCGAGCAGGGCGTCGGCCTCAGCGGGTCCGCTGCTCCCGGCGGCGTAGGGATGAACGTGGATGTGCCCCGCATCCCAGGAGTCAAGCACCGGCTGCACGACCTCCCACCCGGCCTCGACGTTGTCGGCGCGCTGGAACAGCGTCGCGTCGCCGATCAGCACGTCGTACAGCAGCGTCTCGTAGCCCGTGGACGGGCCCTCGCTGAACCAGTCGGCGTAGTTGAAGTTCATCTTCACGCCGCCGAGCCGCACCGTGGGCCCGGGAACCTTGGCGCTGAACTGCAGCGTGGCGCCCTCGCTCGGCTGGATCTGCAGCGTCATGATGTTGGGCGTGAGCTTCTCGACCGGGGTGTCGCGGAACAGCGCGTACGGCGCCTGCTTGAAGTGGATCGCGATCTCCGTGCGACGCGTCGCGAGACGCTTTCCGGTCCGGATGTAGAACGGAACTCCAGCCCAGCGCCACGAGTCGATCGCAAGCTTGAGCCCCACGTACGTCTCGGTGGAGGAACGTGCGTCGACGTCCGCCTCGTCCTGGTACGCCGGCAGGTCATGGCCACCGACATTGCCGGCCCTGTACTGCCCGCGCACCACGCGATTGAGCGCGTTCTCGCGGTTCATCGGCCGGATGGACTGGATTGCCTTGGCCTTCTCGGTGCGCACGGCGTCGGCGTCGAAGCTGGTCGGCGCCTCCATGGCCACCATGGCGAGCAGCTGGAACATGTGGTTGGGCACCATGTCGCGCAGGGCGCCCGTGCTCTCGTAGAACGCGCCGCGCCGCTCCACGCCCACGGTCTCGGCCGCGGTGATCTGCACGTGGTCGATGTGGTCGCGCCGCCACAGGGGCTCGAACATGCCGTTGGAGAAGCGCAGCGCCATGATGTTCTGCACCGTCTCCTTGCCGAGGTAGTGGTCGATGCGGAACACCTGGCTCTCGTCGACGGCGCGCAGCAGCCGGGCGTTGAGCGCGCGGGCGCTGCCGAGGTCGTGGCCGAACGGCTTCTCGACCACGACGCGGCGGAACCGGCTGTCGCGCTGCTGCATCAGCGAGGCCTGCGCGAGCCTGTCCACGATCGGGCCGAAGAACCGGTCGGCGACCGCGAGGTAGAACACGCAGTTGCCCTCGCCGACGGCCGCCCCGATGCGCTCGTACAGCGCGGGGTCGTCGAAGTCGCCCTGCACGTAGCCGACGTGGGCGCGCAGCCAGTCCCAGGCGGCGCGGTCCATGGTGTCGCCGCCGCGCCGATGCGCGATGAAGTCCTCCATGGCCTCGTTGAGGCGGCCCCGGAACGCCTCGTCGTCGCTGTCGACGCGGTCCACGCCGAGGACGCGGAACTCCTCGCTGAGCAGCCCGCCGGCGCGCAGGTTGTAGATCGCCGGCATCAGCAGGCGGCGCGTCAGGTCGCCGCCCGCGCCGAAGATCACGATCGTGCACGGCGGCGCGGCCACCGGCATGCCCCGCCCCAGCACCTCCGGGTCGACGGCCAGGTGGGTGTCGGCCGCCCTTACGGCGTTCGGCCCCGCGTCGCCGGACATGGGGCTCAGCCGCCCTTCTTGACGGCGTCCTCGTGCTTCACCTCGGCCGGCTTGGTCTCGCCCGGCAGCTGCTCGACGTGGCCGCCGAACTGGAAGCGCATCGCCGACAGCAGCTTCTCGCCGAAGGTGTTGCCCGAGCGCGAGCGGAAGCGGGCGAACAGCGCGCTCGACAGCACGGGCACCGGCACCGCCTGCTCGATCGCCGCCTCGATGGTCCAGCGGCCCTCGCCGGAATCGTGCACCTCGCCGCTGAACTCCGACAGCGTGGAGTTCTCCGCCAGCGCGTTCGCCGTCAGGTCGAGCAGCCACGACGAGATGACGCTGCCCCGCCGCCATACCTCGGCGACATCCGCGGTATCGATGGAGAAGCGCTCCTCCTCCGCCAGCTCCTTCGAGTTCTTGCCGGCGAGGATGTCGAAGCCCTCCGCGTAGGCCTGCATCATCCCGTACTCGATGCCGTTGTGCACCATCTTGACGAAGTGCCCCGAGCCGGCCGGGCCGCAGTACATGTAGCCCTTCTCCGGCCGCGCGTCGCGCTCCTGCCCGCGCCCCTCCGTCCTGGGGATGTCTCCCATGCCCGGCGCCAGCGCCTCGAAGATCGGGTCGAGCCGCGTCACCTCCTCCGCCGGCCCGCCGATCATCATGCAGTAGCCGCGCGACAGGCCGAACACGCCGCCCGAGGTGCCGACGTCGACGTAGTTGATCTGCTTAACCCGCAGTTCCCGGGCCCGGCGGATGTCGTCCTTGTAGTAGGAGTTGCCGCCGTCGATGATCGTGTCGCCGGGGGAGAGCAGGCCGGCGAGCTGCGTCACCGTCGCCTCCGTGATCGGGCCGGCGGGCAGCATCACCCAAATCGCGCGCGGCGCCTTGAGCTGGCGCACCATGTCCTCGATGCCGGACGCACCCTGCCCGCCGCTGCCGGTGACGGTGTTGACCGCCTTCTCGTCGCGGTCGAAGGCCACGATGCTGTGCTTGGCCCGCAGCAGGCGGCGGCAGATGTTGCCGCCCATGCGGCCGAGTCCGATGACGCCAAGTTCCATCGCGTGTGTCCCTCTTCAGGAAGAAAGCAAGGCCGGGCTCTGCCCGGACCCGCAAAGGGCCGGGAGGCCCTTTGATCCCGTTACTTAAGCAAGTGTTTCCAAAGGCGAGCCTTTGGCGGAGTCCAGAGGCAGAGCCTCTGGCCTTCCCTACTTCAGCGCCGCCGCCAGCGCCTTGTGCAGCCGCGCCAGCCCACCCGCCACGTCAGGGCCCAGGTGCACCCGCAGCGCCCTGCGCCCCCGCTCCGCCAGCACGTCGAAGTCGCCGCGCGCCTGCGCCGCCTTGACGGTGCCGAAGCTGTACTTCTCCCCGGGCACGTCGAGGTCGGCGCGGTCGGCAGCCGTGATCTGGATGAACACGCCGCTGTCCGGCCCACCCTTGTACGCCTGGCCGGTGGAGTGCAGGAACCGCGGGCCGAACTCCGCGACCGTCGCGACATGCTTCGCATCGCGGATCGCAAGCCGCATGGACTGCAGTGCCTCGCGGCTGGCCTCGTCGCGCTCGATGTAGGCCAGCAGCGCCGCGTAGTCGCCGGCGCCAATGCGCGCCACCTGCTTCGCGATCACCGCGTCAAGACTGTCCGCGCGCAGGGCCGCGGCGTTCTTCTCGTCGGCGAAGAACGCGACGCCCTCGAACTCGGCGAACGGCGTCTCCGGCGGCAGGCTGCCGCTCTCCGCGTAGGCGTCGGTGAGCTTGCGCGTCTCGATCTTGCTCGCCTCGACGTCGGGCTGGTTGAACGCGTTGATGCCGAGGATGGTCCCGGCCACCGCGGTCGCGAACTCCCACAGGAAGAACTGCTGCCCGATCTCGGAGTGCCCGTTGAGGCCGACGCGGATCACCGGCTGCCCCGCCTTCTCCAGCGCCTCGACCGCCTTGTCCTGCGCGGCATCGGGCGCGTCGTTCAGGCGCAGATACGCGAACAGCCGGTCATCGCCGTAGCTTTCCGGACCGGCCAGCGTCTCGCCGTCCACCGGAACGATGCCGTGGCCCTGCTTGCCGGTGGACTCCGCGACGAGCTGCTCCAGCCAGGCGCCCATGTCGGCCACGCCCGGAGACGCGACGATCGTCAGCTTGTCGCGTCCCTGCTTGGCGGCGACGCCCATCGCCACGCCGAGCTGCACGCCCGGATTGTACTTCGGCGGCGTGCCGGCGGCGCAGGCCTGCACCATCAGGTTGGCGCTCGCGAGGAACTGCGCGACGTCGATGCCCATGGCCGCGGCCGGCACCAGGCCGAAGTTCGACAGCACCGAGTAGCGGCCGCCGATCTTCTTGTCCCCGTGGAAGATGTGGCGGAAGCCGTCCCGCTTCGCGACATCCTCCATGTGCGAGCCCGGATCGGTCACGGCGACGAAGTGGCTGCCCGCCTTGTCCGCACCGACCGCCTTCTGCATCGCGTCGAAGAAGTAGGCCTTGAGGATGTTGGGCTCCAGCGTGCCGCCGGACTTGGACGACACGATCACCAGCGTCTTCGCGAGATCGAGCTTGCCGGCGAACGTCGCGACCTGCTGCGGGTCGGTGCTGTCGAGCACGTGCATCTCGGGATGGCCGCCGCGCTTGCCGAACGTCTCCGCCAGCACTTCCGGGCCGAGGCTCGACCCGCCCATGCCGAGCAGCAGCGCGTGGGTGAACCCCTCGCCCGCAACCTCCTTGCCGAACGCGACCAGCTCGTCCACGTGCTCCGTGCGCTCCTGCACGACGTGCAGCCAGGCGAGCCACTCCGCCTCGTCCTCGCCGGTCCACAGCGTGGCGTCGTGCTCCCACAGCCGGCGCACCTTGCCGCCGGCGCGCCAGGACTCCAGCTCGGCGTCCACCGCCGCCTGCAACGCCTCGGGCAGGGTGATCTTCAGGTCGGAGACGGTGCCGCCAAGCAGCTTCGTGCGCTTGTCCGCGACCGCGCCCAGCAGGTTGTCGAATGCGTCGGCGAACAGCTTGACCCCGTCCTGCACCAGCACCGTCGTGACGTTGGCGAGGTCGAGGCCCACGCGCTTGGCCTCGTCGATGACGTGGCGTGCGCCCTCGACGTCCTCCTCGAGCGAGTTGCGCGGCGTGCCGTGGTCGCGGAACGCGTCCATGGTCGCCGGCGGGATCGTGTTGACCGTCTCGTCGCCGATCAGCTCCTCGACGTAGAGGACGTCGCTGTACGCCTTGTCCTTGGTGCCGGTGCTGGCCCAGAGCAGTCGCTGCGGGTTGGCGCCCGCGGCCTTGAGCGTCTGCCAGCGCTCGGAGGCGATCATGTCCTTGTAGACCAGGTAGGCGAGCTTGGCGTTCGCGATCGCGACCTTGCCGCGGATCAGCTTCAGCGTCGGCGTCTCCGGGTCGTTCGCCGCGAGCCGCTTGTCGATCTCCTTGTCGATCACCGCGTCGATGCGACTGACGAAGAACGAGGCGACGGAGGAGATGCGGCTGATGTCCTCCCCCTTGCCGTGCCGCTCCTCGAGCCCCGCCATGTACGCGTCCGCCACCGCCTTGTAGGCGTCGATCGAGAACAGCAGCGTGACGTTGATGTCGATGCCGTCCGCGATCAGCGTGCGGATCGCCGGCACGCCGGCCTCGGTCCCCGGCACCTTCACCATCACGTTGGGACGGTCGACCATCGCGTGCAGCCGCCTGGCCTCGGCGATGGTCTCCTCGGTGCGCAGCGCGAGGTAGGGCGAGACCTCCAGGCTGACGTAGCCGTCCAGTCCCTCGGTGCGCTCGAACACCGGCAGCAGGATCTTCGCGGTGGCGCGGATGTCGTCGATCGCCATCGCCTCGTACAGCGCCGAGGCGTCGTGATCGCCCTTCGCCGCGAGCTGCTTGAACTGCACGTCGTAGTCGTCGCCACCACCCATCGCCTTCTCGAAGATCGACGGGTTCGACGTCACGCCGCCCAGGCCGTCCTCGTCCACCAGCTTCTGCAGGCTGCCGTCGGCCAGGAAGGAGCGCCGGATGAAGTCGAGCCACACGGACTGGCCATGCTCGCCGAGCTTGCGCAGCGGGCTCTCGCGGCCCGTGCCGGCGCCCGGGTTGTCGGACTGGGTGTCGGGGCCAGAGGCGGTCGGGTTGGAGTCGGGCATCGGTGATCTCCGGTAAGGAAGGCCAGGGCTCTGCCCTGGACCCGCCAGGGGCCGCGCCCCTGGACCTGCATCCGTTGGTGCCTCCCTGCGGAGGCCGGTTTCAGGCGGGAGTCTTCGTCTTCGCGCGGCTGGCCTCGGCCTGCGCGCGGGCCGCCTCGACCACCTTCTCCGGCGTGAAGCCGAACTTGGTCAGCAGCGAAGACAGCGGGGCCGACGCACCGTATGTGTGCATGCCGATGATCTTGCCCGACGCGCCGGCGTAGCGGTCCCAGCCCATCGTCGCGGCCTGCTCGATCGTCACGCGACCGGTCACCGTGGGCGGCAGCACCTCGTCGCGGTACTCCTGCGGCTGCTGCTCGAACAGCTCCCACGACGGCATCGACACCACGCGCGAGCGGACGCCCTCGCCGTTCAGCGTCTCGTGCGCACCCATCGCCAGCGCCACCTCGCTGCCGGTCGCCATCAGGATCACCTCCGGCGTGCCGTCGCAGTCCGCCAGGATGTAGGCGCCCTTCGCCACGCCCTTGGCCGAGGCGTACTTGCTGCGGTCCACCGTGGGCAGCGCCTGGCGGCTGAGGATCAGGCACACCGGCTGCTCCTTGAGCGGCAGGATGGTGCGCCAGGCCTCGGCAACCTCGTTGGCGTCGGCCGGGCGCATCGTGATCAGGCCGGGCGTGGCGCGAAGCTGGGCGAGCTGCTCGATCGGCTGATGCGTGGGGCCGTCCTCGCCGACGCCGATGCTGTCGTGGGTGAAGATGTAGACGACCGGCAGCTCCATGATCGCCGACAGCCGGATCGGCGGCTTCATGTAGTCGGAGAAGATCAGGAAGCCCGACGCGTACGAGCGCAGCGCGTTCAGCGCCAGGCCGTTGGTGATCGAGCCCATCGCGTGCTCGCGGATGCCGTAGTGCAGGTTGCGCCCGCCATAGTTGGTGGCCTCGAAGGAGCCGGCGCCCTGGAACGTCAGGTTGGACTTGGTGGACGGCGCGAGGTCGGCCGCGCCGCCGATCAGCCACGGCACGTGGGGTGCGATGGCATTGAGCACCTTCTGCGACGAATCGCGGCTGGCCACGCCCTTCTCGCTCGCCTCGAACACCGGGATGTCGGCGTCCCAGCCCTCGGGCAGGGTGTGCTGGTTCATCATGTCCAGCTCGGCCGCCAGCTCGGGATACTGCTCGCGATACTTCGCGAACATCGCGTCCCACTCGGTGCGCAGCGCGTGGCCGCGCTTGCCCATCACCTCGGCGAAATGCTCGCGCACGCCGTCGGGCACCAGGAAGCTCTGGTCCTCGGGCCAGCCGTAGGAGGTCTTGGCACCCTTGATCTCGTCGTCGCCGAGCGGCTCGCCATGGGCCGCCGCGGTCCCCGCCTTCTTCGGCGCGCCGAAACCGATCGTGGAGTGCACGCGGATGAAGCTCGGCCGGTCGGTGACGGCATGGGCCGCCTCGATCGCGGCCGCCAGCGCATCGGTGTCGTTGGCGTCGTCCACGTCGGCGACATGCCAGCCATACGCGTGCAGCCGGGCGGCGACGTCCTCGCTGAACGCGAGGTCGGTGCTGCCCTCGATGGTGATGTGGTTGCTGTCGTAGATCCACAGCAGGTTCGACAGCTTGAGGTGCGCGGCCACCGAGGCCGCCTCCTGGGTGACGCCCTCCATCATGTCGCCGTCGCCGCACAGCACGTACACGCGGTGGTCGAACACGGTGAAGCCCGGCTTGTTGTAGCGCGCCGCCAGCCAGCGCTCCGCCATCGCCATGCCGACCGAGTTGCCGCAGCCCTGGCCGAGCGGGCCGGTCGTGGTCTCCACCCCCGAGGTCATTCGGTACTCGGGATGCCCCGGCGTCTTGCTGTCCGCCTGGCGGAACGCCTTGAGGTCGTCGATCGTCAGCGCCGGGGCGCTGCGGTCCTCGTGCTCGTTGACCGCGCGGATCCCCGCGAGGTGGATCAGCGAGTAGAGCAGCATCGACGCGTGGCCCACGGACAGCACGAAGCGGTCGCGGTTGGGCCAGCTCGGCTCGGCCGGGTCGGTGCGCAGGAAGCGCTGCCACACGGTGTAGCCGACCGGCGCCAGGGCCATCGGCGTGCCGGGGTGGCCGGACTTCGCCTTCTGCACCGCATCCATCGACAGCGTCCGGATGGTGTCGATGCACGTTTTGTCGATGTCGCGGCCGGGCGCCAGGTCGGCGGCCCCTCCTTCAGGCGCGAGGACGGCACGCGGGCGGGCGGCCTGGATCGGGTTCGTGCACACCATGGTCATCTCCTGAGGCCGCGCTTCACCTGTCCGGTGCAATGCGCAAGCCAAGCGCAGGGGCACCGGCCGGGTTCCCGCTG
>JBPBQS010000108.1:0-13265 GCA_050920955.1 Janthinobacterium lividum | reverse complement strand
CCATCAGGAACATCAGGATCGGCCAGCCCACGAGGAAGCCGATCGAGTAGATCAGCCCGTCGAACCCGTTGGCGTACACCAGCGCGGAGATGCCCAGGAACGAGGCGGCGGACATGAAGTCGCCGGCGATGGCCACGCCGTTCTGGAACCCGGTGATGCCGCCGCCCGCGGTGTAGAAGTCCGACGCCGACGAGGTGCGGCGCGACGCCCACAGCGTGATCAGCAGCGTCAGCGCCACGAAGGCCGCGAACATCGCGATCGCGGTCCAGTTCGTCGGCTGCATCTGCACCGCGCCCTCGATCGCCGGGCCTGCCGCGCGTGCCGGTGCCGCAAGCGCCGCCCCGGCCAGGGACAGGCCTGCCACGCGGCGCATCAGCGCACGCCCCCGGCCGCGCGCGTGCCCTGGACGGGGCGCAGCGGCACGGCGGCGGACATGGCGTTGCCGGTGACGATCTCGCGCGTCAGGCGGTCGAACTCCGTGTTGGCGCGCAGCACGTAGACCCCGGTGAGCACGATCGCGGACAGGATCACGCCGAGCCCGAGCGGGAAGCCCAGGCTGATCGAGCGCGTCACCATCGTGCCCATGAGCTGGAGCTGCTTGTCGAACGCCACCAGCAGGATGAAGCCGAAGTACAGGACCAGCATCAGCACGGTCAGCGTCCAGCTGAAACGCGACCGCTTGCGCTCAAGCTCGAGGAACGCAGGGGTCAGCCGGATTCGCCCGGCTTCTGTCGGTGTCATGTGGCCCGTCTCCCTTGTTGCCGGATCGTCGCGTCGCAGCATCGTTGCCGGCCGTTTCGAGGCCGTTGCGCGCAATTATCCGTTACAAGGTGGGGAAAGCAAGGCCAGGGCGCCGCCCTGGACCCGCCAGGGGCAGCGCCCCTGGACCGGCACACGAAAAGGCCGGCGCCACGTCGTGTGCCGCCGGCCCGGGTCGAGGTTTCCAAAGGCGAGCCTTTGGCGGAGTCCAGAGGCAGCGCCTCTGGCCTTCCCTGCTAGCTGTTGTCGGACGCGAGTCGCATGGTGATGACGCGGTCCGGCGGCGGCGAGACGATGCCGTTGCTGGCGGGGTTGCCGCGCTTGATCTTGTCGACGAACTCCATTCCCTGCACGACATTGCCCCAGATCGTGTACTGGCCGTCCAGGCTCGGGGCGGGCGCGAACATGATGTAGAACTGGGAGTTGGCGCTGTTCGGGTTGCCCGAGCGTGCGGCGCCCACCGTGCCGCGCAGGAAGTGCGCCTCGCGGGTGAATTCCGCCTTCAGGTCGGGGAGCTGGCTGCCTCCGGTGCCGGTGCCGGTCGGGTCGCCGCCCTGGGCCATGAAGCCCTCGATGACGCGGTGGAACGGGGTGTTGTCGTAGAACTTCTGCGCGCACAGGGTCTTGACCCGCTCGACATGCAGCGGCGCCAGGTCGGGGCGCAGGCGGATCACCACCACGCCGTCCTTGAGCTTCATGTTGACGGTGTTGTCGGGGTCGTTCTCTGCGGGCGTCTGGGCGTTGGCGGCGGCGTCGGACATGAGGGCTCCAGCGGCGAGGGTGGCGAGAAGGGTGCGGCGTTGCATCACGGGGCTCCGGGAGGGCGCCGGCAGCGCGACAATGTGCGCTCCAGCACAAGGGGGGGCACGAACGAGGAGATGTCGCCGCCGAGGCGCGCGATCTCCTTGACGAAGCGCGACGAGATGAACTGGTGCCGTTCGCTGGCCATCAGGAACACCGTCTCCACGCCGCTGTCCAGGCGGTAGTTCATCCCGGCCATCTGGAACTCGTAGTCGAAATCCGACACCGCGCGCAGCCCGCGCACGATCAGAGCCGCCCCGTGCTGTCGCGCGAAGTCGATCAGCAGGCACTCGAAGCCGACCACCTCGATGGCCGTGCCGGTGCGCTCGGCCAGCGCCGCCACCTCGGCGACCACCAGCTCGACACGCTCGTCCAGCCCGAACATCGGCGACTTGCCGGTGTTGATCGCGACGCCCACCACGAGCCGGTCTACCAGGCGCGCGGCGCGCCCGATGATGTCGAGGTGCCCGTTGGTCACCGGGTCGAAGGTCCCGGGATAGACGCCCACGCGCGGCGGCGTCACGGCCAGGACGGTCGCTTCGTCAGACACCGCGGGGCAACCCGACGTCCCCGCCGGACGGGTCGGGCGCGTCCGTGGGCCCGTCGCCGGTGTGGTCGTCGTGCGGTCCGCCCCCGACGCCGCCGCCGCCCTCGCCGCTCGACGGCATGTCCACGGCCGGGCCGTTGCCGGGGCCGCGGCCGTCGGACTCGTCGTCGCCGCTGCCGCCCGGCTCCAGGCCGCCGTCCGTCTCCGGCTGCCCGGGGCCGGAGGCGGCCTCGGGCGCGATGTCGTCGGGACCGGCGACGGGCTCGAGCACGGGGAACACGCTGGTGACGTGCTCGCCCTTGTCGCAGCGGAACAGCGTCACGCCCATGGTCTGGCGCGCGGTGATGCGCACCTGGTCGGCGGGCACGCGGATCAGGCGGCCCGCGTCGGTGACCAGCATCACGTCGTCGCCGCGGCGCACGGGGAGCGTGGCGACCACCTCGGTCCCGGTGCGCGCGGAAAGCAGGATGTTGGTGATCCCCTGCCCGCCCCGCCCGGTTACGCGGTAGTCGTACGCCGAGGAGCGCTTGCCGAAGCCGCCGTTGGTCACGGTGAGCAGGACCTCCTCGCGCTCCTCCATGTCGCGCATCTGCGCGGGCGAGAGCGTCAGGTCCGGGTCGACGGCCGCCTCGTCGGCGCCGGTCTCCGCGGGCGCCTCCTCGGTCTCGATGGCGGCGGCGACCTCGCGGGCGACCGCGGTGCCCGGCTCGGCCTCGGCGGCGACCTCGGCGGCCTCCTCCTCCAGACCGCCGCTGCGCCGGCGCAGGGCGGCGGCGCGCAGGAAGGCGGCGCGCTCGGCCACGCTGGCGTCCACGTGGGTCAGCACGGACAGGCTGTTCACCTCGTCGCCCTTGGCCAGGCGGATGCCGCGCACGCCGGAGCTGTCGCGCCCCGCGAACACGCGGACCGAGTCGTCGGTGAGCTGGAAGCGCATGCAGCGTCCCAGGCGTGTGGACAGCATCACGTCGTCGCCCTCGCGGCAGGTCGCGACGCCGATCAGCCGGTCGCCCTCGTCGAGCTTCATGGCGATCAGGCCGGACGTGCGGATGCGCCCGAAGTCGGACAGCCGGTTGCGCCGCACGCCGCCGCTCGCGGTGGCGAACAGCAGGTGCAGGCGGTCCCACAAGGCTGCGTCGAGCGGCAGCGGCAGGACGGTGGTGACGCTGTCCGCGCCCAGCTCCGGCAGCAGGTTGACGAGCGCCCTGCCCTTCGCGGTCGGGCTGGCCTCGGGCAGGCGCCACACCTTCTCGCGGAACGCCTTGCCGCCGGAGGAGAAGAACAGCACCCACTGGTGGGTGTGCGCGTTGAACGAGCGCGTCACCACGTCGTCGCCGCGCGTGCCCGCCGCGGTGCGCCCGCGCCCGCCGCGGTTCTGCGCGCGGTAGGTCTCCAGCGGCGTGCGCTTGATGAAGCCGTCGCGGGTGATGGTGACGACCATCTGCCCCGGCTCGATCAGGCTCTCGTCGTCCTGGTCGGCGGCGGCGTCGACGATCTGCGTCTGACGCGGGTTCGCGATCAGCGCGCGCACCGTCAGCAGCTCGGCCTCCATCACCTCCATGCGCCGCGGCCGGCTGGCGATGATCTCCAGCAGGTCGGCGATCTTCGTCGCGACCTCGGTTAGCTCGGCCTGGATCTTGTCGCGCTCCAGCCCGGTCAGCCGCTGCAGCCGCAGCTCTAGGATGCCGCGCGCCTGCGCCTCGGTCAGGCGCACCGTGGCGCCGTCGGGGTGGTCGGTGACCAGGTTGCCGCTGTCGTCGATCAGCCGCAGCAGCGGCAGCACGTCGCCCGACGGCCAGTCGCGCGACATCAGCCCGGCGCGCGCGGAGGCCGCGTCCGGCGCCGCGCGGATCAGGCGGATCACCTCGTCGATGTTGGCAACCGCGATCGCCAGGCCCACGAGCAGGTGGGCGCGTTCGCGGGCCTTCATCAGGTCGAAGCGCGAGCGGCGGAGGATCACCTCCTCGCGGAACGTCACGAAGCACATCAGCGCATCGCGCAGCCCCATCAGGCGGGGGCGGCCGTTGTCGAGCGCCAGCATGTTGATGCCGAAGCTCGTCTGCAGCGAGGTGAACCGGTAGAGCTGGTTCAGCACCACCTCCGGCGTCGCCTCGCGCTTCAGCTCGATCACCAGGCGCATGCCGGAGCGGTCGCTCTCGTCGCGTATGTCGCTGATGCCCTCCACGGTCTTGGAGCGCACGAGGTCGGCGATGCGCTCCTGCAGCGTGGCCTTGTTCACCTGGTACGGCAGCTCGGTGACCACGATCATGAAGCGGTTGCCGCGCATCTCCTCGAACGCCGCGCGCGCCCGGATGATGATCGAGCCGCGCCCCGTCTCGAAGCCGGAGCGGATGCCCGCGCGCCCGAGGATCAGCCCGCCCGTGGGGAAGTCCGGCCCGGGCACCACCGTCATGATCTGCTCGAGCGTGGTGTCCGGGTCGCGGATCAGCATCAGCGTGGCGTCGATGATCTCGCCGGGGTTGTGCGGCGGGATGTTGGTCGCCATGCCCACCGCGATCCCCGCGGCGCCGTTGACCAGCAGGTTCGGGAACGCCGCCGGCAGCACGCGCGGCTCGCTCTCGCTCTCGTCGTAGTTCGGCTGGAAGTCGACGGTGTCGCGGTCGATGTCGGCCAGCAGCGTCATCGCGGACCTGGACAGACGCGACTCGGTGTAGCGCATCGCCGCCGGCGGGTCGCCGTCGATGGAGCCGAAGTTGCCCTGTCCGTCGATCAGCAGCACCCGCATCGACCAGGGCTGCGCCATGCGCACCATCGCGTCGTAGATCGAGGCGTCGCCGTGCGGATGGTACTTGCCCATCACGTCGCCGGTCACGCGCGCCGACTTGCGGAACGGCTTGTCCGGCGTGTAGCCGCTCTCGTACATCGCGTAGAGGATGCGCCGGTGCACCGGCTTGAGGCCGTCGCGCGCGTCGGGGAGCGCGCGGCTGACGATCACCGACATCGCGTAGTCGAGGTAGGAGCGCTTCATCTCCTCCTCGAGCACCACGGGGAGCATGTCGGCGTGGCCGGTCGGCGTGTCGGTGTCGCTCAATGCGGGGTCCTGTCAGGAAGGGAAGGCAAGCAAGACCGGGCTCTGCCCGGACCCGCCAAAGGCCTGAGGCCTTTGGAAACCCGTCCCGGGAGTCCAGGCGCACGGACCGTGCGACGAACCCCGGGAAGGCCGGTCCAGGGGCGGCTCGCCCCTGGCGGGATCGCCAAGGGCAGGAGCCCTTGGCCGGAGCGCGAGGCAGCGCCTCGCCCGTCTCAGGGCACGACGACGATCTTGCCGGTCTGCCCGTTGCTTTCCATGAAGCGGTGCGCGTCGGCGATGTCGTCGAGCGGGAACAGCCGCGCGATCACCGGCCGCAACGCGCCGGACTCCAGCCCGTCGACGACGAACGCCTTGCCGCGTGCGAGGCGCGCCGCGTCGCCCGTGACCTGGAACAGCGTGTAGCCCTGCACGTGGAGCTGCTTCTGCATCGCGGCGATCAGCGGGAACGGCGTGTCCTCGCTGGTCAGCCGGCCGTAGAGGATGATGCTGCCGTGCGGGGCCATGCACTGCGCCAGCACCTCCACGCCCGGCCCGGCGATTGGGTCAAACGCCAGCGCCACGCCCCGCCCCCCGGTGATGCGCGCCACCTCGGCCGCCAGGTCCTGGTGGTCCGTGGCCACGACATGGTCCGCGCCGGCCTCGCGCAGGGCCGCCGCCTTGTCGCCGCTGCGGGTCGTGGCGATGGCAACCGCGCCGAGCTGGCGCGCGATCTGCAGCGCGGCGAGCCCGACGCTGCTCGACGCCGCGGTGATGATCACTGCCTGGCCTGCCTTGAGCCCGCCGACCTCGACCAGCCCGCCCCACGCCGTGAGGTACTGCATCCAGATCGAGGCCGCCTCCTCGAAGGACAGCCGCTCCGGGTGGCGCGCCACCGCGTGTACAGGCACCACCGCGTGGTCGCCGTAGACGCCGTACTGGCTCATGGAGAACGCCGGGATCGTGCTGACCATGTCGCCGGGCACGAAGCCGTCGACGCCCTCGCCTACCGCCTCGACCACGCCGGACGCCTCGTAGCCGATCATCGTGGGCAGCGGCGTGGGCTCGAGGTAGGCGCCGAGCCGGTACATCGCCTCGGCGCGGTTCAGGCCGATGGCGTGCACGCGCAGCAGGACCTCGCCGGGGCCGGGCGCGGGGACCTCGCGCCGCTCGACGCGCAGGACCTCCGGGCCGCCGGTCTCGTGCAGCCGGACGACGCGCGACATGGCGGAGGGCGACGCGTCGCTCAAAACGGGATCTCGTCGTCGAGGTCGCCGCCGCCGCCGTTGTCCCAGCCGCCGCCCTGCTGGCCGCCGCCAGAGGGCGCGGGACTGCGCGCGGGCGCCGCCGGCCGGGCCGCGGGGGCGGCGCGGTCGCGGTTGTAGCCGCCGCCCGCGGACTGGCCGCCGCCGTAGCCGCCGCCTTCCTCCTCGCCGCCTCGGTTGGAGTCGATCAGCACCAGGTCACCCCGGAAGCGGTCGATGACCACCTCGGTCGTGTACTTCTCCTGGCCGGACTGGTCGGTCCACTTGCGGGTCTGCAGCGTGCCTTCGATGTAGACCTTGCGGCCCTTCTTCAGGAAACGCTCGGCAACGTCGGCAACCCGCTCGTTGAAGATGACGACGCGATGCCACTCCGTCTTCTCCTTGCGCTCGCCCGAGGCCTTGTCGTTCCAGGTCTCGCTGGTGGCGACCGTGAGGTTGACGATCTTGCCCCCGGACTGGGTGTTGCGCACCTCCGGGTCCTTGCCGAGGTTGCCCACCAGGGTGACCTTGTTGACGCTGCCTGCCATGGAAATCCTCTTGCCGTCGTCGCTGCCGGTTTGCTGACGTACTTATAGACTCTCGGAACGGCGTCGGCCAGCAACCGCTGCTCGGCCGGGCCACCCCTCCGGATCGACCGCGATCCTGTTTTGTTCCGGCCTCTGCGGAGATGATCCTTCCGGCACCGCGATGCAAGCCGCACCCGCGCGCTCCGCCCCGACGACCTGTGCCGCAGGCCGTGCGGGCTGCGTGTTGCGCCGGGGTCTGGGGAGCGGCTCGCTCCCCAGCCTTGCTTGCCTGAAGCTGGCGCTGCCGCCCGCGTGCCCCTACATTGCGGAACACCCTGAGAACTGGCGAGAACGGACCCCGCATGGCCGGCAACATCCACGTGCGTGGCGCGCGCGAGCACAACCTCAAGAACGTCGACGTGGAGATCCCGCGCGACCAGCTCACCGTGATCACCGGCCTGTCCGGCTCGGGCAAGTCCTCGCTCGCGTTCGACACGATCTACGCCGAGGGCCAGCGCCGCTACGTGGAGAGCCTGTCCGCCTACGCGCGCCAGTTCCTGGAGCTGATGGGCAAGCCGGACGTGGACAGCATCGAGGGCCTCTCGCCCGCGATCTCCATCGAGCAGAAGACCACCAGCCGCAACCCGCGCTCCACCGTCGGCACGGTGACCGAGATCCACGACTACATGCGCCTGCTGTGGGCCCGCGCCGGCACGCCTTACTCGCCCGCGACCGGCCTGCCGATCGAGGCGCAGACGGTCAGCCAGATGGTGGACCGGGTGATGGCGATGCCGGAGGGCACGCGGCTGCTGCTGCTGGCGCCGGTGGTGCGCGACAGGAAGGGCGAGTACCGCAAGGAACTGGCAGAGCTGCAGCGCCGCGGGTTCACGCGCGCGAAGGTGGACGGCACGCTCTACGACATCGCCGAGGTGCCGATGCTCAACCGCAAGCTCAAGCACACGCTGGAGGCGGTCGTGGACCGCGTCGTGGTACGCGCGGGCACCGAGGGGCGGCTCGCGGACAGCTTCGAGACCGGCCTCGCCCTGGCGGATGGCGTGATGTACGCCGAGAACGCCGACGCCGCGAAGCCCGCCGCCCCCCAGGCCCCCGCCAAGCCCGCGCCGCGCACGAAGGCGGCGGCGCTGGCGGCGCAGGAGGCGAAGCTCGCGGCGGGCGAGGACGCCGCCCCCGCGACGGGCCAGGGCGCCCTCGTGGTCGCCGACGCCGCGACGCCCACCCACGCGGCCCAGCTCGCACCCGGCCAGGCGCCGGGGCCGGGCGAGCGCACCGTGTTCTCGTCGCGCTTCGCCTGCCCGGTCAGCGGCTTCACCATCGAGGAGATCGAGCCGCGGCTGTTCTCCTTCAACAGCCCGCACGGCGCCTGCCCCGCCTGCGACGGCCTGGGCATCGAGCAGGTGTTCGACCCGAACCTGGTGGTGCCCGACGAGCGGCGCAGCCTCGCCGACGGCGCCATCGCGCCCTGGACCGGCAGCCAGAGCCAGTACTACGACCAGACCCTGTCGAGCCTCGCCCGCCACTACCGCGCCAGCACGCGCACGCCCTGGGAGGAACTGCCGCAGGGCGTGCGCGACGCGATCCTGCACGGCACCGGCGAGGCGAAAATCGAGTTCACCTACAAGGACGGCCTGCGCGCCTACGGTGTCACCAAGCCGTTCGAGGGCGTGCTGGGCAACCTGGCGCGGCGCTGGGCGGAGACAGACTCCGCCTGGGCGCGCGAGGAGATGAGCCGCTACCAGGCCGAGGTGCCCTGCAAGGTGTGCGACGGCGCCCGGCTCAAGCCCGAGTCGCTCGCCGTGCGCATCGCCGAGCTGACCATCGCCCAGGCCTCGGAGCTGTCGATCCGGCGCGCGCTGGAATGGTTCCGCGGCGTGGAGGCCCAGCTCACCCCGCAGCGCGCCGCCATCGCCGGGCGCATCCTGCGCGAGATCGTCGAGCGCCTGCAGTTCCTCGTCGACGTCGGGCTTGACTACCTCTCGCTCGCACGCGGCTCCACCACGCTGTCCGGCGGCGAGAGCCAGCGCATCCGCCTGGCCAGCCAGATCGGCTCGGGCCTGACCGGCGTGCTCTACGTGCTCGACGAGCCCTCCATCGGCCTGCACCAGCGCGACAACGAGCGCCTGCTCGCCACGCTCCGCCGCCTCAAGGCGCTCGGCAACACCGTGCTCGTGGTCGAGCACGACGAGGACGCGATCCGCGCCGCCGACTACCTGATCGACATGGGCCCCGCCGCCGGCATCCACGGCGGCCACGTCATCGCCCGCGGCACGCCCGCCGAGGTCGAGGCCAACCCCGACTCGATCACCGGCGCCTACCTCTCCGGCCGCGTGCGCATCGAGATCCCGCAGCGCCGCCCCACGGACCCCGCGCGCGTGATCCGCGTCGTCGGCGCCACCGGCAACAACCTGCGCGACGTCTCCGCCGACTTCCCGCTGGGCACCTTCACCTGCGTGACCGGCGTCTCCGGCGGCGGCAAGTCCACGCTCGTCGTCGACACGCTCTACAAGGCGGCGTCGCGCCGGCTGATGGGCTCCGGCGAGGTCCCCGCGCCGCACGCGCGCATCGAGGGCCTCGACCAGCTCGACAAGATCATCGACATCGACCAGAGCCCGATCGGCCGCACCCCGCGCTCCAACCCCGCGACCTACACCGACCTGTTCGCGCCGATCCGCGACTGGTTCGCCGAGCTGCCCGAGAGCAAGGCGCGCGGCTACAAGTCCGGGCGCTTCTCCTTCAACGTCAAGGGCGGCCGCTGCGAGGCCTGCCAGGGCGACGGCGTCATCAAAATCGAGATGCATTTCCTGCCCGACGTCTTCGTCACCTGCGACACCTGCAAGGGCGCGCGCTACAACCGCGAGACCTTGGAGGTGAAGTTCCGCGGCAAGTCCATCGCCGAGGTCCTCGCGCTTACCGTCGACGAGGCGGTGCCGTACTTCTCCGCCCAGACCCGCATCCACGACCGCCTGCGCATCCTCCAGCAGGTCGGCCTCGGCTACATCGCGCTCGGCCAGTCGTCGAACACCCTGTCCGGCGGCGAGGCGCAGCGCATCAAGCTCTCCAAGGAGCTGGCCAAGCGCGCCACCGGCCGCACCCTCTACATCCTCGACGAGCCCACCACCGGGCTGCACTTCGAGGACGTGCGCAAGCTGCTCGAGGTGCTCCACGCCCTCGTCGCCCAGGGCAACACCGTCGTCGTGATCGAGCACAACCTCGAGGTCATCAAGACCGCGGACTGGCTGCTTGACCTCGGGCCGGAAGGCGGCGAGGGCGGCGGGCGGGTCGTCGCTGTCGGCACGCCGGAGACGGTTGCGGCCTGCGCGGAAAGCCACACCGGGCGGTTCCTGCGGCCCTTGCTGCCGGCGGTGGCCGAGAAGAAGGCGCGCAAGCGGGCCTGAGCAAGGCCAGGCCAGGGCCCTGCCCTGGACCTGCGCATGGCAGGAAGCGCGCCCGCGGCAGGATTGCCGGGACCGCTACCGGAGCGGCTCGGCATACATCAGGCCGCCCTTCGTCCACAGGTCGTTCAGGCCCCGCGGCAGGGCGATGTCACTGCCTTTGCCGAGGTTGCGGTCGAACATTTCCCCGTAGTTGCCCACGGCCTTGATGGCGTTGGCGGCCCAGGCGTCGTCCAGCCCGACGGACTTGCCCAGGCCCGGCTCCACGCCCAGCAGGCGCCGGATGTCCGGGTCCTTGCTGTCGTGCATCTGCTCGACGTTGGCCTGCGTGACTCCCAGCTCCTCCGCGGCTACCAGCGCCGAGAACGTCCATTTCGCGATCAGCTGCCAGGTCTCGTCGTCGCGGCGGACGAACGGCCCGAGCGGCTCCTTGCTGATCCGCTCCGGCAGGATGACCTGGGCGGCAGGGTCCTGCATCTTGGACACTCGAAGCACCGCGAGCTGGCTCGCATCCGTGGTCATCGCGTCGCACCGGCCGGACTGGTACGCGTTGCCCATGGTGTCCATGCTGTCCATCAGGATCGGCTCGATCCTGATCCCCTGTCGGCGCGTGAAGTCGGCCAGGTTCACCTCGCTCGTCGAGCCGGACAGGACGCAGATGGTGGCGCCGTCCAGCTTCTTCGCGGATTCGATGTTCATCTTCGCCGGCACCATGAAGCCCTGCCCGTCGTAGAAGTCGACCGCCACGCCGATCAGGCCGAGGTTAGTCTCGCGCGTCATCGTGATGGTGACGTTGCGGGCCAGCACGTCCACCTCGCCCGACTGGATCGCCACGAACCGGGTCAGGTAGGACGTCGAGACGTACTTGACCTTGTCCGGGTCCCCCAGCGTCGCGGCCGCGAGGGCGCGGCAGTAGTCGACGTCAAGGCCGTGGTAGATCCCCTTGTTGTCCGGGGTGGAGAACCCCTGCACGCCGACGTTGACGCCGCACACCAGCACGCCGCGGCTCCTGACCGTCTCAAGCGTGCCGGCATGGGCGGATGCCGACGCGCCAAGACCGAGAACGGCACCCAGCAGAACGCTCGCAGGGAAGAAACGCATCGTCGGCAATCCTTCAGTGGGAAAGGGCATGGTCGTCACGGCGCAGCCTGGGTCGTGCCGCGTTGCATGCGGGCACGGCGGCGACGGTGCCGCACTTCTCGACACAGGCACGGGCGAGCGCGTCGGTGGCGTCGACGAGAAACGGCAGCCCGGCGCCCCGCACGCCCTCGAGGGCAACGGGGATCTCGGTGCACGCCATCACGACCCGGTGGCATCCTGCACGCCCCAGGAGTTCCGCCTGCTCCCGCAGCACGCCGCGACCCTGGACGACGCTGCCGGCCTTCACCAGCGAGATCGCCCGCATGACCTCGGCCTGATCCTGCCCGCCCGGTGCCAGGCACGCGAAGCCGAGACGAGCCAGGCGGTCCTGGTAGACCCCGGCCTTCAGCGTTCCGTCCGTCGCCAGCACCCCGATCGGTCCGTCGCGCCGATCCCCCCGGACCAGCTCGACGGCCACGGCATCGACAATGTGGAGCACGATGGCCGATGTTGCCGCCTGCAGCGCCGGATGCCAGTGGTACGCGGTGTTGCAGGGGATGGCGACAACGCGGGCGCCGGCATTCTCGAGCTGGCGCAGGGCGACGCGCATGGCAGGCAGCGGGTCGGGCCCTCGCCCCAGGAGGAAGTCGGTCCGGTCCGGGATCTTGGTGGCGGAATGCACGAACAGCTCGAGATGGTCCTGGTCACGGGCGGCCGAGGTGTTCCTGATCAGCTTGTGCATGAAATCGACGGTGGCTAGCGGTCCCATCCCACCAAGAATACCCAGCATGCCTGTTCTCCGCCCGCCGTTCCCAGTGTCGCATTCCCCGCTCCCGGTCCAATGCCTTGTCAGAACGGATCATGCGCATCCTGCATGGACCTGTCGCCGATGCGCTGTGCCGCCGCCCAGATCGCCTCGACGACACCCCGCGTGCGCCGCGCGCTGCGATACAGCCTGGTCTGGAGCGCGACCTCGGGTCCGACAACGACCAGCCTGCCGTCGGCGATCTCGCTCGCCACTGAGCTGCGCGGCAGCCAGGCCAGCCCGTGCCCCGCAAGCGCCATGAACTTCAGCGCCTCCGCCATGGCGTTCTCGTTCGTGTGCGTGGTGTGCACCGTCGGCGCCCCTGCCTGCGCCTGCGCGAACACGGTCATGCGGCCGAGAAAGGAATCCGCGGCATAGGCGAGAAGCGGCAGGGACCCGGCTCTGGCCTCCATCCCGGTGCACGCCGGGCTTGCCACCCCGACAAGGCTGTCGGAGCCGACCACCAGATGAGGGAACAGCGCCGGCTCGAGCAGGATCGGGACACTCGGGTGATGGAAGGTGAGCAGGAAATCGTAGTTGCCTTCGACGATCGCCAGCAGGCAGCTGTGGAAGTCGTCGGGCAGCAGGCGGCTCCTTAGGGGCCCGACTTGGTTCTCAATCCGGCGAAACCAGCCGGGGAAGAAGGTCAGCGACAGGGTGTGCAGGGCCGCGAAGGTCGCCGTTTGCGTGCTCGGCCCGAGGCTCGCCTGCAGCTCGGCGCGACTTGCGTGCAGCATGCGCACGGTTTCCTCGGCCGTCTCGTGGAAGCGCCGGCCCTGTGTCGTCAGGGTGGTGGGGTAGGTGCTCCGGTCGACGAGCGGCACGCCGAGCCAGAGTTCGAGGGCCCGGATCCTGCGGCTGAACGCGGGCTGCGTGATGTTCCTGTCCCGCGCGGACCGGGAGAAGCTACCCGAAGCGGCCAGACTGATGAAATCCTCCCGCCACTTCGTTTCCACCTGGCAGACCGCCTCCCAAACACGTGCCGCCTTGCCATGAGGAACGCGCCATGTCGGATCCTGCGGCGCTGCCGAGGCTCGTGCAGCCGGCCCTCCCGACGGATTCTCCTA
>JBPBQS010000280.1:0-13617 GCA_050920955.1 Janthinobacterium lividum | reverse complement strand
ACGACCGGCCGCATCCTGCTCGACGGCCGCGACATGGCCGGCGTGCCGGTGCGCGGCCGCTCCGTCGCCATGGTCTACCAGCAGTTCGTCAACTACCCCTCGCTCACCGTGTTCGAGAACATCGCCTCGCCGCTGCGCGTGGCCCGCGTGCCCGCCGCCGAGATCGACCGCCGCGTGCGCGAGGCTGCCGCCGTGCTGCGCCTGGAGCCGATGCTGGGCCGCCTGCCCGCGCAGCTCTCCGGCGGCCAGCAGCAGCGCACCGCGATCGCACGCGCCCTGGTCAAGCGCGCCGCCCTGGTGCTGCTCGACGAGCCCCTCGCCAACCTCGACTACAAGCTGCGCGAGGAGCTGCGCGAGGAACTGCCCCGCCTGTTCGGCGCCACCGGCGCGATCCTGGTCTACGCCACCACCGAGCCCGCCGAGGCACTCCTGCTGCGCGGCACCACCGCCACCCTGAGCGAGGGCCGCCTCACCCAGCACGGCCCCAGCGCCGCCGTCTACCGCGCGCCCGCCGGCATCGAGTCCGCCCGCGTGTTCTCCGACCCCCCGCTGAACGAGGCCGCCATCGAGCGACGCGGCGCCGAGGTAACGCTCCCCGACGGCCGCCGCCTCCCCGCCGCCGGCGTGCTGGCGCGCGTGCCCGAGGGCCGCCACCGCCTCGGCTTCCGCGTGGAGGCCGCGCGCCTCGACACGGCGACCGCAAGTCCCCTTCGCGTCCCCGGCCGCGTCAGCGTGACCGAGATCAGCGGCTCGGAAAGCTTCGTCCACGTCGACGTGGGCTTCGCCACCTGGGTCTGCCTGGTCGCCGGCGTGCACGAGTGGCGCCCGGGCGTGGAGGCCACGGTGCAGCTCGACCCCGACGCCCTGTTCGTGTTCGACGACGACGGCCGCACCGTCGCCCTGCCCGCGGGCACAGCCCCGGCGCCCGTCGCGGTCACGGCCTGACCCCATGGCAGAGATCACCCTCGACGGCATCGCCCACGCCTACCCCGCCGCCCCTGGTGCCGCCGTGCACCACGCGCTGCACCCGATCCACCACGTCTGGCGCCAGGGCGCGGCCTACGCGCTTCTCGGCCCCTCGGGCTGCGGCAAGACGACGCTGCTCAACATCATCTCCGGCCTCGTGATCCCGTCCGAGGGCCGCCTGCTGTTCGACGGCCGCGACGTCACCCGACTGCCCACGGAACGGCGCAACATCGCCCAGGTGTTCCAGTTCCCGGTGATCTACGACACCATGACCGTCGCCGGGAACCTCGCCTTCCCCTTGCGCAACCGCGGCATGGGCCGCCGCGAGGCCGACGCCCGCGTCGCCGAGATCGCCCAGCTGCTCGACCTCACCGACGTGCTCGGCCGCCGCGCACGCAACCTGTCCGCGGACGCCAAGCAGAAGATCTCCCTCGGCCGCGGCCTGGTGCGCGCCGACGTCGCCGCCGTGCTGTTCGACGAGCCGCTCACCGTGATCGACCCCGCCCTGAAATGGGAGCTGCGCGCCAAGCTGAAGGCGGTGCACCAGGCGCTCGACCTCCTGATGATCTACGTCACCCACGACCAGGTCGAGGCGCTGACCTTCGCCGACCAGGTTGTCGTGATGGACGCCGGCCGCGTGCTGCAGATCGGCACCCCGGAGGACCTGTTCGAGCGCCCCGCGCACACCTTCGTCGGCTACTTCATCGGCACCCCCGGCATGAACTTCCTCCCTGCCAGCATCAGCGGCCGCACCGCGCGCGCCGGCGGCGCCTCCTTCGACCTCGCCGGCGGCTACGACGCGATCGAGGGCGCAAAGCTCGGCTTCCGCCCCGACTACGCCGAGATCCGCGCGAGCGGCGGCGTGCCGGTGCGCATCACGCGCGTCGACGACCTCGGCCGCCGCCGCCTCGCCCGCGCCACGCTGGACGGCCACGAACTCGTCGCGACCCTCCCGCCCGGCACCGCGATCGACGGCGACGTGGCCGGCCTGCACATTGCCCCCGCAAACCTGCACGTGTTCCGCAACGAGCTTCGCGTGGCCGCCGCCTGATGGAGCACCCGCATGGATAGGCCTGTCACCAACCGCGCCTGGCTGTTCGTCCTGCCCGTGCTGGTGGTGGTGCTGTTCTCCTCGGTGATCCCGACGATGACGGTGGTGAACTACTCCGTGCAGGACTCGATGGGGCAGAACAGCTTCTTCTGGAACGGCATCGGCTGGTTCTCGAACCTGCTCGACCCCTCCACCGACATGGGCGGACGCTTCGCCGCCGCCCTCGTGCGCAACCTCGTGTTCTCCCTCGTGGTGCTCGCCGTCGAGCTGCCGCTGGGCGTGGGCGTGGCCCTGTGCATCCCGCGCGAGGGCTGGCGCGTCGGCGCGGTGCTGGTGCTGATCGCCCTGCCGCTGCTGATCCCCTACACCGTGGTCGGCACGATCTGGCAGATCTTCGCGCGCGCCGACATCGGCCTGCTCGGCGCCACGATCAACCGCCTCGGCATCACGTACAACGACACCCAGGACCCGCTCGCCGCCTGGTCCACCATCGTGGTCATGGACGTCTGGCACTGGACCGGCATGGTGGCGCTGCTCGCCTACGCCGGCCTCAAGGCGATCCCCGACGCGTTCTACCAGGCCGCGCGCATCGACGGCGCCAGCCGCTGGTCGATCTTCCGCCGTATCGAGCTGCCCAAGCTGTCCAAGGTGCTGGTGATCGCGACCCTGCTGCGCTTCATGGGCTCGTTCATGATCTACACCGAGCCGCAGGTCCTCACCGGCGGCGGCCCCGGCGACAGCACCAGCTTCCTCTCGCTCGACCTCGTCAAGATCGCCCTCGGCCAGGTCGACCTCGGCAACGCCGCCGCGCTCTCGATCGTCTACTACCTGATCACGCTGACCGTCTGCTACGTGTTCTTCACCGTGATGACCCAGTTCGACCGGCGGGGCAGCTGATGCTCGCCCGCTCCCCCGACACCACCATGCCCACGCGCGCCGCAACGCGCCCCGCCATGCGCTCGGTGATGATGGTGCTCTACCTCGTGGTGCTGATGCTGCCCGTATACTGGCTCGTGAACATGAGCTTCAAGGGCAACGACGAGATCCTCTCGCGCCTGACGTTCTGGCCGCACGAGGCGACGCTGCGCAACTACCGCCACATCTTCGCCGACCCCGACTGGCGCGACGGCTTCATCCACTCCCTCGAGTACGTGTTCATCAACACCGTGGTCTCGGTGACGATCGCGCTGCCCGCCGCCTACGCCTTCAGCCGCTACCGTTTCGTGGGCGACAAGCACCTGTTCTTCTGGCTGCTGTCCAACCTGATGGCGCCGCCCGCCGTCTTCGCCATGCCGTTCTTTAACCTCTACTACGCCGTCGGCCTGTTTGACACGGTGTGGGCCGTGGCGCTGGCCCACTGCCTGTTTAACGTGCCGCTCGCGGTGTGGATCCTGGAGGGTTTCATCTCCGGCGTGCCCCGCGAGATCGACGAGACCGCCGCCCTCGACGGCTACTCCTTCCCCCGCTTCTTCGCCCGCATCTTCCTGCCCCTGATCGCCAACGGCATCGGCGTCGCCTGCTTCTTCTGCTTCATGTTCTCCTGGGTCGAGCAGCTCCTCGCCACCACCCTGACCACGGTGAACGCCAAGCCGATCGTCGCCGTGATGACCCGCGTCTACTCCGCCGCCGGCCTCGACTGGGGCCTGCTCGCCGCCGCCGGCGTCCTGACGATGATCCCCGGCGCCATCGTCATCTGGTTCGTGCGCAACCACATCGCGAAGGGCTTCGCGCTTGGCCGCGTCTAGCCGCAGGAAGCCAGCAAGCCTTCTTTTTCTGAAGAGAAAGAAGCAAAAAGACTTTTCCACATTCGGCACCGCGCCGCCCGCCCGGCCTGTGTCCCCCCGTGGCAAAGTTCTTTGGTTCTTTCTTTCAAGAAAGAACTGCTTGCCTTCTCCCCCACACACCACGGAGCGCCGCTGATGGGCTGGATGGCCTGGACTTGGCAGACGGCGACGTTCTTCGCGCTGATCCTGGCCGCGCTGGTCACGCTCACCGTGCTGGCGGTGCGCTGGCCCGAGACGCCGCGCCGCGGCATCCTCGGCTTCCCCACGACGCGCGGTGACCGGCTGTTCGTGTCGCTGATCGGCTCGGCGTTCATCTACATCGCCTACATACGCCTCAGCGACGGCGGCAACCTGTGGTATCCCGCCGTGGCGGCGATCCTCTACACCGCAACGATGTTCCGCCTCGCCTGACCGTGCCGCCGGCCGCCCGAATCGCGACGGCATCCGCAACGATCCGCCGGAAGACCCGCACCGGGCGCCGGACCACACAGGGAGAACCACGATGAAACGTCGCGACGTGATGAAGGGCGGCCTGGCGATCGCCGCCGGCGCCGGCACGCTGATCCGCAGCCGGCCGTCCCACGCGCAGCAGATGGACGCCGCCAAGCGCTGGGTCGAGACCGAGTTCCAGCCGTCCACGCTCTCCAAGGACGAGCAGATGGCGGAGATGGAGTGGTTCATCAACGCCGCCAAGCCGTTCAGCGGCATGAGCGTGAGCTGCGTCTCCGAGATCCTCAACATCCACGAGTACGAGAGCAAGACGCTGACCAAGGCGTTCGCCGAGATCACCGGCATCCAGGTCAAGCACGACCTGATGGACGAGGGCCTGCTGGTCGACAAGATCGAGGTCGAGATGCAGTCCGGCCGCCCGATCTACGACTTCTGGATGAACGACAGCGACTTCATCGGCACGCACCCGCGCTACAACGACATCGTCGACGGCTCCCTCACCGACTTCATGGAGAAGAACGGCAAGGACGTCACCAACCCCAAGCTGGCACTCGACGACTTCATCGGCCTGGACTTCGGCAAGTACACCGACGGCAAGCTCTACCAGCTCCCCGACCAGCAGTTCGCGAACCTCTACTGGTTCCGCTACGACTGGTTCAACCGCCCCGAGCTGAAGGCGCAGTTCAGGCAGAAGTTCGGCTACGAGCTGGGCGTGCCGGTGAACTGGTCGGCCTACGAGGACATCGCCGAGTTCTTCACCAACGACGTCAAGGAGATCGACGGCGTCCGCGTCTACGGTCACATGGACTACGGCAAGAAGGACCCCTCGCTCGGCTGGCGCTTCACCGACGCCTGGCTGTCCATGGCCGGCGCCGGCGACCGCGGCCTGCCCAACGGCCTGCCCGTCGACGAGTGGGGCATCCGCAACGAGGACGGCCGCCCCCGCGGCTCCTCGATCACCCGCGGCGGCGACGCCAACGGCCCGGCCGCGGTCTACGCGCTCACCAAGTTCGTGGAGTGGCTGAAGAAGTACGCGCCCCCCGAGGCCACCGGCATGGACTTCCTCGAGGCCGGCCCCGTCCCCGGCCAGGGCCACATCGCGCAGCAGATCTTCTGGTACACGACCTTCGCCGACAGCATGATGGGCGCCAACTCGCCCGTGATGAACGCCGACGGCACGCCCAAGTGGCGCATGGCCCCGAGCCCGCACGGCCCCTACTGGAAGGAGGGCCAGAAGCTCGGCTACCAGGACACCGGCTGCTGGACGATGCTGAAGTACGCGCCCATGGAGCGCGTCAAGGCCGGCTGGCTCTACGCCCAGTTCTGCGTGTCCAAGTCCGTGACGCTGAAGAAGGCCGCGCTCACCAAGCACTTCATCCGCGAGAGCGACGTGATGAGCGACACCATGACGCAGATGGCCCCCAAGCTCGGCGGCCTGGTCGAGTTCTACCGCAGCCCGGCGCGCAAGAACTGGACGCCCACCGGCGTCAACGTGCCCGACTACGGCAAGATGGCGCAGGTCTGGTGGCAGAACGTGTCCAACGCCATCGCCGGCAACGTCACCCCGCAGCAGGCGATGGACGGCCTGGCGCGCGACCAGGACGCGATCATGGAGCGCATCCAGCGCTCCGGGGCGCAGGGCGACAAGGGCCCGCTGATGAACAAGCCCGAGACCGCCGAATACTGGTACAAGAAGGCCGAAACCGACGGCCACCTCGCCCCCCAGCGCAAGCTCGCCAACGAGAAGCCCAAGGGCGAGACCGTCGACTACGACGAGCTGATCAAGAGCTGGTCCGCGCCCCAGCCCGGCAAGGGCTGAGGCGCAGGCGGCGGCACCCCGGTGCCGCCGCCGCCTTCCGGAGTGCACACGCCGTGACATCGCGCCTCCTGGTCATCGACCAGGGCACCACCTCCACCCGCGCCATCGTGTTCGACGAGCACCTCGCCCCGCTCGCCACCGCGCAGCGCGAGTTCGCCCAGATCTACCCACAGCCCGGCTGGGTCGAGCACGACCCCGAGGAGCTGTGGGACAGCGTGCTCGGCACCGCGCGCGAGGTCCTCTCCCGCGCCCGCCTCGACACGGCCGACATCGCCGGCATCGGCATCGCCAACCAGCGCGAGACCACCGTGGTCTGGGACCGCGAGACCGGCCGCGCCCTCCACAACGCCATCGTCTGGCAGGACCGCCGCACCGTGGAGCGCTGCGAGGCGCTGGACGCCGCCGGCCACGCCCCCCTGGTCGCCGCCCGCAGCGGCCTGCGCCTCGACCCGTACTTCTCCGCCACCAAGATCGGCTGGATCCTCGACACGGTCCCCGGCGCCCGCGAGGCCGCCGAGCGCGGCCGCCTCGCCTTCGGCACCATCGACGGCTTCCTCCTGTGGCGCCTGACCGAGGGCCGCGTCCACGCGATCGACGCCACCAACGCCTCGCGCACCTTGCTGTGCAACATCGCAACCGGCGAGTGGGACGACGACCTCCTGCGCCTGTTCGACATCCCCCGCGCCCTGCTCCCCGAGATCCGCGACAGCGCCTCCGAGTTCGGCGCCACCGCGCTGCTTGGCGCCGGCCCCGTCGCGATCCGCGGCATGGCCGGCGACCAGCAGGCCGCCCTGATCGGCCAGGGCTGCTTCGGCCCCGGCGCGATCAAGGCCACCTACGGCACCGGCGGCTTCATCCTGCTCAACACCGGCGACCGCCCCGTCCCCTCCCGCCACGCCCTGCTCACCACCATCGCCTGGCAGCGCCACGGCCGGCGCAGCTACGCCCTGGAAGGCTCGATCTTCTCCGCCGGCACCGCGGTGCAGTGGCTGCGCGACGGCATCGGCCTGGTCGACACCGCCCCCGAGACCGGCCGCCTCGCCGCCCTCGCCGACCCGGCCCAGCCGGTGTTCCTCGTCCCCGCCTTCACCGGCCTCGGCGCCCCCCACTGGGACAGCCGCGCCCGCGCCACCATCAGCGGCATCACCCGCGGCACCACCCGCCGCGAGCTGGCCCGCGCCACCCTGGAGAGCGTCGGCTTCCAGACCCGCGACCTCCTCGGCGCCATGCACGACGACTTCGCCGAAGCCGCCCCCGACGGCACGGACGCCATCCGCGTCGACGGCGGCATGGCGGCCAGCGACTGGACCATGCAGTTCCTCGCCGACATGCTCGACGCCCCCGTCGACCGCCCCGCCTGCCTGGAGACCACCGCCCTCGGCGCCGCCTACCTCGCCGCCCTGCAGTGCGGCCTCTGCCCCGAGCCCGACGCGATGCACCCCCCTACGCCCATCGAGCGCCGCTTCACCCCCGCGATGCCCGCCCCCGAGCGCGCCACGCGATACCGGGGCTGGCGCCGCGCCGTGCGCCAGGCCCTCCACGAGCCCGGCGAGGCAGAGCTCTAGGAAGGCAAGGAAGGCCTTCTTTTTCTGAAGAAAAAGAAGCAAAAAGACTTTGCCACCTGGGCCGGTGCCACCCGGCTGGCACCGGCCCAACGTGCAAAGTTCTTTGGTTCTTTCTTTCAAGAAAGAACTGCTTCCTTCCTCCGACCCATACGAAAGGCACGGTCCCCGGATGCGCGTGACCTTCCGCTGCGACCTGGCGCTGGAGTCGGTGCTCCCCCGCCCCGCCCCTGCGCGCGACGCTCTGCCGGGCTGGCTGCGCGACATGCCGCGCCACGCCGCCTCCGAGCTGCACGCCGGCGCCGAGGTCCGCACCGTCAAGCACTGCCCGCCGTTCGTGGACGCCATGGCGCACGGCTTCACCATGCCGCTGGCGTGCGACGTCGCGGTGGCCGATGGGCGGCTGTCCTGGGACTGGGCCGTGCCGCCGCTCTCGGCGAGCGCCCACCCCCGCGCGCCGATCAGCTTCCACGGCCCGGCCCAGCTCGCCGGCACGCCGTTCCACGACCCGCAGAGCGTCGCGGTGAAGTTCAACGCGTTCTGGACGATCGAGCTGGAGCCGGGCTGGTCGCTGCTGGCGATGCACCCGCTCAACCGCCCCGACCTGCCGTTCCGCCTGCTCAGCGGCCTGGTGGACTGCGACCGCTTCTCCGACGTCGGCGTGCTGTTCCCCGCCGTCTGGGTCGACCCCGGCTTCCGGGGCACGCTGCCGCGCGGCACCCCCTTCGCCCAATGCGTGCCTGTGCCGCGCGAGCCGATGGAGCTCGACATCCGCTGCCTCACCGACGCCGACGCCCGCCGCTACGACGCCACCGCCGCGGCCCTGCTCGGCGGCGTGCCCCACCACTACCGCCGCCTGCGCGCCCCCCGCGGCGCCTCAGAAGGCGGGCGCGACTCGCCCAACCAGGGCGGCGCGGAGGGCGGCGGGATCGAGGAACAGGCACCCGCACGGCGCTGACACCAGCGCCTGCGCGATGCGCCCCAGCGTGTCCGGCCGCAGCCGCAACGCCAGCGCATACGCATCCATCGCCCCGTCGAGATCACCGCCCTCCGCCAGCGCCACGCCGAGGTTGAACGCCGCCTCGTGCAGCCCCGGCCGCGCCCTGAGCGCCGCGCGGAACGCCGCCGCCGCCGCCGCATGCTGCCGCGCGTCGCCAAGCAGCAGCCCGAGCGCGTACCACGCCTCCGCCAGCCCGGGATCGATCCCCACCGCCCGACGCAGCACACCCATCGCCTCCACGACCGCGCCGCACGCCCGCAGCCGCCGCCCCGCATGGAGCAGCAGCGCCGGATCGGCCGCCCCGAGCCGCGCCGCTCGCAGCGCCGCCGCCACCGCCTCCGCCCTTCGCCCCAGCGCGTCGAGCGCCCCCGCCCGCCCGAGCTCCGCCGCCGCCACCCCGCCCGCCGCCCCGGCCGCCTCGTCGAAGCAGCGCAGCGCCGCCTCCGCCTCGCCCGCCTCCAGCAACGCGGCGCCCCGCCGGCACAGCCCCGCCGCGTCCACGCCGCCTCAGCCCCGCCCCGCCGCCACGTCCCGCGCCCCGCCCGAAAGCGCCCGCCGGAACATCGCCGGATCCACGTTCGCCCCGGTCAGCGCGACCGCCACGACGCGCCCCTCGACCGCCACCCGCCCGCACAGGGCGGCCGCGAGCGCGAGGGCGCCCCCCGGCTCCACCACGACCCCGAACTCCTCGAACGCCACCCGCATGGCCGCGAGCGCCTCGTCGTCGCTGACCACCAGCCCCCTGCCCAGCCGCGGCGCGTTGATGGAGAAGGTGAGCGCTCCCGGCATCGGCGCCAGCACCGCATCGCACAGCGACGCCCCTCCCGGCGCATTGCCCAGCCGCCTCCCCGCCACGAGGCTGCGCGCCGTGTCGTCGAACCCCTCCGGCTCCACCGCGAACACCCGCGCCCTCGGCAGCACCGCCTCCCACGCCAGTGCGCACCCCGCCGCCAGGCCGCCGCCGGAACAGCACACGAGCAACGCATCCGGCACCGCGCCCATCGCCCCCGCCTGCCGCGCCACCTCCAGGCCGAGCGTCCCGGCCCCCGCGATCACCCGCCGGTCCTCGTAAGGCGGCACCAGAACCAGCCCCCGCTCCGCCGCCAGCCGCAGCCCAAGCGCCTCGCGGTCCTCGGTCGCGCGATCGTACAGCACGACCTCCGCCCCCCACCCCCGCGTGCGCCCGATCTTGGAGGCGGGCGCGTCCGCCGGCATGGCGATCACCACCGCCCCGACGCCCAGCCTCCGCCCCGCCCACGCGACGCCCTGCGCATGGTTGCCCGACGAGAACGCGACCACGCCCCGCCCCCTCTCCTCCGCCGACAGCAGCGACAGCCGGTTCCACGCGCCCCGCGCCTTGAAGCTCCCCGTCCGCTGCAGCCCCTCCGCCTTGACCAGCAGCCGACCGCCGAGCCGCGCATTCACGCGCTCGCTCTCCAGCAGCGGCGTCTCGACCAGCACGCCGCGTATGCGCCCCGCCGCCTCCTCGATCTCGCGGAAGTCGGGTGCGCTCAGATGCCAGGGTGCGATGTCATCCATTCCCCGAAAGTACGGACCCCGCGCCTTCGAAGCAACGCCGCGACAACTGGCCGCCGCCCTACAGCAGCGCCTCCACCCGGATCGGCAGCGTGCGCACCCGCCGCCCCGTCGCGTCGAACACGGCGTTGGCGATCGCGGCATTGACCCCGATGACGCCGATCTCCCCCAAGCCCTTCACGCCCTCCGGGTCCGCCTCGGGATCCTCGTCCTTCACCGTGATCGCCTCCAGCCCGACGACATCCGCCGCCACCGGCACGAGATACTCCGCCAAATCCTCGTTCACGTACGCCCCCGTGCGCGGATCGACCACCGTCTCCTCCAGCAGCGCCGACCCGTGCCCCCACACCATGCCCCCGAGAAGCTGGCTGCGCGCCGTCATCGGGTTGAGGATGCGCCCCGCCGCGAACGCGCCCACGTGCCGCCGCACCTCGACCTCGCACGTCGCCGCATGCACCCGCACCTCCACGAAATGCGCCCCGAACGACCACGCCAGCCTCCCCTGCACTGGGCTCGCCAGCGTCATCCTCCCCACGTCCAGTGCCTGCATCGCCCCGTCCTCCACCCCCTCCGGCACGAAGCCGACCTCAACCACCCCCGCCTCCCGCCCGCCCAGCGCCGCGCACGCCTGCGCCAGCGCGTTCGCCAGGCTCGCCGTCGTCGACGACCCCCCCGACAACCCCGCCGCCGGCAGCGCCGTGTCCCCGAGCCGCACCTCGACCGCCGCCACCGGCACCCCCAGCCGCTCCGACGCCATGACCGCGAGCACCGTGGCGATCCCGTTGCCGATCTCGTGGTGCGCCGTCTCGACCAGCGCCGCCCCCGCCGTCCGCGTCACCCTGATCCGCGCCGGCGACACCTTCGCCGGCCGCGCCGCCGCCGCGACCCCGTGCCCCACCAGCCAGTCGCCCTCCCGCCGCCCCCTGCTCCCCGGCGGCCCCGCGCGCCACCCGAACGCCGCCGCCGCAGCATCGAGGCACCGCACCAGCCCCCGCGTCGTGAACCGATGCCCCGTGACCGGATCGACCGCGGTATCGTTGCGCCTGCGCAACTCCACCGGATCGACCCCGAGCGCCGCCGCCATCTCGTCCACCGCGCACTCCAGCGCGAAAAGATACGGCACCTCCGGCGGCGCCCGCATCGGCCCGGGCGTGTTGCGGTCCACGCGCACCACCCGCTCCGTCGCCGCGACCGCCGGGCACGCGTACAGCGCGGTGGTGACGTCGGTGCCCTCCATCGCGAAATCGTCGAAGCGCGACGTGACCGTCCGTGCGTCATGCGCCAGCGCCACGAACCGCCCGTCCCGGTCCGCGCCCAGCCGGATGCGGTGCCGCGTCTCGCTGCGATGGTTGGCGATCGTGAAGCTGTCGCGCCGCTCGACGTGCAGGTGCACCGGCCGCCCTGCCCGACGCGCCGCCAGCGCGCACAGCGCGGTGTGCTGCGACAGCGCCATCTTCGACCCGAAGTGCCCGCCGATCAGTGGCGCCACCACCCGCACCCGCTCCGGCGCGATCCCCAGCTGCGCCGCCAGCCCGTGACGCGCCGCGCCCACGAACCGCGTCGGCTCCCAGACCGTCAGATCCTCGCCCACCCACCGGCAGATCGTGTCGGGCAGCTCGATCGGATTGTGGTGCTGCACCGGCGTCGCATACCGCTGGTCCACCACCCGCGCCGCCTCCGCGAGCCCCCCCGCCACGTCGCCCGCCGCGCGGTCCTCGTACCCCTCGTGCAACTCCCCGAGCGGAATCCCCGCCGCATTGCCATCCCCGATCCGCGCCGCATGCGCCCCCGCCGCATACTCGACCCGCAGCGCGCAAGCCCCCGCCTCCGCCTCCTCCGCCGTCTCCGCAACCACCACCGCAACGATCTGCCCCGCGTAGAGAACCTCCGGCGACGCCAGCGGCCGCGCGGTGCTGTTCGCCCAGCCCCCCGCCATCAGATGCCCCACCGGCCTGACCGCCTCGCCCACTTCTGCGAAGGTGAGCACGTCGAGCACGCCCGGCAGCGCGAGCACCGCGTCCCGCCCGACCGAAATCACCCGCCCCCGCGCGACCGGGCTGCGCACCAGCCGCGCGTGCGCCATCCCCGCGAGCCGCACATCCCCCGCATACGCCGTCCGCCCGCTGACCTTGTCCGGCCCGTCGACCCGCGCCACGGCGGTGCCGAGCGCGGCGTGGCCCGGGGGAACGGCAAGGCGAGGGCGATCTGTCATGCCGCCTCAACGCCCGGCCCTGCGAAAGATGCACGCGGCACGGCAGCGTGAAGCGAAGGAAGCAGTTCTTTCTTGAAAGAAAGAACCAAAGAACCTTGCCCATGAGCTCCGTACCAACCGGGCGGTCCAGGTGCCAATTTGCAAAGTCTTTTTGCTTCTTTTTCTTCAGAAAAAGAAGGCCTTCCTGCCTTCCTTCCCCCTACCCCAGGAACCCCTGTGCCGCCCCCATGCTCCGTGCCGTCTCGAGCCCGACCGTGAACGCCCCCGTGCCGATCAGCACGACCACGACCAGGCGCAGAACCGTGTCGCGCATCCCGAACCTGTCGCAGCGCTGCAGCCCCACCCACAGGACGGCGCCGGCCGCGATCGCCGCGAACCCCCAGGACAGGGGATCGTTGGGAACGTCCATCAGCCCTGCTCCGCCGGCAGCGCCCGCGCCTGCCTGCGCCCGTGGAAGACGCGCTGCACGACGGTGTAGAACACCGGCGTGAACAGCAGGCCGAACACGGTCACGCCGAGCATGCCGAAGAACACCGCGGTGCCCAGCGTCTGGCGCATCTCCGCGCCCGCGCCGGTGGCGCTCATCAGCGGCACCACGCCGAGAATGAAGGCGAACGAGGTCATCAGGATCGGCCGCAGCCGCGTGCGCGCCGCCTGCTCCGCGGCCAGCGCCGGGGTGGCGCCGCCGTCCTCGGCCTGGCGCGCGAACTCGACGATCAGGATCGCGTTCTTCGACGCCAGCCCGACGAGCACCACGAAGCCGATCTGCGCCAGGATGTCGACGTTCATCCCCCGCAGCAGCAGCCCGGACACCGCGGCGAGCAGGCACATCGGCACGATCAGCACCACCGTCAGCGGCAGGCTCCAGCTCTCGTACTGCGCGGCCAGCACCATGAACACGAACAGCACCGACGCGCCGAAGATCAGCAGCGTGGAGTTGCCCGCCTGGCGCTGCTGGAACGCGAGGTCGGTCCACTCGAACCCCATTCCCGCCGGCAGCCGCTCCGCCGCAAGCTTCTCCATCGCCGCCAGCGCATAGCCCGACGACACCCCCGGCATCGTGCCGCCCTGCACCTCGGCCGCCGGGAACAGGTCGTAGCGCGGCACGCGGTACGGCCCGGTCACGTCGTGGAACCGCGCCACCGAGCCGATCGGCACCATCGCCCCCGCCGCGTTGCGCGTCTTGAGCCGCGCGATGTCCTCGGTGCTCGCGCGGAACCGCCCGTCGGCCTGCGCC
>JBPBQS010000056.1:0-13693 GCA_050920955.1 Janthinobacterium lividum | reverse complement strand
GATCATGAGCACGTCGACCGAGCGCAGCTCCTCCTTGAACTCCATGGTCGACTGCGAGCGGATCGCCGCGATGAAGCGGTACATGAACTTCTCGGCCGACATGTAGGCGACCGAGGGCACCGGCCGGCCGCCGCGGTCGACGTCGGTGCGCCCCAGCTCCAGCCCGATCGCGTGCATCAGGTGCGTCTTGCCCAGCCCCACGCCGCCGTACAGGAACAGCGGGTTGAACCCCGGGCTGGCCGGCCGCTCGGCGACGCGGCGCGCGCAGGCATGGGCGAACTCGTTCGGCTTGCCGACCACGAAGCTCGCGAACGAGAACCTCTGGTCGAGCGACACCCCCTCAGCCCGCTCCGGCGCCACCACGGGCGCCGCCACCGCCAGCTCGACGCGCGGCACGGGCGGTGCCACGCCCGCCAGCGGCGGGGCAGGGGAGGCCGCCGCCTCCTCGCCCACGACCGCCATCCCCGCGCCCACGCGCACGTCGACGCGTCGTATCCGCCGGTTCTCCTGCTGCCACAGCGCGGACAGCTTGTCGGCGTAGTGCGAGCGCACCCAGTCGCGCAGGAACCGCGTCGGCAGATGAACCGTGACCTCGTCGCCGTCCACGCCCGCCAGCGTCATCTGCCGCAGCCAGGTCCTGTACTCGACGTCGCCCACCTCGGTCTGCAGGCGCGAGCGCACCCGCGTCCAGCAGTCGCCGATGTCCGCCAGCGCGGCGGGGAGCTCGCCCTGCGGAACCGGCTGGGTGGCGTCCTGGTCCATGCGGCGATCATTCCCGAGCAGGCCCTGGTCGGTCCGGAACGACGGGAACCGTCATCCGCAGGCGCACCGACAGGGAAACGCCACCGGGGTCGCATGCCCCGTACACCCGCCGCGCACCGACCCTGCACGGACGACCGTGTGGCCAGCACTATCCTCGGGGATGCCCTGTAATCACTAGGTCAGACATGGTCCGGAGGCAATCGAAATCTGCCAGGATTCGAACCGCCCAAATAACAAATGCCTGCTGCGAAGCATCTCCGCAACAGGCACAGGGTCGTGATCTTGTCGAAGCCCCGGATCGACCCAGGGCAGCCGGCCGCTCAGGCCGGCGTCAGCGCCTTGATGCGCGCCGACAGGCGGGAGATCTTGCGGCCCACGGTGTTGCGGTGGATCACGCCCTTGCCCGCGGCGCGCTGCATCTCGGGCTGCGCGGCCTGCAGCGCCGCGGCGGCGGCCCCCTTGTCGCCGCCGGCAATCGCCATCTCGACCTTCTTGACGAAGGTGCGCATGCGCGACTTGCGCGCTGCGTTGCGCTCGGTGCGCACGACGGTCTGACGGTTGCGCTTCTTGGCGGAGGCGGTGTTGGCCATGAACCAGTCTCTCGAATTCTGTGTCGGGACAGCCCGCGGAGAAGCCCCCGGCCGGCAAGGAAGCGGCGTTTCTAGGCACCGCCCCCCCGCGAGTCAAGCGCTGCCCCGAGAAGGAAGCATGGGCTCTGCCCAAACCCGCCAGGGGCGAGCCGCCCCTGGACCGGCTTCCCTAAGTAAAGCCATCCAAGGGGCTTCCCTTGGCGGAGTTTGAGGCAGCGCCTCAACCTTCCTTCCCGCCGCCCCCGAACACCGGCCTGCGCTTCTCCAGGAACGCCGCCATGCCCTCCCGCTGGTCCGCCGTCCCGAACAGCGACAGGAACAGCGCCCTCTCGTGCCGCACGCCCTCCGCGAGCGTCGTCTCGAACGCCACGTTGACCGCCCGCTTGGCGAGCGCGGCGGCCACCGGCGACATCGCCGCGATCCGCTCCCCGACCCCGACCGCCTCGTCCAGCAGCGCGCCCGCCGCCACCACGCGCGACACCAGGCCGCAGCGCTCCGCCTCCGCCGCGTCGATGGTGCGGCCGGTGAGCACCATGTCCATCGCCTTGGCCTTGCCGACCGCGCGCGCGAGCCTCTGCGACCCGCCCGCGCCCGGCAGGATGCCCAGCGTGATCTCCGGCTGCCCGAACCGCGCCGTCTCGCTGGCCACCACGATGTCGCACATCATCGCCAGCTCGCACCCCCCGCCCAACGCGAACCCCGACACCGCCGCGACCACCGGCTTGGCAACCCGCGCAATGGGGTCCCACCGACGCGCGATGAAGTCGTCCATCGCCGTGTCGGGAAACCGCCGGTCCTGCATCTCGCGTATATCCGCGCCCGCCGCGAACGCCTTGTCCGAGCCCCCGAGCACGATCGCGCCAATGGCCGGGTCCGCGTCGAACGCCGCGAGCTGCGCGCCCAGCTCGTCCATGAGCGCGTCGCACAGCGCGTTCATCGCCTCGGGCCGGTTCAGACGCACCAGCCCGACCCGGCCGCGCGTCTCCACCAGGATGTGCCGCGCCATGTCCCGCCCCGCCGCTGCCGAGCCGCCACGCTACGCCGCCCCCCGCCCCCCGCGCCAGGGCAGGGGCCCCCCACCTCACCACCCGCACAGCGGCCGCAGCCAGTCCTTCGCCACCGACGCGATCACCGGCTCCGCCCCCAGCCGCCGCCCGTGCAGCACCCACACCAGCGCCAGCGCCGCCGCCCCCCACGCCCACAACCCCGCCCGCGCCTCGCCCGCCCCGCCGCCGCCCCTCCCGCCGCCCACGCGCGCCAGCACCGCCCCGCCCGCCGCCGCCACCGCGCACCCCAGCGCCACGTCCGCCGGCGTGTGCACCCCCAGCGCCAGGCGGCTCGCCCCGAACCCCGCCGCCACCGCGAGGCAGCACGCCGCCGACCCCCACGCCCTTCGCCCCAGCGCCAGCGCCAGCGCCCCGCCGTAGACGATCCCCCCCGCCGCCGCGTGCCCGCTCGGACTGCGCACGCCCGCATCCCGCAGCACGCCCACCCCCGCGCACGCCCCCGCCCACAGCTTGAGCGCCAGCAGCGCCCCCAGCACCCCGCCCACCGCCAGCGCCCACCCCCGCGCCGCCCGCCTCTCCCCCCGCGCCAGCAGCGCCGCCAGCACCAGCAGCGCCAGCGGCAGCACCACCGCCTGGTCCGCCAGGTCCGTGGCCCACGCCCACCCCATCAGCCGCCCCGCCGCCCCGCCGCGCCCCCGATCACGCCCTTGCGCGCCCGCGCCGCACGATCGCGCATCGACAAGCCCGCCCGGCCTGCCAGAGTGCGCCGGGGATGACCACGCGGGCCTTGATGCCGCGTGGCGGGAGCGGGGGACGACTGCGCCGAAGGCGCGGCGAACCTGCCGCCAGCGGGAGCGCCACGGTGATGCAGCCACAGCCGGCCTTGCGGGAGACGCTCGACCTCGAGCGCACCGTCCCCGCCTTCCTGTCCCTGCTGTCCAACAAGCTGTCCGCCGCCGCCTCGCGCGAGTGCCGGGCCGCGTTCGGCCTGGGCTACACCGACTGGCGCGTCCTCGCCCAGATCGCCGTCAGCCCGCCCATCTCCGCCGCCCGCCTCTGCCTGCACACCGGCCTCGACAAGGCCGCCGTGAGCCGCAGCTTCGCGGCCCTGGCCGCCGGCGGCCTGCTGCGCCTGGAATCCTGCGGCCGCGACCGCAAGGCCACCCTGAGCCCCGCCGGCGAGCGCACCTACGCCGGCCTGCTCGCCCTCGCCGTGCAGCGCGAGCAGCGCCTCCTCGCCGGCTTCTCCGAGCACGACGCCGCGACCCTGCGCCGCCTGCTGCAGCGCCTGGCCGCCAACCTCCCGGCCGTGGACACCGCACGCCCCCGCGGAGAAGCAAGCATGGGCCCTGCCCAAACCCGCAAAGGGTCCGAGGACCCTTTGATCCCTTGACTCAAGTGGTGCGTTCCAAGGGCGCAGCCTTTGGCGGAGTTTGAGGCAGCGCCTCAACCTTGCCTGCCCACGCGACGACGAAATGAAATGGCGCGCCCGGAAAGACTCGAACTTCCAACCCCCAGATTCGTAGTCTGGTGCTCTATCCAATTGAGCTACGGGCGCCGCGGGCGGGGTGTAGCCGAGCCTCGCCGCGCCCGCAAGGGCACGCGGGCAAAAACGCGCGCTCAGGCCGCGGACTTCTCCAGCTCGCGCAGCACGGACTCGCCCATCACGCCCGTGCCGACGCGCGCGGTGCCCGGCGAGATGATGTCCGCCGTGCGCAGCCCGTTGGCGAGCACGCGCCCGACCGCCGCCTCGATCATCCCCGCCTCCTCGTCCATGGCGAAGGAATACCGCAGCAGCATCGCGAAGCTCAGGATCTGCGCCAGCGGGTTCGCGATCCCCTTGCCCGCGATGTCCGGCGCGCTCCCATGGATCGGCTCGTACAGCGCGTGCCGCCGCCCGTCCGCGCCCACCGCGCCCAGCGTCGCCGACGGCAGCATCCCCAGCGACCCCGTGCACATCGACGCCAGGTCCGACAGGATGTCGCCGAACAGGTTGCCCGTGACGATCACGTCGAACTGCAGCGGGTTGCGCACCATCTGCATCGCGCAGTTGTCCGCGTACATGTGCGACAGCGCGACGTCCGGGTACGAAGCCTCGCCCAGCGCCTGCACCGTCTGGCGCCACAGCAGCCCGCTCTCCATCACGTTCGCCTTCTCGACGCTCGTGACCCGCCCCTTCCGCTTGCGCGCCAGCTCGAACGCCACCCGCGCGACGCGCTCGATCTCGCCCGTGTCGTAGCTCTCCGTGTTGAACCCGCGCCTGCGCCCGTCCGGCAGCGTCTCCACCCCGCGCGGCTCGCCGAAGTAGATCCCCCCCGTGCTCTCGCGCACGATCATCATGTCGAGCCCGCGCACGACCTCCGCCTTGAGCGTGCTGGCGTTCACCAGCGGGTCGAGCACGACCGCCGGCCGCAGGTTCGCGAACAGCCCCAGCTCCGAGCGCAGCCGCAGGATCGCGATCTCCGGCCGGTTGTCGAAGCCGAGATGCTCCCACTTCGGCCCGCCCACCGCCCCGAACAGGATCGCGTCCGCGGCCTTTGCCGCCGCCAGCGTCTCCTCGGTGATCGCGACCCCGTGCGCGTCGATCGACGCGCCGCCGACCAGGCCCTCGGTGATGTCGAAGTGCACGCCCCGCGAGCGCGCCATCCAGTCGACGACGCGCTTGACCTCGCGCATCACCTCGGGGCCGATGCCGTCGCCGGGCAGCACCAGAAGCGTCTTGTTGACGGCCATCGCACGATCCTTCCGGCGGGTTCAGCAAGCAAGCAAGGCCAAAGGCTCCGCCTCTGGACTCTGCCAAAGGCTGCGCCCTTGGAACGCACCACTTAGTAAGGCCAGTCCAGGGCGGCTCGCCCTGGCGGGTCCGGGCAGGGCCCGGCCTTCCTTCAGACGCCCGCGATCCCCGGCATCCACGGCTGCGCCGCCGCCCGCTCGCTCTCGAAGCGCTCGATCTCCGCGCCGCGCTGCATCGTCTCGCCGATGTCGTCGAGCCCGAGCAGCAGCCGCTCCTTGCGGAACGCGTCGACCTCGAAATGGATCTCCTCGCCGCTCGGCCGGATCACCATCTGGCGCTCCAGGTCCACGCTGAGCCGCGCGTTCGCCCCCAGCTCCGCGTCGCCGATCAAGGCGTCGCAAACCTCGCGCGGCAGCCGGATCGGCAGGATGCCGTTCTTGAAGCAGTTCCCGTGGAAGATGTCCGCGAAATCCGGCGCGATCACGCAACGAATGCCGAAGTCGAGCAACGCCCACGGCGCATGCTCCCGCGAAGACCCGCACCCGAAGTTCTCGTGCGTGACCAGGATCTCCGCCTGCCGATACGGCTCGCGGTTGAGCACGAACCCAGGCTTCTCCGACCCGTCCGCCTCGAACCGCAGCCCGTCGAACAGGTTCTTCCCGAGCCCCGTCCGCGCGATCGTCTTGAGGAACCGCGACGGGATGATCTTGTCCGTATCCACGTTGGCCATCGGCAGCGGCGCCGCGATCCCCGTCAGCGTCGTGAACGGCCGCATCAGCCCGCAACCCCGAGCACGCGCGCATCCGTCAGCCGCCCCGTGACCGCCGCCGCCGCCGCCATCGCCGGCGACATGAGGTGCGTGCGCCCGCCCGGCCCCTGCCGCCCCTCGAAGTTGCGGTTCGACGTGGACGCGCACCGCTGCCCCGGCGTCAGCTTGTCCGGGTTCATGCCGAGGCACATGGAACACCCCGCCTCGCGCCACTCGAAGCCGGCCTCGGTGAACACCGCGTCCAGCCCCTCCTGCTCCGCCTGGAACTTCACCATCCCCGAGCCCGGCACCACCATCGCCCGCACGCCGTCCGCGACATGCCGCCCGCGCACCACGGCCGCCGCCGCCCGCATGTCCTCGATCCGCCCGTTGGTGCACGACCCGATGAACACGACGTCGACCGGAATCTCCGTCATCGGCGTCCCCGGCCGCAGCGCCATGTAGTCCAGCATCCGCTGCAGCTCCGCGCGCCGCGCCTCATCGCCGGCAGCCGCTGGATCGGGCACCACGCCATCAATGGCGACGACATCCTCCGGGCTTGTCCCCCAGCTCACCATCGGGCTGATCTCCTCTGCCCGCAGCACGACCACCCGGTCGTACACCGCCCCCTCGTCCGAGGGCAGCGTCCGCCAGTACTCGACCGCCCGCTCGAACGCCTCGCCCTTCGGCGCGAACGGCCGCCCCTCCACATACCGGAACGTCACGTCGTCCGGCGCGACGAGCCCCGCCCGCGCCCCGGCCTCGATGCTCATGTTGCAGATCGTCATCCGCCCGGCCATGTCGAGCCCGCGGATCGCCTCCCCCGCATACTCGATCACGTGCCCGGTGCCGCCCGCCGTGCCGATCTCCCCGATGATCGCCAGCATGACGTCCTTCGCCGACACCCCCGGCGGCAGCGCCCCATCCACCCTTACCAGCATGTTCTTCGCCGGCTTCTGCAGCAGCGTCTGCGTCGCCAGCACGTGCTCGACCTCGGACGTCCCGATCCCGAACGCCAGCGCCCCCATCGCGCCATGCGTGGACGTGTGGCTGTCCCCGCACACGATGGTCATGCCCGGCAGGCTGATGCCCTGCTCGGGCCCCACGATATGAACGATCCCCTGCTCCCGGCTGAGCAGCGGGAAATACGGCACGCCGAACTCCGCGACGTTGCGCTCCAGCGTCTCGACCTGCAGCCGAGAGTCCGGCTCCGCGATCCCCAGCCGCCGGTCGCTCGTCGGCACGTTGTGGTCCGTCACCGCCACCGTCGCGTCCGGCCTGCGCACGCGGCGCCCGGACAAACGCAGCCCCTCGAACGCCTGCGGGCTCGTGACCTCGTGCACCAGGTGCCGGTCGATGTAGAGCAGGCAGGTCCCGTCCACGGACCGCTCGACGACGTGCGCGTCCCAGATCTTGTCGAACAACGTGCGCGCCATGGTCGGCCCCCGAAGAAAGGCCAGGGCTCTGCCCTGGACCCGCCGGGGGCAGGCGCCCCCGGACCCGCGTTACTTAAGGCAATCCCCGCTGAAAAACGCGGGTCCGGGGGCGCCTGCCCCCGGCGGGATCGAAGGGCAGGGCCCTTCGCCTTACTCTGCGGCCGGCGCCGCCGCCGGTGCCGCCTCGGCCCCGGCGTTCGCCGGAACCCGCGTGTCGCGCGCCTTCTCGGCGATGCGCGCCGACTTGCCGCGGCGCCCACGCAGATAGTACAGCTTCGCCCGCCGCACGTCGCCGCGACGCAGCACCGCGATCTCCGCGATCGTCGGCGCATACAGCGGGAACACGCGCTCCACGCCCTCGCCGTAGCTGATCTTGCGCACGGTGAAGTTGCTGTTCAGCCCGCGGTTGGAGCGCGCGATGCACACGCCCTCGTAGGCCTGCACGCGGGTGCGCTCGCCCTCGACCACCTTCACCGACACCTTGAGCGTGTCACCGGGAGCGAAGTCCGGCACGGCGCGCGCGGCGCTCAGGCGGGCCATCTCCTCGGCCTCGTAGGTCTGGATGATGTTCATGGTGGTTCCTTCTCGATTCCGCTCAGTTACGGCCCGACGGCCGCTGTTGCAATCTTCCCGTGCCGACGCGCCCACAGGTCCGGCCTGCGCTCGCGCGTCGCCCGCTCCGCCTCGCCGTGCCGCCACGACGCGATCGCCGCATGGTTGCCCGACAGCAGCACGTCCGGCACCCTCTGCCCCGCCCACTCCGCCGGCCGCGTGTAGTGCGGATACTCCAGCAGCCCGTCGGCGAAGCTCTCCTCGACCGCGCTCTCCGCGGCCCCCATCACGCCCGGCAGCAGCCGCACGCACGCCTCCAGCAGCACCATCGCCGCCACCTCGCCGCCCGCCAGCACGTAGTCGCCGACGCTGATCTCCTCCGCCCCGCGCGCCTCGATGACCCGCTGGTCGATCCCCTCGTAGCGCCCGCACAGCAGCACCACGCCCGGGCCCGAAGCCCACGCCCGCGCGTCCGCCTGCGTCAGCGTCCGCCCGCGCGGCGTGAGCACCACGAGCGGCCGCGCGTCGCCCCCGCCTGCGTCGCAACCATCCATCTCCGCCGCCACCGCCGCGTCCACCACGTCCGGCCGGAGCACCATGCCGGCGCCCCCCCCGAACGGCGTGTCGTCCACGCTGCGATGCGGCCCCAGCCCGTGCTCGCGCATGTCCCGCGCGGACAGGCTCCACAGCCCCGCCGCCAGCGCCCGCCCCGCGAGCGCCTGCCCCAGCGGCCCCGGGAACATCCCCGGGAACAGCGTCAGCACGCCCGCCCGCCACGCGCTCACGCCGGCACCGCGTCGCCGGCCGGCAGCTCGCGCGCCTCGACCTCGTCCGGCGGCACGACCACGAGCCTGCGCGCCGCCACGTCGACCTCCGGCACCGCCGCCCGCGTGAACGGCACCAGCAGCGGCGCCGCCCCCTCGCGCACAATCTCCAGGCTCGTCCCGGCGCCATAGTCGTGCACCAGCGCGACCCGCCCGACCGCCGCCCCGCCCGGCCCGACCGCCTCCATCCCCACCAGGTCGGCGAGATAGAACTCGTCCTCCTCGGCGGGCGGCAGCCGGTCGCGCGCCACGAACAGCTGCAGGTTCGTCAGCCGCTCGGCGGCACTCCTGTCCGCCACCGCGCGCCCGTCGGCGTCGCGCAGCTCCGCGACCCCCGCCTGGCGCCACGACAGCGTCCACCCCCGCCCGTCCGCGTCGACGAGCGGCCCGTATTCCGCGAGCGCCTCCGGCTCTGCCGTGTAGCTGTGCACGTGCACCAGCCCCCGCACGCCGTGCGGTCGGCCCACCACGCCCAGCAGGATGCGCTCGCCCGTCACCAGCTCAGGCGGCGTTGGCCGCGGCGCGCTCCTGCGCCTTCTTCTTCGGCGCCGACTGGATCGGCTGCTCCGGGAACGTCGGCATCGGCGCGAGCCCGGCCTTGCCCAGGAACTTCGCCACGCGGTCCGTCGCCAGCGCGCCCTCGCTCAGCCAATGCTTGATCCGCTCGTCCTTGAGGCGGACCCGGTCGGCGTGCTCCGCGGGCAGCATCGGGTTGTAGGAACCGACCTGCTCGATGAAGCGGCCGTCGCGCGGCGAGCGGCTGTCGGCGACCACGATGTGGTAGTACGGGCGCTTCTTGGCGCCGGCGCGTGCAAGGCGGATCTTCAGGCCCATCCAACTCATCTCCTGTTCCGAACCCGGCCCTGTGCCGCGTCCTTTTTGCCCCCGTGCGGGAGCAGGCAAAGCAAGCAAGCCTGGGCTCTGCCCAGACCCGCAAAGGGCCCGAGGCCCTTTGATCCCTCTACTTAGGGAAGCCATCCAAGGGGCTTCCCTTGGCGGAGCTCGAGGCAGAGCCTCGACCTTGCTTCCTTCAGTACGGCCGCTTCTGCTGCATGCTCTTCGGCATCAGCGCCGCCATCCCGTGCCGCATCAGGCCCTTCTGCCCGAGCTTGTTCATGCGCTTCATCATGGTGCTCATGTCGTCGAACTGCTTGAGCAGCTTGTTGACCTCCTGCACCGACGAGCCCGAGCCCGCCGCGATCCGCTTCTTGCGGCTCGCCTTGATGATGTCCGGCGCGCGCCGCTCCTTCATCGTCATCGACGAGATGATCGCCGCCTGACGCTTGAGGATCGTCGTGTCGAGGTTCGCCCCCTCCAGCTGGTCCTTGATCTTCGCCGCCCCCGGAAGCATCCCGAGAATGCCCGACAGCGACCCCATCTTCGTGATCTGGCGAAGCTGGTTCGCGTAGTCGTCGAGGTCGAACGTCCCACGCACCATCTTGCGCGCGAGCTTCTCCGCGTCCTCCTGGTCGATCGTCTCGCCGGCCTTCTCGACCAGCCCCACGATGTCGCCCATCCCCAGGATGCGCCCGGCGACGCGCTCCGGGTGGAACTCCTCCAGCGCGTCGATCTTCTCGCCCGACCCGGTGAGCTTGATCGGCGCGCCCGTGACCTTGCGCATCGACAGCGCAGCGCCACCCCGGGAGTCGCCGTCCATGCGCGTCAGCACGATGCCGGTGACGCCGACCGCGTCGTTGAACGCCTTGGCCGTGTTGACCGCGTCCTGCCCCGTCATCGCGTCGACGACGAGCAGCGTCTCCGCGGGACTGGTCGCCTCGCGGATCAGCCGCACCTCGTCCATCAGCGCGGCGTCGATCGACAGCCGCCCCGCCGTGTCGAGGATCACGACGTCGAACCCCTCGCGGCGCCCGACGTCCATCGCCCGGCGCGCGATCTGCACCGGCGTCTGCATCGCCACGATCGGCAGCGACGACACCCCCGCCCGCTCCGCAAGCTGCGCCAGCTGCAGCTGCGCCGCCGGCCGCGACACGTCGAGGCTGGCAAGCAGCACGCGCTTCTTCTCGCGCGTCGCCAGGCGCAGCGCGATCTTGCCCGACGTCGTGGTCTTGCCCGACCCCTGCAGCCCGACCATCAGGATCGGCACCGGCGCCACGGCGGCGAGGTTCAGCGGCACCGCCCCCGCCCCGCCCAGCGCATCCACCAGCGCGTCGTTGACGATCTTGGCGACCTGCGCGCCCGGGCTGACGGAGTTCAGCACCTCCGCGCCGACGGCCCGCTCGCGCACGGCGGCGACGAAGTCCTTGACCACCGGCAGGGCGACGTCGGCCTCGAGCATCGCGAGGCGCACCTCGCGCAGCGCGTCGCCGATGTCGGCCTCGCTCAGCGCCCCGCGTCCGCGCAGGCGATCCAGAACGTCCGAGAACCTGCCCGACAATGTGTCGAACATCGCGCCACCCCAAACAGAAACACGCCGCTGCGCGAACCCTCGCGATGCGGCGTTTGAATGAGCCGCCGACCTAGGCCACCCCCGCCGCCCTGTCAAGAAAGCAAGGCCAAAGGCTTCGCCTCTGGACTCCACCAAAGGCTCGCCTTTGGAAACCTCGACGAAGTCTTATCCTATGTGTGCGGGTCCGGGGGCGCCTGCCCCCGGCGGGTCCAGGGCAGAGCCCTGGCCTTCCTGCCCGCCCCAAGGAGAACCGCCGGATGCCCCACCGCCCCACCGTGCTCGTCGTCGGCGGCGGCTTCTGCGGCGCCGCCGTGGCGCTGCACCTCCTGCGCGACCACGCAACACTCCCCGTCGACATCGTCGTGGTCGAGCCCCGCGCGACCCTGGGCGCCGGCCTGGCCTACGGCACCGCCGACCCCGAGCACCGCGTCAACGTCGCCGCCGCCCGCATGTCGCCCTTCCCCGAAGACCCCAACCACTTCGACAAGTGGCTCCGCGCCCACGGCGACCCGGAGTCCGACCCCGCCAGCGTCCTCCCCGACGGCCGCCTGTTCCCCCGCCGCGCCACCTACGGCCGCTACGTCGCCGAAACCCTCGCCGCCGCTGCCGGGGCAGGGCAGGGGCCCACCCTGCGCCACCTCCGCACCCACGCGACCGCCGCCCACGCGGACCCCGCCGGCACGACCGTCACCCTCGCCACCGGCGACACGCTCCGCGCCGACGTGCTCGTCCTCGCCGTGGGCCACGCCACCCCCGACCTCCCCGCGGCGCTCCACGCCCTGCGCGACGCCCCCGGCCTGGTCGCCGACCCCTGGGACACCGCCCGCCTCGACGCGATCGACCGCGCGGCCCCCGTGCTGGTCGTCGGCACCGGCCTGACCGCGTGCGACACCGTCGCCTCCCTGCGCGCCCGCGGCCACGCCGGCCCCATCACCCTGGCCTCGCGCCGCGGCCTGCTCCCCCGCCCCCGCACCGACCTCCCCGTGACCCCCGTCGGCCGCTTCGACGCCCCCCCGGCCCCGACCGCCCTCGCCCTCCTGCGCGCCACCCGCCGCGCCGTGGCCGCCGCCGCCGCCGAGGGCCGCCCCTGGGAGTCCGTGATCGCCGCCCTGCGCGAGCAGGCCCGCCCCGTCTGGTCCGCGCTCCCCCTCCCGGAGCGCCGCCGCCTCCTGCGCCACCTCCGCCCGTTCTGGGACGTCCACCGCTTCCAGTGCGCCCCCCAGATCGACGCCCTCCTCCGCCGCGAGCGCGCCTCCGGCCGCGTCACCGTCCTCGCCGCCACCCCCACCGCGAGCCGCATCGCCCCCGACGGCACCCTCGCCGTCGACCTCCGCCCCCGCGGCACCGCCACCGCCACGACGCACCGCTTCGGCGCCGTGGTGAGCTGCGTCGGCCCCGGCCACCGCTCCGTGGTCGCCTCCAGCCCCGTGCTCCGCGCCCTGCACGACGCCGGCACCCTCCACGCCGACCCGCTCTCCCTCGGCATCGCCGTGGACCCCCGCAGCCGCGTCCTCGACACCAACGGCCGCCCGAACCCGCGCGTGTTCGTCGCCGGCCCCCTCGCGCGCGAGCGCCACGGCGAGCTGATGGGCCTGCCGCAGGTCTCCACGCAGCCGCGCGAGGTCGCCGCCAGCGTCGCGGCCCTGCTGAACGAGGCGAGGCCGGAAGCCCTGTCCCTTGAATCCGCCGAGGACTTGCCCCCGCGATCAGCCATCTAGGAAGCTCGCTCCCCGTGGCCGGTCCCGCGCACGGCTTCGCGGGTGCCGGGCCGACGCGATCAGCCCCCGGAGACGGAGGCCAGGACGGGCAGCAGCTCCAGGAAGCGGTCCAGCATGGCGTTGATCTGGCCCGGCACCTCGACGGTCGAGAAATGCCCCGAACCCAGCGTCCGGGCCAGCAGGAGGTCCGGCCGCCTTGCCTGCACCCGTGCGAGATCGCTCAGGGCGGCCCCCCCGGCGGCCAGGTAGGCGAGCGGAACCGCGCAGGCGTCGAGCGCGGGCCCGGCGTCGTACTCGAGGAAATGGCCGACCAGGGCGGAGACGGCCACGTGGGGCGCCACGGCCGCCATGCCGTCGATGATCCCCTCCCTGCGCGCCGCGTCGTCGCTGCCGATGAAGAGCTGCGCCGCCAGCGCCCGCATGATCCCGCCATGTCCGTCGCCGCCGAGCGACAGCGCGACCGGCCTGATCGCATCGACCAGCTCAGCGGGCGGGAGCAGGGGCGAGTCGATCATCACCAGGCCGGACAGCAGCCCCGGCCGGCCCGCCGCGACCTCGAGGCCCACGAGGCCGCCCATGCTGTGCCCGACCAGAACCGCTTCCCGAAGGCCGAGCCGCTCGGCCACGAAGGCGACGTCCTCGGCGAACCCCTTCACCCCATAGGACTGGCGCGGGGCGTCGCTGCCGCCGTGCCCGCGCAGATCGACGGCCACGACGCGTCGCCGCTGCCGCAGATGCGCGAGCTGGGGCGCGAAGGTGCCGTGGTCGCCCGTCCAGCCATGCACGAGGAGAAGCGGCACGCCGTCCGGGCGGGCGGGACCGTCCTCGACATACGCCAGCCTGACACCGTCGCGCTCGACACTGTCCATCGCGGCAGACTCCTTCCCATGGGAAGGGAAGGATTGCGCCGCCCGC